>JAKOEO010000028.1:0-7105 GCA_022321325.1 Candidatus Magnetominusculus sp. LBB02 | reverse complement strand
TTTGGCAAACAACGCGTCAATATCGTCATTGTCCATAACCTTGGGCTGTTTGTCAACGGCAGTGTTGTCAGACGCCTTTTTGGCAAACAACGCGTCAATATCGTCATTGTTCAGGGCCTTAGGCTCTGTATCGTCGTCGCTGTGGCCAGAGCCTCCGGTTAGACTATCGAGCACATCCTTTAGTTCTCTCGTGGTTAAATCGCTGTCAGAAAAACTTTGAAGTTCGCTGGTGTCATCGGACGCGGCTTGTCCCTCTTCAAAGACCCCTGTATCATCAAAGATATTTACATCGTCCAGTTCTTCTACATCTTCTTTTTTCGACGCCGGCCTGACCGGCTCTTCAAGGGCGGTAACCTCGGCGTCTGATACAGAGCCGGCTAATGCGGCATGTATCTTATTCAAAAATTCCTGAGATTCAAATGGTTTAATTAAATAATCTGAGGCGCCGCAATCTTTAAAATTATTTTCATTTAAGGGTTCAAACGCCCCAACAAGGAGAATAACAGGGATATGTTTCGTGTTTTCGTTGGATTTTATTTGCTTGCAAAGGCTGTAACCGTTTACCTTAGGCATTTCCACATCGGCAAGCACCAGGGTCGGTTTGAATGTTTCTAACTTGTCCAGAGCCTCCTGCCCATCGTTGACAGAGGCAATCTGAAAGTCCTCTTCTGACAGTATCAGCTCCACCACCTTTTGTATAGTGATGCTGTCGTCCGCCAATAATAGTCTCTTAGGCATTCTTACCCCTTCTTAACACGTTTTGTGGTACAAGTAATCAAGAGACTCTCCTATTATACATAACCAGCCTGCGCCTGAGCCGTCGGTCTGTAACCTGCAAAACCCATCTGATTTCCGAAACATCCTGAACACACGGTTCAGCAAGATGAAACGCCTCATGTACCGCCCGTATGGCCGGAACCGGCCGCCCCAGCGCCACCGACAGGGCTACAGCTAAAACTTGACATCTGCTTTGCTGTGTTTGCCGAATTACACCACGGACAGACTGCGCCGCCGACCCCTATTCTCTGCAAGAGTGTAAATGACTTCCTACAATCCATACAAGTGTATTCATATATCGGCATAACACGCTCTCCTTACAATAAAATTTATTCGCTGCGTATACTAACATATTCAAGTCTTAATTTAATAGATATATGCCATAATTTTTTTTATATGTTATGCGAAAAAAGCAGCGCTAAAATATAGCGGCCCGAATAACGGTTTACACGAAATCCCGACTCTCACGTAAGTTACCCCATTTGCCGGTTTGATGTCAACAACATTTTACTGTCTGTTAAGCCGCAATAGAAATATCCCCGCTTACTTCGTCCTGGGCGGCTCAATCCCCAGATAGTTTAGTACCTGCACGGCGTCTTCCCATGTGAATATCTTCTTGCTAGGGTTTCTGAGGAAATATGACGGGTGGTATGTCGGCATTACCTTTATCCCGTTGTATTCGTAGAATGCGCCCCTCATCTGGCCTATCGTCTTCTCTGTTGACAGCAGGGTCTTTGTTGAGACGTTGCCAAGTGTCATTATGACATCCGGGGCTATCGCTTCTATTTGACGGTCCAGAAACCCGCGGCAAACGGCTATCTCATCCCCCTCCGGTTCGCGGTTTCCCGGCGGGCGGCACTTCACCACGTTGGCTATATATACTTGCTCACGCTGAAATCCCATCTTATTAATAAGGCTTTCAAGCACCTTGCCTGCGCGCCCTACAAACGGCCTTCCCGTTTCGTCCTCATCGGCGCCGGGACCCTCTCCTACGAACATCAGGCGCGTGTTTAGGTCTCCTTCGCCGAATACTATGTTTGTCCGGCCTGTGTGAAGTTTGCACCTTGTGCAGCCGCTTATGTCTTGCCTTATGTCATTTAAGAGCGCCTGCTTGTCAGAGCTTGATGGTGTGGGGCGGGGCATCAAGGGCGCAGATTCTGATTTTTGAAACGCCGCCTCAGGCAGCGCCTCAAAGCCCATCTTGTCGTATATCTTTAATAAATCTATCAGGTTGTCCTTAATCGCCCTGTTTGTCATCTTTGGCCCCATTTGAGTTTTTCTCTTAATATTTGAAAATAATCCCTTTCATACGGTATCACAAGACTGGTCTTATATGCCGATTTCCTTATCTCTATCGTGTCGTCCTCTTTGAGGTGAAAACCCATTTGCCCGTCCATCGTCAGACATATGTCCTCGCTGCCCGTCTTTACCACGGCCTCAATCAGGGCGGTGTCAGGCACGACAATAGGCCTGTTTGTAAGCGTATGAGAACATATTGGCGTGAGCGCTATGCAGCGCATCGCAGGGTGGAGTATCGGGCCTCCGGCAGACAGGCTATATGCGGTTGAGCCTGTGGGGGTTGCAAATATCAGCCCGTCGGCCTTGTATGTCGTTACGTATCTGCCGTCAATGGATACCTCCGTGTCGAAAATCCTTGCCAGCGCCCCCTTGTTCAACACGATATCGTTGAGGACGGTAAAGCCCGCCGCCCGCTGACCAGAGCGTATCACAGTGGCGTCGAGCATTATCCTCTCTTCAATATCGCATTCGCCTGAGACCACTTTTTCTATGACTTCATATATCTCTGACTTATTTACCTCGGTAATAAACCCAAGCCCGCCAAGGTTAATGCCAAACAGGGGGATTGACTTAGGAGCGGCAAGCCGCGAGGCGGCAAGCATCGTCCCATCTCCGCCAAGTGCTATTATCAGCCCTACATGGTGCGGGATATCGCCGAGGCGGCATTCCCTGAGATATGGCCTTACAATTGCTAAGCGGACTGCCGTGTCGGCGTCAATATATACCTCGCAGTCGTGCCCATTGAGCCACGGGATTAACTCCTTTAGAGTCTCAATCGCCTCGCCCTTACCCGGCCTTGTTATAATCCCAATCTTTCTCATCTATCCCTTCTATGGTTATTGTCCTCATATCGCCATCTCCGCAGGCTATGTCAACCCTGATGTCGCCGTCTATAATCCCTTCTAACTTATCAGCCCATTCAACCGCCGCGGCCTTGCCATTGCCTATAGAGTCAAATACGCCGGCCTCTTCGATTGCCTTAATATCGTCGAGGCGGTAGAGGTCTATGTGGTAAAATGGCACAGCCCCGCCGTACTCTGCAATTATCGTATATGTGGCGCTTGTAATGTCACGGGCAGGTATGCCAAACGCCGCGCCCGCGCCCTTTATAAGCGTTGTCTTTCCTGCCCCCAGGCCGCCGAATATTAATACGCTTAACCCCTTAACCAAATAGCATCCTATGCGCCTTCCTATTTCAAATGTCTCATCAGGTCCGTGGCTGACTATGGTCATATTATTTCATATTCCCATTTGCAGGGCGGTAGATAAACGCCCCCTGACTTCCCCTTTTTACGCCCTCTTTGCGGAATGAGTGAAAGCGGTCTGAGCAGCAAAATGTGCAGCTCTCAGACGTCCAGATGTGTTCGGGAGAAATGTCTGACGATATTGCCTGAGCCATATTGGCGCGCACAAGGTCAACATATACGCCGCCGTTTTTGGCAGTTGTATAATCCCCTTTGCCGCTTGCCGCCGTAACGGCCTCAACCACCTCTTCCCCCACAACATAACAGCAGCCGCGTATGGACGGCCCGATGGCAGTTAAAATATCCTGCGCCCTTGAGTTAAATTCTTCGGTAAAGGCTCTAATCGCAGCCCGCATAATTCCCTGCGCCGTGCCGCGCCACCCTGCGTGAACAGCGCCCATAGCGCCCGTAGTTGGATCATATAAGAGGATTGGGACACAGTCTGCCGTGCGTACGCCGACAATCACATTGTCTCTGACGGTAACTACGGCGTCGCCTATGAGTTGAGCCTGAAGGTCTGTGTCGTCTCTTAGCATTATCACAGCGGCGGTGTGTTTTTGAACTGGCATATAGAGCGGCAGCTCATCAGCAATGGCAAACCTCGCCCTATCTATCCCCGCCGTTTTGTCTGTAAAGAAGGCCGAAATCCCAAAGCCCCTGAATATATCGGGCAATATCAGGCCGTTATTGAGCACGCGGCCTAATGTTTAACCAGCAGGAAACCCTTTATTAACCCTACAGGGTCGCCCTTTTCAACTTTCTCTATTGTAACCGGCTGGCCTTCGATTATGTCGTCAAGCACCCTGGTAACAGAGGCGAAACTATAGCTAAGGACTGCGTCAACGGGTTTGGCGATTACGCCGGGGATGTCGCCCTTTCTAAGCAGATGGTCAAATACCAGTATCTGCCCGCCCGGCTTTACCACCCTGACGATTTCGCTGAATGCCTTTTTGGCGTCGAACACTACCGTAAGAAAGAGGCTTAATATCGCCTTGTCAAATGTATTGTCATCAAAAAGCAGCTTCTCGGCGTCCATCTTGTTAAGCGTTACGTGCTTATCAATGCCAAATAGTTTAAGTTTCAGCTTTCCAATCCCAAGCATAACGTCGCTTATGTCAATGCCGTCTACATGGACATCATTAGGAATGGCCGAAAGGTCATGGCCGCTTCCCACACCGGGGACAATCACCCTGTCTCCGGTGTGGAAGTCAAGCATCTTAATTGCCTTCGTTCGCCACGGCTTTATCGGCAGCATCAGCGCTGGATAGAAAAATGGTATAAATGTATTAAATGACACGAGCTTAACTATGTTTTTCATTGTTTAGTGCCTCCTTGTTTAGTGACTCCTTAAATTTTTGCGGCGTTCGTAAAGCGTCAGACTCTGGTATGAAATCACAGTATAGCGTATTCTTTTCCGTTGTAGACAAAATTGTCCAGCTGGTATTGCTTCATTTCCTTTTTAGCGTAACTGACCAGCAGCCCTGACGTCACAAAAAAATCAACCAGTTCAGGGTCAACATGCTTGTCCTTTGCCATAAACCCAAGTATTTTAACACACTCGGAGAGTTTTTTGCCCGGCCTGTATGGCCTGTCTGCCGCCGTCAGAGCTTCAAATATGTCGGCAATTGCCATGATTCTTGACTTAGTTGAAAGCTGGTCTGCCGGTACGCCTTTAGGATAACCCGTGCCGTCGAGTTTTTCATGGTGTTGTGCGGCGTAAGTTGGTACATTTTTCATCTTCTTAGGCCACGGCAGCTGACTTAACATCTTATATGTCATCGCTGCGTGGTTTTCTATTTTTTTACGCTCTTCAACCGTAAGCGTCCCTCTTTGTATGGATAGATTCAATACCTCCTCTTCGTTCAACAAGGGCTGCGTATTGCCGCCTATGGCGATCTTGTATGATGCAATCTTGTGAATCCTTTCAATTTTCTCGTCAGAGGTAAACTCGCCGCCTACGTTGGTCTGTTTCAAAAACTCTATGTCATCGTCTATCTCACGAACGCGCGCGGTGAAATCCTCATCGAGTTTTTCAATTGCAGCGCGTCCATTGCCGCCGTGTTCAGCCTCAAGCTCGGCCTTCTTTGTTAAATATTTGATTTCAATATCCCTTTTTAATACCTCCAACCTCAAGGTCACCGTATTAATTCGGTCATAAATCGTCTCCAACTTCGCCGATTTGTCCACTACATGCTCAGGCGTGGTTATCTTTCCAATGTCGTGCATCCACGCCGCTATTCGCAGCTCTTCCTGCTCATCTGAGGTAAGAGTAAAATCCTTCCATCTGTCATTGTCTGATTTGTAAATTTCCATCGCGATGTCAAGCGTAAGCTCCGCCACGCGTCTGATATGGCCGCCTGTATATGGCGATTTTTCGTCAATCGCAGAGGCTATGACCTTGATAAAGGAATCCAACAGCTCTCCTAAGTCTTTGATAAGGGTCGTGTTGGTAATAGCCACGGCAGCCTGTGAGGCCAGCGATTCTATCAAGTATTGATAATCAGGGGAAAACGGCACGACATTGCCGCGCCCGTCGCCTGCATTGATAAGCTGCAAGACGCCGATTATCTCGTTTTCATGATTTTTCAATGGGGTAACCATCATTGAGCGCGAGCGGTAGCCGTTGTTTTTGTCGTAGATCTTTGTCCCCTGAAAGTCAAATCCCTCGACTTCATATACGTCTGGGAAATTGATTGTCTCACCGGTCAGGGCCACGTATGTCGAGACGTTCCGCGTGTTTCTTGTGCCGTCTGTCCTGTAAAGCGGCACGGGCGGAAATGGGATATTTGTGGTGTTTCGTCCGCCCATATTCACTGTCAGCGAGTTATTGCGAATTATCTTAAATATCAGGCTGCGCTCATCGGGCGACATGATGTAGAGCGTACCGCCGTCGGCGTTAGTGAATGTCATGGCCTCAGAGACAATCATATCGAGCAGGGCGTTGATGTTTCTCTCAGCCGAGAGGGCAACGCCTATCTGCAGGAGTTTTCTTTTGAGCTTTGCCTGCATGTCAACATAGCCCATCATGTCGGCGATGATGGCCTGCTGGTCAGCGTCCAGCGTTGAGCCGCAGCTGCATCGTTCCTTGAAATATTTAATTATGCCATTGAGTATATAACTAAAGTCCCCGAACTCTGCCGCCTTTTCAGAATCCATAATCAAACACCCTCTGTACGCGTAATAGACAGCCGCTTAACCCACGCATGATAACATAATGCGGCTGCCCGCTGCAACTCATTTGGGGACGGCACAGCGCTGTATGCCATTAAGGTATGCGATCGCTTTACTAAAAGAGATGCTAAATGGTTAAATCAAAAATGTAGTGGAGTGAGATTGTGTTACGCTGCTTATAACTTAGCATCGTCATTTGCGGCTGGTATTGACATTTGCGTCATTGTTTAACGGTGCTTAACGGTTTCACTGATGTGGCTGCGTACACATCAAAGGGAGGTCAAAAGATGAAAAGGGTTCAGATATTGATGTTGATTGGAGCGTTATTGATTGTCCAAAAGGCCCACGCTCATGGAAATCATGGGGAAGGCATGCATGAACATAAGGAAGTTCAGGGGATTAAGAATCCGCTGCAAGCAACAAGGACAAATATTGCGGAAGGTTGTGAACTCTATAAGAAACATTGTGTCTCGTGTCATGGTATCTCTGGAAAAGGCGATGGCAAAGATGGAAATGGGTTGAATCCACCCCCTGATAGCTTAACTCACAAAGTTTTCAAACATGGCGGCACTCCTGGCGAAATACATATGATTATAACCGATGGCGTACTGCCC
>JAKOEO010000027.1:34976-44214 GCA_022321325.1 Candidatus Magnetominusculus sp. LBB02 | reverse complement strand
CTGTGTCTGTCTCAAGCACGTTCACACCCGGCGTAAAGACAGCGCCAAAACCCCCGAATGGCTCCATGTCAAAGCCTCTGTAAAACCCGTTGATGACATCATTTACCTGACGCTGCAGGGCTGTAAACGGGTCTTTGTCCTGGTCATGCGTTACCGGCACACTTTCCTTGCCTGTAGCCCACGGTACAAGGTCTCTCAATTTCATAGCGAACACCTCCTGCCAATCAAGTTATTCTTAGGCCGCTTTTACTTCTATCTTTTTCGTCTTAGCCGCCTCGGCCATTGGCAGTATCAGCTTCAGCACGCCGTTTTTTACGGTGGCCTCTATGCGCTGCCTGTCCACTTCCTCTGACAGCGTGAAACTCCTGCTGTAATCACCTACGCCATACTCAACATACGTTGCACGGTACTTCTCCGGCACACCAACATCTACCTTGCCGTAAATCGTCAGGACATTTTTCTCAAGCGTGATGTCAATGGACTTGTCATCAACGCCCGGCATATCAGCCGTTACAAGTACCTCCTTGTCCTTAACGATGATGTCAACGGCGGGCGTATATACCCTTGCGGCCCTTGTGCGCTCAACGCCCTCTGTCATCTCAGCCTCTTTCTTTTCTAACGTGTCTGCCATGTCTCATTACCTCCTTAGTTTGAAGATATGGTGATTTTCTTAGGTTTATCAGCCTCAGTTCGCGGCAGCGTGATTGTTAATATGCCCTTTGCGAACTTCGCGCTGACCTTTGCGCCGTCCACCTCATATGGCAGGTCAATCGCCCTTGCGAAATTCCCATAGCGGCACTCCCTGCGGTGGCAGCACTCGTCCTCTTGTGCTTCGTCAGCCTTGCGTGAGCCTTTAAGCGTCAGCGTCCTGCCCGCTACGCTGATGTCGAGGTCCTCGGAGTTGACACCCGGCAGTTCGCTTGTTACAAGGATTTCCTCTTCGTTTGTCCACACGTTTACGGCTGGATACTCTCTCGCCGGACGCTCAGCCGCTGGTGAGAAGAGCCTCTGCAACTCTTCCTGCATCTGTCTCAGCCTGTTTTGGACTGTGTCATAGCTGCCCCATCCGTGGCGGCCGCCTCTTGTAAGACCTGTCAGTTCTGAAAGTAACATAGTCGTCAACCTCCATTAACATTGTCTATTAGCGGGGTCAATAACCCCTTTTAAAGTGATCTACAAGTGTAAGAGCATATATCGTGCCAGAGAAAAAGATAAGTAAATACAATGGGTTACGAAATAACTATAGAAATGGACGGTGAAGGCAGCAGGCCATAATGGCCTACCAAGGGGTCAAAAACGTTGGATTAAGGCGCTTCATGGCAGTAGGCCATTATGACCTATGGGTCATTATGGCCGCTTAGCCTGCGCCGCAGCGTGCGTATCCCTATTTTTAATATCTTTGCCGCCCGTGTGCGGTTGTTGCCGGTGTGAGAAAGCGTCTCCCTGATTATCCTTTCTTCGGCCTCCTGCAGCGTTGCCCCTATGGGGATGTATATGCCGCTTCCGTCTTGTTCGGGCTTGACGATGAGTCTCTGTGGCTCTGTGTCTTCAAGGTGAGGCGTAACGTGTATGGGCAGCACCTGTTTTGTATTGCGGGGAAGCAGTGTAGCAACCCTGGTCATAACATTTCGCAGTTCGCGCACGTTGCCTTTCCAGCTCAGGCCCTCGATGAGATCTATTGAGGCAGGAGACAGTGGCGGGTAGGGCGGCGCAACTCCCATCTCCGCAAACGCCCGGCCCAGAAAATGAAACGCCAGATACGGTATGTCCTCGATACGATATCTTAAGGGTGGCAGGTGTATGCGCAGAATATTCAGACGATAGTAGAGGTCTTCGCGAAAGAGGCCGTCTGTGACCGCCTGGCGAAGGGCGACCCTTGTGGCGGCTATGACGCGCACGTTTATTGGGATTGGGCGTTCGCCTCCTACGCGGTATATGTGGCGTTCTTCGAGGACGCGAAGCAGGCGCACCTGCAACATCAGCGGCATGTCCCCTATCTCGTCCAAAAACAGAGTGCCGTTATTGGCGGCCTCAAACTTTCCCTTTCGCATCTTTGCCGCCCCTGTAAATGCCCCTTTTTCGTGTCCGAACAGCTCTCCCTCTATCAGCCCCTCTGGGATAGCGCCACAGTTTACGGCCATAAACGGTCCTGCCGCCCGCCTGCTTAACACATGAATTGCCCGCGCCACGATTTCCTTTCCAGAGCCGGTCTCACCTGATATCAGCACGGTTTGATTTGAGGCGGCAACGGCTGGAAGATTCTCAAGCGCCTCGCGCATAGCGGGCGACCGAAATAACAGATAAGGCCGCAGCCGGTTTATCAACGGGTCTGTAACGGTGAGTGCGGTGCTGCCGCCTCCTCCTTTTGAGAGGCGAAGAGATACCATCTGAATAAAACGGCGCGGGTCTATCTGTGCATTGATATAGTCCTCAACGCCGGGGGTAAACAGCTCCGCGTCCTCTGCCCTTGTGCCGTCAGTGGCAAGGTAAACGACGGCCTTTGAGGCCAGCAGCTCAATCAGCTCTATTGTCTTACGGTTGAATCTGTCAAACAGCGCGGCGTCTGCGACAATTACATCAACCGCCTCTGAGGCGACGAACTTCTGGATGCTGCCCATGTCATTTACGCGAAATACCACACCGCCGCGTTCTTTAAAGGCGTCTCCTATGGCGGTGAAGGCGTCAGGGCCTCCGCCTGCTATAAGCAGAGAAACTCCGCTAAGGTCTGCCATCTAACTACCCACTGCGACTTAACATCGCCTTTACTTGTCAGCCATCTGCGAAAGAAACGGCTTGATAAGCTCAATAGGCAGCGGGAATATAATCGTAGAGTTTTTCTCCACGGATATCTCAGACAATGTTTGAAGATATCTTAACTGCAAGGCAGAGGGCACGGCAGAGAGCGTTCTGGCCGCCTCGGTGAGTTTCTCGGATGCCTGAAGCTCGCCCTCGGCATGGATTACCTTTGCCCTTCTGTCTCTTTCGGCCTCGGCCTGTTTTGCGATAGCCCTTTGCATTTCCACCGGCAGGTCAACGTTTTTTGTCTCCACTGCCGTAACCTTGATGCCCCACGGTTCGGTCTGGGCGTCTATTATGCGTTGAAGGTCGGCGTTTATCTGGTCTCTCTTTGATAACAGGTCGTCAAGATGCCCCTGGCCAAGGACGCTTCTCAGCGTCGTCTGTGCAATCTGGCTTGTGGCGAAATAATAATCCTCTATCTCCGTTACCGACTTTATAGGATCTATTACCTTGAAATATACAACGGCATTAACTTTAACCGATACATTATCACGCGTTATTACGTCTTGTGAAGGCACATCCATTGTTATCGTCCTCAGGCTTACTCTGACAAGCCTGTCAATCATCGGTATGATTATTACTATCCCAGGCCCTTTGACGGGGATTACCCTGCCAAGCCGAAACACGACGCCTCGTTCGTACTCGTTTAGTATTTTAACCGCATTCCATAAGAAAAACACTGCCGCCATCACTATAACTATCCCGGACTGCCCTGATATCATATCAATTCCCCTCGATAAGATTGTTCGAATTAAATGCGCAGCGATACCCGTCATGCCGCGCTGCCCCAAGATACCCGCCGATTGCCCATCTGAACGCCTCCTTATTTAGGATAGACAATTAGCTAATAAAAAAACAATGTCTTTACGCCTGCCGCCATGGCAAACGCATTAGCAATCTCAATGGCAAATTCGCACTCTGGACTGCGGCTAAAGCTGGACTCAGAAAGACATTTGGTTAGACACTTAAGGTTAATGATAATTTCTCTAACAGGCTCACCCTGGCTTCCCGCCCCAAGCAGCCCGCCCCAAGCAGCTTAGACGGCAGGTCTATAGCTATTTTACCAGACCTAACAGCTTAGACAACATATCTATTGCCTTTGGATTGGTTATCAGAAACAATATTGCAAGGATTATGAAGTAAAGTCGCAGCTTTACCTCTAAACGAGTTTCAACCAATAACAGGTCAGCCTTAGTGGCTACTTCTTTTTTAGCTTGTTCGGCAACCTCTTCAAACGCCTCGACAAGCGCCTTGGTTTCCTGGTCGCCGAGCTTGTCTTTGAGCAGCCTGTATAACCCCATTGTCTTTGTCATGTCTTCATTATACCTCACCGCTGCCAATCTGTCAACCGCCGTAGGACAGGGCAAACTCATCAGCGGAAGAAAGTGCTGCCCATGATGCGTCTGCCCTATGTCTACTGCATCAACAGTATAGACATCATGGCGGTCATCCAGATTATATCAATAGGCAGGTGAAACTCGGCTGATGTGTCTATCAGACACTCGGCCCTTGCAGGGAACTCATCGTCCTTTAGCCACAGCAAAAGCGTAATGGGAATTCTGGGGTAGGGGTATAAGACGACAGCGGCGTCTCCATATGCGGCGGCAGCGCCGCCGAGTGCGTCAATGCCCTTCGATAGAAACGCCTCTTTTGCCGATTCGTACCTGATGGCAAGCCTTGATAGCGGCAGCACATGCGAACCGCGAAAAAACAATTCCCCGCCGCTTAGGTTTTGAGGCATTACAAGCCGCCCCGTAAGAGCAATATCCTTTGCCGCGTTAAGATACCACAGGGACGACAGCCGGTAAAAATCCCCCAGCCGTTTTAGAAATGCCCCGCCCTCAGGCATGTCGCATGTTACTGTCCTGTCTGCCGGATTAAGCTGGAAATCCCAGCCGAAGGACTTAATCGTATAGGCATTTGATATGGGGTCGTAGGCGGCAAGCCCGCGCTTGCACACATCGCCGGGGCTGCTTTGTGACAACTGCTCCCAGCCCTTTTGCTCGCCGCCAACCATACTCATATTATATTTAAATTGCCTCAAAAAAAGTAAGCGCTGTCAGAGTCGGCCATCCCGCCGCAGGATAAATAAAAATGGCTGGATGTTGTTTAAGCTACAGCGGGGGTGTTGGAGTATTGACGCGGCTTATAACAATTATCACGCATTGCCGGGCATTGCCCTTTCTGTATATCAATAGACACATTAACTAATTATAGATAACAATCGGAATTACATATATTAATGTGGTAAGTGAAATGGGGTATTGATTTGATTATAACAGAGAAATTATCGCTGGCAAGGATTTTGCTAAGACACTGCGTAGATGTTTATAAATACATAAAGTAAACTTTTACTAAGGGGACTATGATATGAAGAAATTGTTTGGCATTGTCAAAGATGTTATCGAAATGGAGGATGACCAGGTTGTCAGGGATAACCGTTGCGAGGGAAGGGTGAATGTCGAGATAGCGCGTTTTGAGAAAGTTGCGGGTGCCATGTTTCGCAGGCTTGAAAAGAGTGTCGAAATACTTGAGGCTATCGAGGCATCGGTTGACGCAAAAATCGCCCACTTTGAAAGGCTTTTGCAGAATGCCGACGCCGTAACCTATTCAGACAACGGACAGAACCGTCGCTACGAGGTACTTGCCCTTACAGGGAAAGGTCTTGGCATAGAAGAGATCTCCAACATTCTCGGCATTCAGCACGGGGAGATTGAGTTAATACTGAACCTGAACAGATAAGGCATGGAAAATATTTCCTTAGATAATAACAATTTTCCCGCTGCGAGGGCGGCGGTACATTCTGCATATGTGATTGAGGCTGGTTTTTTGCGCTGGCATAGAAATTGCTGCTCTACGTGTATGAGCGGCATTTTGAGGAGACGGTACAATGTATAAAGGAAGCTACATAGCAGCCTCTGGCATGGTTGTCAAACAAAGGCAGATGGACCTTGTGTCTAATAATCTCGCAAACTCAGCCACCTTTGGCTATAAACAGGACAGGGTCTCTTTCAAAGACGTATATGTCTCGGAGATAAACGGCGTGAAGCAGCAGGGCGACCAAAGGGACATGACCAATACAGATGTCTATTACACAGACCAGTCAGAAGGGGCGTTTCAGAGTACCGGCAATCCCCTTGATGTCGCAATTTCAGGCGATGGATATTTCAGCGTCGAAGGCAACAAATATACAAGGGCAGGTAATTTCTCATTGGACACAGACGGTTATATTGTAACTAAAAGCGGCGATAGAGTTTTAGGGGCAAACGGCCCTATACAAATTCAGACCGGCAATATTCAGGACATACAGATAGGGCAGGACGGCGCCATATCTGTCAATAATCAGGCAGTAGACAAGTTTTCTGTTGTGACCTTTGCCGATAAAAAAAATCTTGCCAAGCAGGGCAATAATTTCTTTGTGTCAAAAGATGAGCCTCTTGAGTCTACGGCACAGGTCAACCAGGGCGTTATAGAATCATCAAATGTAAACGTTATTCAGGAAATGGTCACAATGATAGAGCTGCTGAGGGAATACGAGACACAGCAGAAGGTCGTGCAGACGTTTGACGACGCCACCGCAAAGGTTACTGGCAGCATGGCGACATTATAATGGAAAGTACTATGGCTGATTTATATAAAGAACCCCTTAAAGGAGGAAGTTATTAATGATACGGTCCTTATTCATCGGCGCCTCAGGCATGAACGCGCAAAAGACCAACCTTGACGTTATCTCTAACAACATTGCCAACACCAGCACCTATGGTTTCAAGGCGAACAGGGCAGAGTTTCAGGACCTGATGTATCAGGCCGTACAAGCCCCCGGCGCCACTACCTCAACAGGCTTTCTCAATCCCACTGGCATACAAATCGGCCTTGGCGTTATGCCTAGCTCGGCCGGTAAAATTTTCAAGCAGGGCGACATGGTCAACACAGGCAACGAACTTGACGTGTCAATAGAGGGAAAGGGATTTTTTCAGATTACGCAGGCCGACGGCAGCCTCGCTTACACGCGGGCAGGGAATTTCAAACTTGACAGCACAGGAAGAATTGTAAACGACCAGGGCCTTGTCCTTGTCCCTGAGATGACCGTCCCAACCGATACGGTTTCAATCTCTATAAGCAGCGACGGCATTGTCTCAGTCCTTCAAAATACAACAACGACACAGGCTCAAATAGGACAGATAGAGCTTGCCAACTTTGCCAACCCCGCCGGCCTGAAGGCCATAGGAAAGAATCTCTACACAGAGACAGACGCCTCGGGTGCCGTAAATGTCGCAGTGCCAGGTCAGCAGGGATTCGGCACACTTGACCAGGGCTTTCTTGAGACCAGCAACGTAAACGTAATTGATGAGATGGTTAATATGATAGTCAGCCAGCGCTCCTACGAGTTTAACTCTAAATCTGTGCAGACCACGGACGAAATGCTCCAGGCTGCTAATAATCTCAAGAGGTAAGCAGTGGCAGCCCTTTTATTGACGGCATTGGTAGCGGTATGGTCTCCTGAGATGGTTGTCCGGGATTATATACAGGTAAATTACCCGTGGCCGGAGGTACATCTACAGGTAATAAGCGGTAATGGTCAGCAAACTATACCATATCCGGACAGCATCAAAATAACAAGCGGCAGCATTCCCGGCAGAGTTACCTTTAAACTTAGTTCACAATCAGGCGAAAGCACCTATGTCGAGGCCAATGTAGAGGCGTTTGACTGGGTCATAAGTAACCGCAGGGCGATGTTAAAAGGTGAAGCCATTAATTCGGAAGACATATATAAGACTATGATAAATATAAATAATATACCAAAAGGGGCAATATCGTCCGAAACATCATGTCTTGGCAAGGTGCTAACCGCTTCAATCGGGGTAAACCGTCCTATTACGGACAATCTGCTTGCCAATGCGGCGATTGTCAGAAAGGGTGACGAGGTGCGAATTTTGATAGAGACGGAGAAGTTTAAGATAACCTCCCGCGGCATCGCAAAGGAAGACGGCTCTGACGGCAGGTACATTAAGGTCTTCTGCCCCTCGACTAACAAGCTGATAACCGGCAAGATAACCGGGGCGCACAGCGTAACGGTGGCAAATTGAACAATAACGGCGAGGTTAAAATGAAAAGAGCGATAAAGGCAATAGCGGCTATGACGTTGATAACAGGAATGTGCATTGGTTGTGCCACACCGGCCAGCAAGCTGCCTGCGGCGCCTTCGCCGTATATTTACGGCGGCAGCTCATCTCAGAGGCCGGAAAATGGTTCCCTATGGAATGACTCGGCAAGCCTCTACGAAGACAGGCGCGCACACCGCTTAAACGACATCGTTATGATAAACATTGTCGAAAAAACGACGGCAGACACAAAGGAAGAGACCACAGGCAATAAACAGTCCAATTATAACTCGCAGTTAAGCAACTTTTTTAGCATGGGCAACGTGGCCAATACTAAAACTCCTCAAATTAAGTCAACCAACAACGACCAGTTTACATCAAAAGGAGAGACAAAAAACTCCGGCACTCTCACCGGCACTATCAGCGCAAAGGTTATAGAGGTGCTTCCAAACGGCAATCTGGTCATAGATTCAAGGAAAGAGATAACCGTTAACTACGAGACTCAGTTCATTGTGCTTCAAGGCATTATAAGGCCGGACGATGTCAGCTCAACTAATACAATATCCAGCCAAAAGGTGGCCGACGTCAAGCTATATCTTGTCGGCGATGGTTATTTGCAGGAACTTCAGACCCCGGGTTGGCTTGGCAGGATTTGGGGTTCGATAAGGCCGTTTTAAATATGAAGGTTAAGGTGATTGTTTAATGAAGACGACAAATGTATTTGGAACAATTGTGATGACCGCCGTGTTTTTGGCGTCGAGCGTATGTACAGGATATTGTGAACGTTTAAAGGACATCGTTTCAATCAAGGGCGTAAAGGAAAATCAACTGGTGGGATATGGTCTGGTTGTCGGGCTTGCAGGCACCGGAGACAGCAAGGGTTCTATGGTACAGAGCATTGTCAATATGCTTACGAAGATGGGGGTTGCCGTAAGTACCACTGATATAGTATCGAAAAATGTGGCCGCAGTTATGGTAACGTCAGACTTGCCGCCATTTCCTAAAATAGGGAAAAAGGTTGACGCCGTTGTCTCCACGATGGGCAACGCTAAAAGCCTGATGGGCGGGATGCTGCTTCTTACGCCTTTGCAGGGCGCCGATGGAAAGACCTACGCAACAGCCCAGGGGGCTGTCTCCATTGGCGGCATAGCCACACCAAAGGGCGGCACTACGCCACAGCAAAACTTCGCCACCGTTGGAAGAGTGCCAGGCGGCGTTGCAATCGAGAAAGAGATTGGTTATGACCTGGCAAATGCAGAGGATATTACTCTGGTGTTGAAGGATTCTGACTTCACCACGGCAACAAACATCAAAGACGTTATAAACAGAAGTCTAAG
>JAKOEO010000027.1:33347-34966 GCA_022321325.1 Candidatus Magnetominusculus sp. LBB02 | reverse complement strand
ATTCTGACTTCACCACGGCAACAAACATCAAAGACGTTATAAACAGAAGTCTAAGCGGCAGCTATGCCACCGCCCCCGACCCTTCGTCAGTTAAGGTTACCGTGCCGCCACTGTACGAGGGTAGGGTGGTTGAGCTGATAAACAAACTTGAGGCGATGGACGTGAAAGTTGATATACCGGCAAAGATAATCGTTAACGAGCGCACGGGGACGGTTGTCATAGGCGAGGGTGTCAAGCTCACACCGGTAGCGATTGCCCATGGAGACCTGACAATAGAGATAACCCAAACGCCTGTGCCTACGCCTGCCGGCTCTCTGCCGGAGCTTGACGCCAAAACAGAAAAGGTTGTGCTGTCGAAGGTTTCTGGGGCGACGCTTGGAGAGATCATAACGTCGCTGAATAAACTAGGCATATCGCCGCGCGATTTAATAGCCATACTTCAATCGCTGAAGTCAGCGGGGGCATTGACCGCACAGTTGGAAATCCAGTGAGCAGTCACGGTTTGAAACGAGGGCGTCTCAGTGCAGGAAAATTGTTCATTGCAGTGGGAAAAATTTTCCTCTTTCGGCATAGCGGCATTTGCAATGTTGTCAATAATAACGTCGGTAAATCTCTGGCATAGTAATTGCAATAAGATAATCGTACAAGGGGCCGGCGGCTCCTTAACAAGGAAAGAAGGTGAGGCATGGATACTGACAGCATAATACAGGCCCCAATGGATTCATTAAGAGGCATAGAGGCATTAAGAGGTAAAAAAGATAGCGCCGCTATTGAGGCAGTGTCAAAAGAGGCAGAGTCAGTGTTTTTGCTTGAGTTGATAAAGACGATGAGAAAAGGGATGGGCACAACGTTTGGCAAGGGTCTTGGCGGCGATATCTATATGAGTCTGTTCGATACGGAGCTGTCAAGGACGCTTTCTCAGCGCGGCGTGGGAATAGGAAAGATATTCTCTAAGGAATTAAAAAGAATGTCCGAGAAATCTCAAACTAAAAGCGATTCAGATTTAAAGAAGTCGGCCAAAAGTACCGATATAGTTCTATAAACCATGAGCGGGTTGATTACTTCGACTTGGTTAACGAACTATGTTCAGGAGGTAACATATGAAGATTAACAGCAATGTTCCGCCGGAAGCAAAGAAGATATACGGTACTACAAAGAAAGTCAATAAGACGATTGACGCCGGGACGACTTCACAGACAAACAGCGCAGACAGCGTAAGCCTTTCCCCTAACGCCCGCGCAATTGACGAGATGACAAGGGCTATTGCGCAGCTTCCCGACGTAAGAGAAGCGAAGGTTGCCGAGGTAAAGCAGTCTGTTGACGATGGGACGTATCAGATTAATCCCAGCAAGATAGCTGGAAAAATGATAGATGAGATAGCTTGAAAACTGCAAACGACATAAAGAAGGTGCTTACCCTTCAGGTTGAAGGATACAAGGCGCTTTTAGAACTCCTGAGAAAGGAGCGCGAGAGCCTTATTGATTTCAACGAACAAGGCGTTGAGACCCTGGCAAAAGAGAAGTATACGCAGACACTCAAGCTAAGGCTGCTTGAGGAGGAAAGATTGAGGCTCATGAAAAAATTAGTAACCGAGTTCAACACTGCCCACGCGGGAAATG
>JAKOEO010000027.1:29552-33337 GCA_022321325.1 Candidatus Magnetominusculus sp. LBB02 | reverse complement strand
TTGAGGCTCATGAAAAAATTAGTAACCGAGTTCAACACTGCCCACGCGGGAAATGGCGCAAGGGCATCAATTGACATGAATATTAACACACTGGCAGAGATAACCGGCGATTCGGATTTTAACGGGATACGCTCAATGTTGAAGTCTCTGCTTCAGAGTATTGAAGAGCTGAATGAATTTAATAAAGTTTTAATAGATAGATCTCTTAAATACGTAAGGAACAACATCAATTTTCTCAATCTGCATGGAGTGAATCCCACAGCTAGCAAGACCGGGGTTTTTCTTGCAAGGGAGGCTTAGACATGGGACTGTCAGGATTAATGAGCATTGCAAACTCGGCTTTAACGGCGATGACCCAGGCGTTGAATGTTACAGGAAATAATATCGCTAATGTCAACACACCTGGATACAACCAACAAAACGCGATTCTTCAGGTAAACACTCCAAATACTGCAGTTGGAGAGGCCAACGGCACCGGCGTAAAATTGGCCTACGTGCAGAGGCAGTATGATAGTTATTTACAGAATCAGATTTTGCTTGAGCAGCAGAACAATGGCCGCCAGTCTGAGCTTCAGGCTACATATACTCAGATTGAAAGCGCCATGAACGACCAGGTAGGCTCAGGGCTTTCCGCCTCGATAACCAGTTTCTTTAACGCATGGCAGGACCTTTCTACAAATCCCGAAACTCCTGAACAACGAGCCACTGTCATCTCAGACGGCAAGAACATTCTCTCACAGGCAGCGCAAATCGAAAGCCAGTATGACAAGATAGGCCAATCCATAGACAAGTCAGTGCCTGATACCGTGAAGCAAATCAATACGCTTGCCAATCAGATAAACTATTATAATACAGCCGTAGCGCAGGCACAAAGCGGCACAGCCCAGCAGGCAAACGACTTGCTTGACCAGAGGCAAAATGCGCTTAGCGAACTTGCAAAACTAGTCAATTTCAGCACAGTTGACGACAAATCAGGGGCAGTTACTGTAATAGTCGGCGAACAGAACCTTGTCGGCATAGGCAATATTGTCAATCCGTTGTCAATGCAGAAGCAGACTGACGGCAAGATTCAGTTAAGCATGAACGGGCAGGATATAACCTCAAAGATAACGGGCGGCAGCCTGGGCGCTGACGTTGAGATTAAAAACAGCGCAAAAAGCGGTCTTCCCGCCGCTATGGCAGGTCTAAGAAGCACTATTGCGGCTATTACCAATATGGTCAACTCTATTCAGGCACAAGGTTATGACCTCAGCGGTAAGCTGGGAGGGAATTTCTTTAATCCCCTCAGCGTATCGGCCTTAAACGAGAACAGCACGACGGCCTCTGTTTCCTCGGCGATTATCCTCGATAACTCCGCCCTTGCCTATAAGGAATATGAGGTCAGATTTACCGGTGCGAACACCTATTCGCTATATGACATTAAAAACGACAGATCCACTAACGGCACCCTCAACGGCAATTCGCTCACAGTTGACGGGATGCAGATAACCTTCGCCGGTACTCCAAAATCAGGCGATGTGTTTAAGATATCGCCTATTGCCACTGCCATTGACAACGGCAAGGTCTTAACTACAGACCCCTCTCAAATCGCGGCGGCAAGCTCTCCAAGCGCTGTCCCGGGCGGTAACGGCAACGCCCTTGCCATGGTTGCAATGAGTAAACAGATAATCCCGGCGCTGTCCTATAGCACGATAAGCGAATACTACGCAACTGTTGTAACAACAATAGGCAACTACGCTGACACGGCTAATAACAGCCTGACATTTTCTAAAAACGTGCTTGCTCAGCTTCAGCAGCAAAACGCAGCCACATCAGGGGTATCCTTAGACGAACAGGCAATGAACCTGGTCATGTATCAAAAATCATACGAGGCCGCGGCTCAAATTGTTAACGTTACCAGCTCTCTCATGCAGACGCTGGTCAACCTGGTGAGATAATTATGAATATGCGAATATCAAGTTTCATGTACATAGACATGGTGAAGAAGAGTTTCCAGGACAGCTCCGGTAAACTCTTCGATTCACAGCAGCAGCTCTCAACAGGTCAGAAGGTCAACAGGCCCTCCGACGACATCTCTGCTATGGGCAAAATACTGGGCTATAAGGTAGACATAGCCAACACTGACCAGTTTCAGAGAAACATAGACGGCGCCCAGTCATTTTTGACATCGTCCAATACGTCTATGTCAAGCGTGATGAGCAATCTGCAGCGTATGCAGGAACTCATGATAGCCGGCATAAACGGCTCGACGGACTCAGGGGGCAGGCAGGATATTGCACAGGAAATCGGCACGATAAAAGACAGCCTGTTAGCCCTGTCAGTGTCACGCTCAGGAGATAGATACCTGTTTTCAGGCAACTTGACCAACGCTGCGAGCTTTGCCTCATCGCCCGTGGCATCCCCAACCGGAGGGATGTATTCATACAAGGGAGACGCCGGCCATATAAGCGTCAACGTAAACAGCACCGCGCAGGTCATTGAAAACATCACCGGTTCTGATGCCTTCGCGTATTCAATTCAAACATCGTATTCTATAAGATTGTCCACGGGCAATTTTGCGCATTTTGCTCCGGGAGGTGCTCCCGGTGCAGTAAATTTAACTTTAAGCACATCCAGCAGCCCGGCAGCTCAGGGCTTTGAGAATGTCTCATTTTCAAACTATATGGACATGACACGCATCATTCAAAATGCCTTTAATAAGAATGATGTTGACCTGATGAACGCGATGATGGACCCTCTGAAAAAGTCCATGGACAAGGTCGTAGCAGTACAGGCGACTATTGGGGCCAGACTGAACTTCATTCAGCAGACGCAGAGCAATAACTACAATAACAAAGTAGATCAGCAGGAATATCTGTCAAACGAACAGGATGCCGACATCGCTCAGAATACATCGGACATATCGAAGGCAGAGATGGCCCTGCAGGCGCTCAGACAGTCCTCAGCACAGGTTATGCAGCAGACGTTGTTTGATTTTGTAAAAATTCAATAACAGGAGATATTTTTATATTGCGATATATGTTATGATAAATGCACCTGGGTGCATGTAAAGAGCTT
Organism: Candidatus Magnetominusculus sp. LBB02; assembly: GCA_022321325.1. Lineage (GTDB taxonomy): Bacteria > Nitrospirota > Thermodesulfovibrionia > Thermodesulfovibrionales > Magnetobacteriaceae > Magnetominusculus > Magnetominusculus linsii. Next base: position 30,280 of record JAKOEO010000027.1, on the reverse strand, counting down.
GGATGCTCTGATCATGAAAAGTGTATAGGGGGCAAGATGCTCGTGTTGACAAGGAAGTCAGAAGAGGCAATTAAGTTAGGAGATTCGATTACTATTACGGTTGTAGAGATTAAGGGAAACAAGGTAAGACTGGGGATAGATGCCCCGCACGGAGTCAGAATCTACAGAAACGAGCTTTATGAAAAGATAAGGACAGAAAACATCTTATCATTAGGGCTGACAAGCGGGGAGTTTGAAAAGATAAAAGATGCACTCCAACGATAATAACGGCAAAAAGGTCGTGTTTGATACGTCAAGGTTCGGCCTTGTCGAGGTTGACCCCGACAAGGTAATAGAGTTTCCTGACGGCATAGTAGGGTTTCCTATGCTTAAGCGCTATGTGTTGCTTGACCACAAGGACACGGTTCTGAAGTGGCTTCACGCGGTGGATGACCCAGATGTGGCCTTTATTGTTGTAGAGCCGTCGGTAATGCTGCCTGACTTTAACATGGCGGTTGATGCCACAACTAAGAGGTCTCTGAAGATTAACAATGACGAAGACCTTGTTACGTTAGTGATAATAAGGGTTGAAAATGAGCGGGTCATCGCAAATTTTCATGGCCCGCTCCTGTTTAACGCCTCTCTGAAGTTGGGCGTTCAGGTCATTCTCGATAAAATATAGCAACTTCACTTAGGGCGCTTTGAATATCAATGTAGATAATATAGCCGTTGGCAAGCCCGACAATGTC
>JAKOEO010000027.1:27128-29542 GCA_022321325.1 Candidatus Magnetominusculus sp. LBB02 | reverse complement strand
GGGCGCTTTGAATATCAATGTAGATAATATAGCCGTTGGCAAGCCCGACAATGTCGTAGTGTTGACAGGGGCGGACAACAAGCCGCTTGCGCTGGTATCCGGCGATGCGGTTACTGCCGATGTAATTGATGTCATTGCCTCCGGCCTTGTGATGCTGCGCATAGCCCCTCCTCTTGGCAAGAGCGATGGCGGCGGCACTCTGCTGGCAAGGACAGATATTCCACTGAGCCAGGGCGACAGGATTTCTCTTCAGGTTCAAAGCGCGGCTGCACAGCCTGGCAGCAACGCGGGAGTTACTCTCAAAATCATTGGCAAATTACCGGCTGCCGACCAGCCCCCGTCCCCGCCTCCAGATGTCCAATCCCCTCCTCTGCCATCGCCCGATGTGGCAGGCAATGCCGTCAACATCCAGCAAAAGACTCAGGCACTGCTGACAGAACTCGCCGGCAGCCGCCTTACTTCTACAGATTTGCAAAACCTCAGGCAGGTTTTAAACCTTTTGCCTCCCTCGGTCAAAGACGGCTATCCTCAGTTTAAACAGCTTTCCCAGCCGCCCCCTGATATAGAAAATCTGACCGTCGGCAATCTTAAAGCAGCTGTTGAGAATTCAGGCATATTTTTTGAGACCAATGTCAGGCAAATCGCCATAGCGGCGCTTAATAATACGCCTGAAGTATTAACCGCCAGGGATGCTCTCAGCGCCATCGTCCAAAAGGCCGCAGAGGCCTTTCAATACCCGCAAACAGAGGCCCATACGCGTTCGTTTCTGACTGACCTGATTTCGGTTGTCTCCAACGGGGCCAAGTCTCTGAACTCAGACAATGTGGGTCAAACGATGACCATGCTAAAGCAGGCGATTGATGACTGCATAGCAATAGTGAAACAGGATACCTCTGAACATAAAGGCTGTAACTGCGGCGATCTGTTAACCAACATAAAGCAAACGCTTGATACCGCGATGTCCCCGCAGGCGCTTCCCAAAGAAGGCATTATTGCAGTATTAAAAGACAACGGCGCGCCCCAGCCACAAGACCTGACAGGCAGAGCACAGCCAACGCAAGTGCCAGAGAGCTTGCTTAGCCCTCAGACGCAAGATATTATTGCAGTATTAACTGGCGATGGCAAAGTCATGCAAGAAGGCGCAACAGGCAGAGCATTGCCACAAGACTTAACAGGCAGAGTATTACCACAAGACTCAACAGGCATAGCCCAATCAACGCTCAAGCCAGGGCCAGAGAGCCTGATTACGGCTAAGACGGAAGAGCTTATTGCAGTGTTAACAGGCGATGTCAAAGCACAGCCGCAAGACGATAGCCAGAACGCTGTCAGACAAAAAACAAACGACATGGTCAACCCCCAAACATCCCCTAAAGACAGCGTTCAGACTACACCGCATCCTGCCGCCAAAGAAGAGCATACAAAGGCGGTAATAAACATAAATAACGACCCCAAGGCGCTGCTTTTGAAAGTCAGAGAGTTACTGCAGGACGATAAGACATCCGAGTCCATGAAGTACTCTGGCGCAAAGCACGATGAGTTAGCTTTAACTGTGGATAAGTTTATAAAAAATATAGAGTTTTTTCAGTTGACCTCGAAGGCCAACGATATGATCTATACATATTTGCCGCTTCAGTGGAATGGACTTAAAGACGGGGAGCTGTTGTTTAAAAAGAACAAGTACCATGCGCAAAAATCATTTACCTGTGATATAAATCTCGACCTTGACAAGCTTGGCAAACTGTCAGTTTCGGTAACAAAGGCAGACAGCGGTTTTTTTATCTCATTTAACGCTGAAAAAGACAGTACCAAACAACTTATACTGGAAAACAAGGGGGAACTGGAGCAGCGCTTTGCCGCGGCAGGACTTTCTCTCAAAATAGTCAATGTCGGACAAAAGGCCCAGCCTGCCGCAGCCCCCGCCCCATCAGGCGGTCTTGACCTGAGGATTTAGAGGCATACTCATGGAAAATAGAACAAAAAAGGCCGCCGCCCTGAATTATAAAAGCGGCACTGACGATGTCCCGCACATAACGGCAAAGGGCAAAGGGAATGTTGCACAGAAGATTATAGAGATAGCAAAGGCGCATGGCGTACCGATTAAAGAGGATAAGCAGTTAGTTGACATTCTCTCAGCGCTTGATTTGTATCAGGAAATACCGCATGAGCTGTATAAGGCAGTAGCGGAGGTGCTTGCATTTATTTACAAGTTGGGTAAAAAGACTGCTCCCGAGGATAAGACTGCCGGTTGGTCTGCTAAATAGGCCGTCCGCATTTATAAATATTACAATTCACCCGAAAGATAGCTTGACAAAAAAATTATAAAAGTATAAACTTAAAAAAGTGTGTATATGTCAAGCTGGTTGCTGGTTAATGGCGTTGCTGGTTAATGGCGTTGCTGGTTAATGGCGTTGCTG
>JAKOEO010000027.1:0-27028 GCA_022321325.1 Candidatus Magnetominusculus sp. LBB02 | reverse complement strand
AATGGCGTTGCTGGTTAATGGCGTTGCTGGTTAATGGCGTTGCTGGTTAATGGCGCGTTGCCAGTTAGTGACGTGGTGCCCGTCAAGGCGGGGTTAGCCGGTCAATGAGGCAATGATGAGCGAGATTAAATCTGATGAGCTGTAACGATGAACGATGATAGATAAGAAGATACCTGAACACAGACCGGGGCAAAAGAAAAAGCCGACATGCCCGGCGACGATGGCGTTTGAGGCATTTGCGAAGGCATTTGAGGGGTTTGAACAGGCCAAAGTCGAGAGGACAAAGTGCTGGGAATTCTTCAACTGCGGATTGGACAAGGTTGGATTGCACAAGACCGGTCAGTGTTCGGCATTCACAAAATCTGCCGGCAGACGTTGTTGGCTGGTTGCCGGGACATTAAGCGGGACACAGCCGGAGTGCGAAATAGCTCAGTCTCTCAAGAGCTGTAAAGACTGCGATTTCTATCAAAAAGTAAAGAAAGGCGAGATCTGAATTAACCGCATAGGACGCATTAATGGCGACAATGAAGCAGTCTTGTAAAGACAACGGAACGGCCGTCATCAACTGCGCCAAAGGCGGTGTTGTTCAGCTGCCTATGCAGGTAATGTCGCCGTGTCGGTAGTACACTCAGATATCAGATCTGACGGGGGGAGCGTTGTGACAGACAGTGGTGCCGTCGTATCAGGCAGCGTGGTAAGCGCCTCTACGCAGGCATGGTGCAGTTCTCTCGTAAAGATGGCCGGCCAGCTTAGCGCGACATCGAAGGCTGCCGGGACGGAGTTTCGGGAGCTTGGCATCACTCTGCGTGGTTTCTCATCTGCGTGCACAGATAATTCCTCAATGGCCGCAAATCTTGTCACCGCAATAGAAAGCGGAGGAGGCTTTAACGTAACATCTCTGAAGTCTCTATTTGGGAAGGTTTATACCGAAATTGATATCTCTTCCAAGCTGATACTTGAAGGTTCTAAAGAAATGAATTTAATCATAGGCGACCTGAATAAAGTTGTTAATATGGAGGATTTTTTCAGGAAGCTGTCAAAGACTATAACCATAATAGGCACATTGATACGCATTGAGACGGCGCGCGTGGGCAACGCCGAGTTCAATATTATGACAGAACTGGTGGACACGCTTGCAAATCAGATATTGCAGGGGACAGACGATATAATCACCTCTGTCAGGACGGCAAACGTGTGCATCAAAGATGCCAATGAACATCTCTCTCCATTTATCAGGACTGCTGAGATGGAACTCAATTCGGTTAAGAACCGCGTTAATATAATAATTGGTGAACTTGAGCTGATGTCGTCTCAGGCCAGGTCACTCTGTGACAGGATAAGCACAAGGGCTGCCTCCATTTCAGCCGAGGTGGGTGCAATTACTGTGTCAATGAAGATGTATGAAGTGACGCGTCGGCGCATAGGCCATGTCTGCGAGGCGCTTCATGACATAGAAGCAATAGTTTCAACGTTGGACTCGAAAGACGCAGAGGACAAGTTTGTGCTGACAAAGTGGATAAGCGAGGCGATAGAGATTCAAATAAAGCAGCTTTACGCCATTCTTAGCGAGACGCACGACGCCTCTGTAAACGTCTCAGGGTCGCTGTCAAAGGTCTCGGATTTGTCAGAGGCGCAGGCCGAGGACGCCGCCACTATAACGGAGGAGGAGGCATCCGGACGCAACAAGATAACGCTGGTAGGCCTTGCCCTTGACGCGTTGGTAAAGGTGCTGACCGCCGTCAACGATATGACGGTCAGCCTGCTCGATTCCATTAAGCTGACCTCAACCAACATCCAGGGGATGACCGGCCATGTTGCAAATGTCGAATCCATCAGCGATAACATGAATCTTATGGCAATGAATGCAATGATAAAGGTATCCAGAGTTGGCGAGGCCGGAAGGGGGCTTGGCGTCCTTGCAGACGAAATAAGCAAACTATCGGAAACTACGAACATCAGAATAGCGGAGTGTGCAGGGCTGATTAACTCCATTTTGAACAGGTCCTCGCGAATTAAGACTTATCTGTCAGGTGAGCTTAATTCCCGTTTAGAGACTTCGCGGGTCGTGGCCGAACAAACCTTTACTGCAATTGAGACTCTTATGCGCCAGGACAAGGAAGTAATTTCGTCAATGAATGCGATATCGTCTATTGCTACCAGTCTGAAGATGGATATAGACAATGTTTTAAGGCGAATTAATTTCAGCAGCATTATAGAGCATACGGTTAACGAGGTGTTAACCGCCCTGCTGGGGATACTTGACGAGATAACTGATACAATTTCCGGCCATGAGCGTCAATATGTAAACTATACTGCTGATCTGAAAGGGATGCTTAATCGTTATGTTAAGTACCTGGAAATAGAGCTGCTTGCCGGCTCCTTAAGCGGAGAACCTAAATGAGTGATTTCAAATTGAGCAAATCGGGTCAGTTGAAAGTTTCGGGCGATGTAAGTATAATGAACTGCAATGCTGTAAAGGAAGCCCTGCTTAATGCGTTGAAAAGCCCAAAGCAGGTTATGATAGACATTGCCGAGGCCAGTGGGTTTGATTTATCCTTTTTGCAGGTATATTTTGCGTTTAAACGTTCGGCAGAGGCTTTGAACAAAGGGGCGTCGCTTGTAAATCCTCCAGATGCGTTTCTGAAGCTGGTGGAAGACGCCGGGTTCGGCCATTATTTTGATTTTGCAAAGGCGGGGGCTAAAGATGGATAAGGTGATAATGACTGTGGATGACTCAGCCAGCGTAAGGCAGATGGTCGCTTTTACGCTGAAAGGGGCGGGGTATGCTGTGATACAGGCCGTTGACGGCAAGGATGCCCTTGCTAAATTGGCCTCTGAGCACATAGATATGATTATAACTGACCTGAATATGCCAAATTTAGATGGAATAGGATTAGTAAAGGCTGTTCGTGGAATGCCGGAGCATAAATTCATGCCGATAATTATGGTTACAACAGAATCACAGGAGTCAAAGAAGCTTGAGGGAAGAGCGGCCGGGGCAACCGGATGGATAGTGAAACCCTTTAAGCCCGAACAACTGATGTCAGTGGTAAGAAAGGTGCTTGGATGAGCGGTAATGAGTTAGACGCTGGAAGAGAGGCTTTCAAAGAGGAGGCAGCCGAGCTTCTTTCAGAGCTGGAGTTGTCCCTTTTAGACCTTGAACAGCACCCGACTGACGATGAGCTTATAGGGCGCGTGTTTCGTGCCATGCACACGATAAAAGGCTCCGGTGCGATGTTTGGATTTGACGACATCGCCGACTTCACTCACGAAGTAGAGACGGCCTTCGATCTTGTCAGAATGGGAAAACTTGCCGTATCCAAGGAACTGACAAACCTGACCCTTAGGGCGCGAGACCAAATCCGCACCATGATAGACGCCTCCGAGGGCAAGGCATCTGTTGACAATGCCGTCACAGAAGACATCGTCGTCTCTCTTCAGATATTGATAAAAGTTTCAGATGGAACTGCAGAGGCATCCGACATTGCCCAAACTGAAAGCGCGGCCTCTGAAGATAAATCTCTTCAAGCTACGTATCGAATAAAATTCAAGCCGTTTGCAGAGCTTTTCACAACCGGAACAAACCCCGTGTTGCTGTTAAATGAACTGCGCCAGATGGGAACCTGCAATGTAATAGCCCAAACTGACGCTATCCCGCCACTCGAACAGTTCAACCCCGAGACGTGCGCTACATATTGGGACGTAATTGTGACTACTACGCAAGACGTTAACGCTATAAGGGATGTGTTTATATTCGTAGACGGCATGTGTGAGCTGACTATTGAAAGAATTGACGATGACTTGGAATACGATGACAGCGAAGCAGGTATGAAGCTTGGCGAGATTCTGGCTGAGCGTGGTGATGTCAAGCTGGACGAAGTGAATTCACTCTTGGACGGTCAGAAAAAAGTCGGCCAGATATTGGTTGACGCCGGCATGGTGGACAAAGGCCACATACAAGCGGCCCTTGCAGAGCAGCAGCAATTAAAAGAAATCCAGGAGCAGCGGCAGAAGGCCGCCTCTGCGGCCAGCATAAGGGTTGCCTCGTACAGGCTTGACAAACTTGTTGACCTTGTCGGCGAGCTGGTTACTGTTCAGGCAAGGCTTAGCCAGACGGCGGTCGTAAACGGCGAGGCCACGCTAACCTCTATTGCCGAGGAGGTTGAGCGCCTGACATGGGAGCTTAGAGACAGCACAATGGGCATTAGAATGCTTCCTATGGGGACGACATTCAGCAAGTTTAAGAGATTAGTGAGAGATCTTTCCCTCGATTTGGGCAAGGAGATACAACTGGCTACAGATGGGGCTGATACCGAACTGGATAAAACTGTTATAGAAAAACTCAGCGACCCGCTTGTTCATATCATAAGAAACAGCGTAGACCACGGGATAGAGAAGCCGGATGTGAGATTTGCCGCAGGGAAACCCAGAATGGGCACTGTGAGATTGTCGGCCGGGCATTCGGGTGCCAGCGTCCTGATAAAAATAGAGGATGACGGGGCGGGGCTGGACAAGGATGCGATATTAAGAAAGGCCATAGCGAAGGGTCTCATATCCAATGACGCCGAGTTGTCTGAAAAAGAGATCTATGGATTGATAATGCTGCCGGGGTTTTCTACATCCGAATCGGTGACGAGCGTATCGGGGCGCGGTGTTGGAATGGATGTTGTGAAGAAAAATGTAGATGCCCTTCGCGGTTCAATTGATATAAAAAGTAAAAAAGGCTTCGGCTCAACCTTCATCCTGCAGCTTCCCCTGACGCTTGCCATCATAGACGGCCTTCTTGTGAAAGTGGCCGACGATATATTTGTCATTCCACTGTCGGTCGTTGAGGAATGCGTGGAGCTGACAAAGGCCGACGTTGAGAAAATGAACGACAGGCATGTATCCAATGTCCGCGGCGTTCTGATACCATATATAAGGCTTAGAGAGCATTTCAGCATTGATGCCGACGACCTTGAAACCGAGCAGATAGTGGTTACAGAGGTTGATGACAAAAAGGTTGGTTTTGTAGTAGATTATGTTATAGGAGAACATCAGACGGTTATCAAGAGCCTGGGAAGGATGTTTAGAGAGATAGAGGGCGTCTCCGGGGCAACTATCTTAGGAGACGGCACGGTAGCCCTGATTCTGGACGTCCCAAGGCTTGTAAATACAGTTGAAAGAGACACGCCGACGCGCACCGTAGGGGTTTAGAAACTATTATGCGGCGGCATATCAATGAAAATAGGGAGGTATATGTCAATGTCAGTTAGCGCAACAGTCGAGCCAACGCAATATTTGACATTTAAATTGGAAGAAGAGGTGTTCGCCCTGGATATTCAGAAAGTTAGAGAGGTCTTGGAATTTAGCAGCGTGACCAGGGTGCCGCGTACGCCGGAGTTTATGCGCGGAGTAATAAATCTTCGCGGCAGTGTAGTGCCTGTAGTTGATCTGAGATTGAAGTTTGGAATGACGCACACTGAAAAGACAGTAAATACCTGCGTCATAATAGTGGAAGTTGCGTTTGACAATGAGTCTATGGTGCTTGGGGCGCTTTCAGATTCCGTGCAGGAGGTAATAGAGCTTGAGCCGCAGATGATAGAGCAGGCACCGAGCATAGGGATGAAACTAAGGACAGACTTTATTAAGGGAATGGGTAAGCGCGACAACGAGTTTATGATTATTCTGGATATAGACAAGATATTTACAGTGGAAGAGCTAGCCTTTGCCCAGGAGGCAGGCCAGTCGGCGGCATAATTTATGGCGTATGAAACTGGCGATATAGCCCGTTCTGCGGTTTTAAATGACAAGGAGTTTCGCAGGCTTAGCGAGTTTGTGGAGTCCGAGGTTGGCATAAAGATGCCTCCCGCAAAAAAGACGATGCTTGAGTCGCGTCTGCAGAGAAGGCTTCGTACGCTTGGCATAAGCTCATTTGCCGAGTACGCAGATTATGTTTTCAGCCCAAAAGGCGCCGAGACCGAACTGATTCATATGATAGACGCCGTTACCACGAATAAGACAGATTTTTTTCGCGAACCGGCTCATTTTGACTATTTAACCAAACACGCCCTTCCACATCTGACCTCGACTACCGGGGCCGGCATTAAGCGTCCGTTTATGCTATGGAGCGCGGGATGTTCGACGGGTGAAGAGCCATACACGTTGACAATGGTGTTAAGCGAGTTTTCCGAGCTGTCAACAGGCGGACGGTTCAGCTTCAACATTATCGCAACCGATATTTCTACAAAAGTTTTGAATAAGGCGAAAGAGGCGATATACGAGGAACCAAAGATAGAACCTGTGCCGATGCCGTTGAGAAAGAAATACCTGCTCAGGGGTAAGGACAGGACAAATCCTTGCGTACGCATAGTGCCTGAGCTGCGGAGAACGGTAATATTTCGCAGGTTGAATTTTATGGATGATGACTTCGGCTTCAGAGAGACGATGGACGTGATATTTTGCCGCAATGTGGTTATATACTTTGATAAACAGACGCAGGAGCGGCTTCTGGGGAAGTTTGCGAAGTACCTGCAGCCTGACGGCTATCTGTTCATGGGGCATTCGGAATCAATAGGAGGCTTAAACGTCCCATTTAAGCAGGTAGCGCCCACCGTGTACAAAGTTGTAAAATGAAGATTAAGGACATGAACTTGCCGCTGGTCTTTCTAAACCCTGGCGAGGTGTGTATAACCGAAAAGCCGGTGCTGGTTAAGACTATACTGGGGTCATGCGTGGCGGTAACGCTGTTTGAGCCTGTGCGGAGGATTGCCGCCATTTGTCATGGCATGCTTCCTGAGTGCGGTGGAAAGGGCTGCGGCGGCTGCCATGAAAGACTGAAATTTGTAACATGCTCAATTGAGCATTTGCTTGATAAGATGAGAGAAAGGGGCGTAAAGATAGGCAGTCTTCAGGTAAAGGTTTTCGGCGGCGGCGATGTGCTGTTAAACCAGGCTAAAAGTGTGAAGGCAACGGTTGGAAGGCAAAACATAGAGGCGGCGATGAGAGTTCTCAGCTCTTTTGGCCTTACTCCGTTAACGTCTGACCTCGGCGGCAACAGAGGACGCAAGATCTTCTTTAACACTGAGACGGGCACTGTAATGCTTAAAAAATTGCGCAAGACGACGGTTGACAATTCCCTGTAACTTTATGTTTAGCTAAGTGTTGATACAGAGTATGATACAGTTTTGAAAGGAAGGTAGCGGATGAAAAGAATTAAGGTACTCGTAGTGGATGACTCGGCCATAGTGCGCCAGACGCTTGCCGACATCCTGTCATCTGACCCGCAGATAGAGGTTATCGGCACAGCCGGTGACCCGTTTGCCGCAGCCCAAAGGATACAGGCAGAGCTGCCCGATGTCATAACGCTGGATGTAGAGATGCCGCGCATGGACGGCCTGACATTTTTAAAGAAATTGATGAGCCAGCACCCAATACCGGTTGTGATGTGCTCATCGCTTACGGAAAGCGGCTCTGAGACTGCTATGAAGGCATTGGAGTTTGGCGCAATTGAGATAATAAACAAGCCGCGTATTGGCGCAAAGCAGTTTATCGAAGAGTCAAAGATGGTGATTTGCGATGTGGTCAAAGCGGCGGCCTCATCAAGACTAAGGCCGCTGTCGCCGATGCGACATTCTTCGCCGACAGCCGCTGAAAGGATGGTCTCACCAAAGCTCTCAGCAGATGCGGTGCTGGAGAAGCCGACATCAAAGGCGATGATTCAAACCACTGAAAAAGTTGTTATTGTAGGCGCCTCTACGGGCGGCACAGAGGCTCTAAAGGTGTTTCTTGAGGAGTTTCCGGCAAATTGTCCCGGCATAGTTATTGTTCAGCATATGCCTGAGAATTTCACGGCGGCCTTTGCCAGGAGGCTGGACAGCCTTTGCATGATAAATGTAAAAGAGGCGCAGGACAACGATACGGTAGTCAGAGGACGCGCCCTGATAGCTCCTGGAAACAAGCACACGCTGTTAAAAAGGAGCGGCGCCCGCTACTACGTAGAAGTAAAAGACGGCCCCCTGGTAAGCCGCCATCGCCCGTCAGTGGATGTGTTATTTCGGTCGGCAGCCCGTTATGCAGGCAAAAATGTCATAGGAGTAATAATGACAGGGATGGGAGACGACGGGGCCAACGGGATGCGTGAGATGAAAGACGCCGGGGCGTATAACATAGCACAGGACGAGGCGTCATGCGTGGTATTCGGAATGCCGAATGAGGCGATAAAAAAAGGTGGTGTTGATAAGATAATGCCGCTTGATAAGATAACGCGCGAGGTGTTGCGCCTTGGCAACATGTAGTATAGAAAAAAAATCAACGGGATGATTATTTTTTGCTTGACAGATGGCAGGGCGGAGTGCTAATTTATGGCTGTGGACGATATAGAGACTAAAGAACCTGAAACTGCGGCGGTGCCGAAGACTGCAGCGGTGCCGAAGACTGCGGCAGAGCCGATGCCGGGCGGCAAGCGCGCATACCTGAAAGTTATGTCTAAGGCCGCGCCTGATTCCATGATCAAAGGGTTTCTGAAGAGGATATTTTTTGTTGAAATCCTCCAGGGCATGGCCCTGACGATGTCCTATATGTTCAAAAAGCCCGTCACAAAACAATATCCAAAGGAAAAGAGGGTATCGCTTCCGGGCTTCAGAGGGATGCACGCCCTTGTCAGAAAGCCGCTGACGAGGCGGGCGCGCTGTGTGGGCTGCGGCCTGTGTGCGGCCATGTGTCCATCTAAGTGTATCACTATTTACACGTCCGAAGGGAAGACGCATGAGAAGGTGGTTGACCGCTATGAGGTAGAGACGCTGAGGTGCCTGTTCTGTGGCCTGTGCGTTGAGGCGTGTCCATTTCAGGCGATTGTGCTGACGGGGCATTTTGAATATGCCAGTGCCTCAAAGGAATCATTTCTTCTGACCAAAGATAAGCTGATGGACAACTGGGATAAATACATGACCCATGAAAAGGGCAAGCACTATTTTAAGAATTTCTGGGCGCCGAGGAATGACCATTTTTCCCCGCAGGGCGAGCAGGCTGTCTTTAAAGGCAAGCGTACGTCATGACATTTCAATGGACTGAAAACCTGGCCGTTGGCGTTGAGCTGATGGATGAGCAGCACAAGGAATTGTTTGCGCGGGTAAATGGGTTTGTCGAGGCGATAACTCAGGGCAAGGAAAGTGTCGTTGTCGAGGAGTTAATGAATTACCTTGAGAGTTATGTGGATACACACTTCAACCTTGAAGAGACCTACATGAAGCAGTATGACTACGACGAGGAAGAGACCGAGATACATCTAAAGCAGCACAAGACATTCAGGTCAAACTTAGAGCGGCTGAAATCAGAATACCAGAAGAAGGGCGCGACCAAGGATTTAAACCAGAAAATACAGGAGCACCTCTGCAACTGGCTCATCACCCACGTCAGTAAGATAGATAAAAAACTCGGCGATTACCTGTAGCCGGTTCCTACATTTTGTACTCGATACACGATGCCATGATATTATTTGTACGTATCTTCCTGTTTTTTTATTTATCCTAAAAAAAGCGGCTTGCCGTTGGAAATATTTTGACAAAAGTCCTTGACTTAATATAAATGGTAATGTTATCACATACGGTAGCGTATTGGAGGATATGATTGGAGACGTTTACACTTGGCGGCATACATCCGCCGGAGCATAAGGAGTTGGCCTGTAACGCGGCGATAGAGTCTTGTAAGCCGCCGCAGAGGGCAGTGATCCCGTTAAGCCAGCATATTGGGGCGCCGTGCAAGGCTCTGGTTGAGGTTGGCCAGCGCGTCGTTGCCGGTCAGCTGATAGGGAACCCTGAGGGGTTTGTCTCTGCCCCCGTTCATGCCTCCATTGCAGGGAAAGTAACCGGCATTGAGGCGTTTCCATCTCCGATGGGCAGAATGGTGCCTTGTATTGTAATAGAAAACGATAAGACGGACGAATGGGCTGTTTTTGAAGAAGACCCTGGCTATATTGAGCGCACAGCCGACGAGTTGAAAGGCAGGATTAAGGCCGCCGGTATCGTAGGCATGGGCGGGGCGACATTTCCAACGATAGTAAAACTATCCCCTCCAAAAGAAAAGAAGATTGACGCCGTCATTATTAACGGCGCAGAGTGCGAACCGTTTCTGACATCAGACCACAGGGTCATGCTCGAAAGTCCTAAAGAGGTTATCGAGGGCCTTAAGATTCTAATGAAAGTGCTGGGGCTGGAAAAGGGCTATATCGGCATCGAAGAAAATAAGAAGGATGCAATAATAAAGATGAGAGAAATCGCATCCGGCGATAGAAATATAGAGGTACATTCGCTGGTAACCAAGTACCCTCAGGGCGCTGAAAAGATGCTGATTAAATCCATACTAAACCGCGAGGTACCGGCAGGCGGGCTGCCGATGGATGTCGGCGTTGTCGTACAAAACGTTGGTACGGCGTTTGCCATTTATGAAGCGTGCAAATTTGGCAAGCCGCTTGTGGAGCGCGTAGTAAGCGTTACCGGCTCTGCCGTTGTATCGCCAAAGAATCTGAGTGTGAGAATTGGCACTTCGGTTTCACAGATGATAGAGCAGTGCGGCGGCCTCAAAGGCGGTGCGGTTAAGGTCATCTCCGGCGGCCCGATGATGGGCTTTGCCATATATGACCTCGATACGCCTGTTACCAAAGGGACATCCGGCATTGTGGCGATGGAAGACAAGGACATTGTGCATCGCACGAAGTTCAACAATTGCATCAGGTGCGGGCGGTGTGTGGAGGCATGTCCGATGGGGCTGATGCCTCTGATGTTAAGCGTTTACTCTGAGAAGGGCATGTATGCCGACGCTAAGGACTATCATTTATTTGACTGCTTTGAGTGCGGGTCGTGCACATATGTCTGCCCCTCTAAAAGGCCGATAGTTCAGCAGATAAGGCTGGCCAAGACGATGGTAAAACCATAAGGGACGAATGAAATGGAACAAGATAAATTAATAATATCGGTAAGTCCTCACATAGGCAGTGAGGAATCAGTACCGAGGATAATGTGGACGGTCAGCGCCAGTCTGTTGCCTGCCCTTGCGATGGGGATATATTATTTCGGTCCGAAGGCGTTAGTTGTAACGGCGCTATGTTTAATAGGCTCTTTGGCAAGCGAGTGGTTTGTCCAAAAAATGGCGGGGAAGGAGATAACGCTGTCTGATGGGAGCGCGTTTCTTACCGGCATTCTGCTTGGTATGAACATGCCATCCACCGTGCCGTTTTACATACCGATAGTGTCGGCGTTTGTTGCCGTTGCGATAACAAAGCAGCTCTTTGGCGGACTTGGCTACAATATATTCAATCCGGCGTTGGTTGGCCGCGCATTTGCTTTGATAACATGGACTAGGTCAATGACCACATGGGCGGTACCGGATGCGGCGTTTGCAGCCGTTAACGCTAAGACTACTGCCACGCCGCTTGGGATTCTTAAAGAAGAGGGCATGGGGAAATTACTTGAAGTATTTGGTGATAAGTTATCTTTATATAAAGAACTTATCATAGGACACAGGGCTGGCTCGCTTGGCGAGACCTCAATGATAGCCATTCTGATAGGGGCGGCTTTTCTGGTATACCGCCGGTATATATCGCTGCGCATTCCTCTGTCGTTTCTTGCGACGGTGGCGGTTGGGGCATGGATATTTGGCGGCAAGGGCGGGTTGTTTACGGGAGACCCGATAGTGCATCTGTTTAGCGGCGGCCTTATGCTTGGGGCGTTTTATATGGCGACGGACTATGTAACATGTCCGACGGTGCGAAGCGGGCAGATTGTGTTTGGGATAGGGTGCGGTTTTTTGACTATATTAATAAGGTTAAAGGCAGGATATCCTGAGGGCGTGATGTTTGCGATTTTGATAATGAACTGTTTTGCGCCGCTTATTGACAGAAGCTTCCGGACGCATGTCTTTGGGGCTAAGAAGGCGAAGAAATGAGCGCAAAAGAACTTATAAAGATAACCATTAATCTGCTTGTAATATATGTAGTGGGCGGTCTTTTGTTGGCCTCGATATATGCGTATACGTCTCCGATAATATTTCGGGCAAGCGAACAGGAAAAGAAGGAGGCTCTGCAGAAAATGATACCGGAGGCCAATAAGATAGAGAAACTTGGCGATTGGCACCCACACGAAAAACATGCAGAGTACTATGCGGCAAAAAAAGACGACCAGGTTCTTGGCTATATAGTGCAGACATTCGGCAAGGGCTACTCTAGTTATATTAACATACTGTTTGCGGTAAATAAGGATTTGGTTGTGCAGAAGGTGGATATATTGCATCAGGCCGAGACGCCGGGACTTGGGGATGAGGTTACCTCACCGTCTTTTATAGGGCAGTATGTCGGCAAGGACACAGCGCACCTGAAGGTGGTCAAGGAAGAGTCAAAGGAGTATGTGCAGGCAATAACGGGTGCTACGATTTCCTCGAGGGCAGTTACCGAGGATGGGATAAGAAACGGCAATATCTTTTTAGAGAAGGCCCTAAAAGGGGAAAAACCAGAAGGAGAGACACCGCATGGAAGCCACTAATCCGCAAAAGATAGATTACTGGAAGGTAACCCTAAGCGGTATATTTAAGGAAAACGCCATATTCCGCCTTGCTATCAGTCTATGTCCGGCGATAGCCGTGACGACTGGTCTGCGAACGGGCGTTTTGATGGGTGTAGCGGTCGTGTTTGTAAACGTGATGGTGAACATTACGGTGTCGGCCATAAGGGCATTCATACATCCGAGGATAAGAATGCCGATTTTTATGCTGATAATATCCGGCTGGGTGACGGTAGCGGACTTATCAATGGCGGCCTTTGCGCGCGAGGCGTATAAGCAGATGGGCCTCTATATACAGCTCATCGTGGCCTTTGCGTCAATATTTACGAGGGCTGAGATATTTGCAAGCAAGAACAAGATAATGCCGTCGTTTTTTGACGGCATAGGGATGGGTGTAGGGTTTATGTTTGCCCTGATAGTGATAAGTTTCTTTAGGGAGCTATTAGGCAAGGGCACATTATGGGGGGTATCCATAATTGGGGCGAAGCCGCTTCTGATAATGCTTCTGCCAACCGGCGGGTTTATAGCGACCGGATTATTAATGGCGTTTTTCAACTGGATAGATATAAGGTTTTACGGCGGCAAAGGCGCCGGCGGGGCATCAGGCCATTAACGCGGAGGATACAATACTATGGAAAAAGAGCTGACAAAACTATTTGAAATATTTATTGCATCGGCGTTGATTAACAACTTTGTGTTCACAAGGTTTTTGGGGCTGTGCATATTTTTTGGCGTTACGAAAAAAGTAGAGACTGCTGTTGGAATGAGCATAACCTTTACGGCGGTTATGATGATATCGGCGGCGCTGTCTTGGGTGATATTCAATCTCGTAATGGTGCCGCTTGATTTGACTTTTTTGAAGATAGTGGTGTTCATAGGCGTAATAGCGGCCTTTGTGCAGAGTTCCGATACGATAATGAGAAAGGTGTCTCCGGGTCTTTACTATAAACTTGGCGTGTATCTGGCGCTGATTTCGACAAACTGTATAATACTGGCCGTGCCGCTGATAAACGCAGGGGAGCACTATACGTTCCTTGAGGGAATCACGCTGGGGCTGGGTTCAGGGCTAGGTTTTGCGCTGGCGCTGGTGATAATGGCAAGCATTCGGGAGAAGATAGAGATAGCGGATGTGCCGATGCCATTTCGCGGGCTTCCTATAGCGTTTGTGACGACGGGGCTGATAGCGCTTGCGTTTACTGGATTTGCAGGGATAATAACATCATAAGGAAGATAAGGAATGTTTAACTTAGATATCAATATAGTGCATGAGATAGTAAGCCGGTTAGTAGGGCTTGTTGGCCATATACCGTTGCCGCTGGTTGGGGTAGGGGGCGGGATAGAGGCCAAGGAGACGGTAGACATAGTGTCCACGATAAAGTTTACGCTGATATTTATAGCGGGCATTGGGGCGATATTCGGGTTTGGGTTAGCGTTTGCGGCCAAGAAGTTTTCAGTGCAGATGGACCCGCGCATTGAGCAGGTCAGGGATGTGCTGGCGGGTGCGCAGTGCGGGGCGTGCGGATTTGCCGGATGTCAGCAATATGCCGAGGCAGTTGTGGCCAATGCCGATGTTAAGCCGTCGCTTTGTGCGCCGGCGGGAAAACATGCAGCTGAGTTGATATCGGCGATAACCGGCAAGAAGGCAGTGATGATGGAGCCTCAATATTCGAGAATAATGTGCCAGGGCGACTGTAAGAGGTCTATAAAGAAATTTAAATACGAAGGCGTGAGAGACTGCCGTGCAGCGGTGTTGGCCGGTGGCGGAGATAAGTCCTGTGCATATGGATGTTTGGGTTATGGGACGTGCCAGTCAGTATGCCCGTTTGACGCCATTCATATGAATGAAAATGACCTGCCTGTTGTTGATATGAAGAAATGCACGGGCTGCAGGAAATGCGCCGAGGCGTGTCCAAAGAAGGTGATAGAGATTCTACCGGCGTCAAAGGCAGTGCTTGTTGCCTGCCACTCGAAAGACAAGGGCGCGGCAACGAGAAAGAACTGTCAGGTAGGCTGCATCGCCTGCGGGATGTGCGTTAAGGTATGCCCGTTTGAAGCGCCGTCAATTACTGATAACGTATCGAGGATAGACATAGAAAAATGCAGAGTGTGCGGTCTGTGTGCAACTAAATGCCCCACTCATGCAATCATTGATCTGCTTTTACCGCGGACTAAGGCATTGATAACAGAGAGCAAGTGCATTGGCTGCAATATGTGCATGAAGGTATGCCCCGTAAACGCCGCCTCAGGCGAGCTGAAAAAACCACACACAATAGAACAGTCAAAATGTATAGGGTGTGGAATCTGCGTAGCGAAATGCCCGAAGCAGGCAATAGACGGCACGTTCAACGCCGAGGAAGTATTCGCCAAAGCCGCGCTGAAAAAGCAGTCTGCGTGATACTTATTTACTTTGGCCTAAAACAGTTTGTCCGATAGAATACTGGTAAGGTCCTTTGTTGTTTCTTCGTCAACATCTACATATGACGAGTACCTCAGTAGATAGCCGCTTAGAGCAAGTTCAAAGAGTTCATAATCATCGTTGCTTTTTAATATACCGCTTAATATCTTATATATTTCATTTAATACCCCACTTTTATAATAGTTAACAGAGAGAATTTGTTTGTCTATTGGTATTTAATAGAAAAGACAATTATGTCAGCAATTAATTTTGCCATATCAATCGAAATATGTCCTTTTTCTGATCTTGCAAAATCAATCAACACGGGAGAAGCATCGCCATTGATCAAAATGTTTCTTAGATGGAAGTCTCCATGAATAATTGATTCTGTCACCTCAAGGTTAGCCGTTCTATTATTAGGAATAATTTCGCCGATTTGAGCGTTTGATAGAACGCAACATTTAGACAATTGTTTTCTGGGTGTTACTGGCGATAGTTAATACTAATACTACGTCATACATGGAGTATTGAACCAGTCGAAGGAAGTCATGGAACGAACGATTTCAGGGTTGTCAGTGAGGGAGCGAAAAGCCTCGCAGAGGCGGCTCTCCACGGCATCCAACGAAGGAAAGACATGGTTTCCGAAGAAGTTTTCCCTTATATGATCCCAAACATGTTCGGTCGGATTAAGTTCGGGGCTATAAGGAGGCAGGAATATCAAATGAAGAGACTGCGGAATCCGTAAGGCGTTTGCCTTATGCCATGCAGCTCTATCAAGTACCATTAAACACTCATCGTTTGGAAACGAGGCTTTGGCATGGGCCAGGAAGATCGACATGGTTTCCGTATCGACCCAAGACATGATAAGCGACACAATCTGTCTGTCCGCAGGACTGACTGCCGCTATGGAGTAGATATACTGTCGTATGACCTGATGGCCAACAATAGGGCGCTTCGGTAATGGAACCCAGCAACGGCGGGTATCGCTGATGCGTCCGAAACGGCCTTCATCCTCAAACAACAGACGCAGGGGGTCTCCCTTTGGGAAGCTGTGCTAAGAGTGCTCGGAGTGTTTCGGGGAATTTTTTTTAAAGGACTCCTGTCGATTGATATCAGCTTTCACATGTCTAGGCATGGGCGAGAGCTTTCGCCATTGATGGCGGTGCAACAGACGATAGACGTAATCCAGTGACGGCTTGCGCCCCAGCACCTTCGCTACGTCCCCTAACACGGCCTTGGCCGTCATAAGTTCACCATTCATTGCCCGTTCCTCTAACCTTGACAGCAGGGCTTCTTCCTCATCCCACGACATGAAAGCCCAACGCCGTCCCCCACGTCCCACTCTTGTAAGTCCTTGCGGCCCTTGTCGATTATACTGACCCACCCAAAGCCAAACTGCTTGCTTGGAAACACGCAAAAGGTCGGAAACCTTAACAGCATGGAATGCACCAACATGTGTGAGCCAAATAGCAAGCCGTTTCTGATATGATAATCCCAGATTGTCCATTAGAGATGAGAAGCGAACTGAATCGGGAGGTCAAAAGACCTTGATTTGTTCCAAAGGCCAGTGAACCATTCGCGTCGTTTCATAGCAAGCGAGAGTTTCAAAATACGGGCACTTCCCTCTTTGGTCAGATATCCGGCGATAGAGAATAGTTTGTATCTCATTGTTTTTAATGTGGGCTGCACCTTGCCGCTAAGAACTATCTGTCTGAACAGGCTCATCAGATTGTAGGCCAGCATTACGAAGTTCATAGCTGCCTCCGTGGCACTGAACTGCCTTACGTTAAAGCTGCCGGCTCCAAAGTCATACTTCAACTCCTTGATCCGGTTTTCGGCGTCAGCCCTCATGCGGTAGATTTTCCATACTACCCCGGCAGGAAGCTCAAGACTTGTAACAAAACAACCATAGCGGTAGTCTCCATAGAGATCGTCATCGGGGAAAAGCCTCAAAGACTTTCCTGTTGCCTTGGGACGAACTGAAATCTTTTGCCGCACCATTATCATTCTGCGCGCTTTACCCCACCCAGGACTTTCATAATAGCTGTCGGCTACCTCCACTCCATCTCCAAGTTGTATCCACTGCCGGTGTCCAGACAGCATTCGCTGTATTGCCGGATACAGTCGCACCGCAATTATATACGGTATTGGTCTTTCGCCCCTTTCCAGATACTCTAATATCTCCCTGCTGTAAAAGCCGCTGTCTGCCCTCAACAGCCCTACTTTCTTGCCAGTCAATTTATCCAGGGTGTCTTCAAGAAAACCTTGAAAGTTGTTTGATGTATATGCATCTCCAGATCTTAACCAACAGTTGGCCACCATCCGGCAATCCGCAATAAACGCCAATAATGGATGATGTGAATTCCTGCCGGGCTTATGGGGATTGTACCCTCGTCTGGCTCCCTCCTGTTGCCCGTACCGGCTCATTACCGTGGAATCCATATCCACCGTGAAGTTGTCAAATCGTAATTGGTCAAAAAACCACATGTACATTGCCTGAAATACCCGCTGATTTGTCCCTTGGTCAAACTTGCTGAAGTACCTCATAAATGCTTTATGTCCCGCCATTCGCTTATACCCAAATATGCGCCTAAGTACATCGTCATGGCGCGTAACCTCCATGTGCTCAAACCGGTTTGCTCCACACCACACCCCAAGCATAAACTGCTCTATCAGCTGCTCCGGCGCATACCCTCGATTCGACCCTTGATCGGGTAAACTCATCCCAGAAATGCTCTCCCGAAAATCCATTTTGCTCAACATTCGTCTCATCAGCCCCATCCCTCCCCACGGGGTTATCTCCTTTTCTGTGAAACTCAACTGTATTTCTTTCATGTAAGCTCTCCTTACTTTCCTTTTTTGCCTCGATAATAACATATAGCAACCCTTATCTTACTGTTTTTCCTCTGTTTTTTGCTCTATTTTCCTAATGGCGGCCATTAGACTCTTTCCCCTAATGGACAATCTGGGATAATTTATCCGGGGCATTCTGTACCCATAATGCCAGCTCATCATCCGACAACCATGGTGTAATAGCAGCAGGATCACTCATATTTACATCCTGCTATTTACTCTACCATTACTCTATGTCTGATGTCACATTGGTATCAGGCAGGAGTTTTATACGGACTGTACGATTAAGTGTTGTTCAGTACAAGGTAAGCGTCTAAATAACCACACCTATAGATTTCACGCCAAAGGCATCTCTATCGACATATTGCGGCAGCAGGGATTTATAATCATCTTCGTTTTAGGCGTAAGGCAATTTTTCAAAGATATACCACAAATATTTATAAGGCTCCAGCCCGTTTGCCTTAGCCGTTTCTATCAGGCTGTCTCAGCACCGCGGGGATGGCCGGAGAATAGCCAGTTCTTACGACCCACTACAAATGGCCTGACAGCATTTTCAGCAAGATTGTTATCAGGTCTTAAACGGCCGTCCTCTATGTAACGCTCAAGTTTAACCCATTGGTTCAGCGTATATCTTATCGCCGTACCTAATAAACCCTTCGGCGGCGTTGCCTTCTCTCGTTCTATCAGCCATAATCGAAATTCCTCAAGCAGCGGCTTTGCCTCATTCTGCCGGATTCTATACAGTTCATCATCTGAAAGCCCCAGTGCCTTTTTCTCAATACCATACAACCGGCCTATATATTCCATTGCTACTTCCCCGCTGCCACGCCTTCTCTTATTTTTGGGCTGTGCCTCTATCGCCTCAACAAACTTACGCCGCGCATGTGCCCAGCAGCCAACATGTACTATCCCTTCTATTGATTCAAGGAAATCATACCCTGCGTATCCATCAGTCTGCACATACCCCTCATACCCTGTCAGAAAACTCCGGGCCACATCCCCCGCGCGTGTCCTGTGATACTGGTATATTAATGCCGGTTTCTCAGGAGCCCCTCCGCGAAATATCCACATGTAGGACTTCGTCTTGTCAGACCGTCCCGGCTCTTTCATAACCTGCACCGTTGTCTCATCTATATTGATTACCGGCCCAAACCTTTTGGCCATCGTGGAGCGGCTTAGCTCCACCCCTATTCTCTGATATATCTTTTCTTGCCGATATAGCGGCAGCGCATCTACAAACTTAGATGTCAGTATCTGTGCCAACAGCCCCGGTGTGGATATCCCCTGTGGATTGTCTGCGGCGGTAACTCCGCTGTCTTTACCACCGACCCCTCAACCCCTACAGGCATACTTATATCTTATATGCCTTATTACCTGCATTCCTGCCGGTACTATGACCAGTTTCTCAGACACCTCCTCACCTATGCGGCTTAGATGGCTTCCACAGGCACAAATCTTTTCTTCTTCTTTTATGTCATGAATCTCTTCAATTCGTGGGAGGTCCTCGGGCAGCGGCCTACGCCCTCCTCTTTTGCGTGTGTGCGCTGGTACATTGACCTCTTTCGGTTCTGGAGGGGTTGCCTCTATCTCATCGAATAATTGCAGTTGTTCTTCTGATGCTTCAGACGACTTCTCACTCTTACGACCAAACAGTTTCGCCTTCAGCAGGCGTACCTGCTCCTCAAGTATATGGACATAAGACTCCTGCTCATTTATTATTTCCTTCAGGGCTACTACATCTTCAGGAAGTGTTTCAATCTCTGCTATCATTGGGCTTATTATAACTTAACACTATGTTTTTACGCAATATTAATTCATAATACCGTCCCATATCGAAGCCTTCCATGTGCCTTGCTCTGATTGATTTCCAACCCATCAAGCAGCCAGTTTAGTTCTCTGCTGTCTATCTCCAAACTCTTCTTTGTTATCTCCGGCCACTTGAACCTATCCTTCTCAAGACGCTTCTGCCACAGACAGAATCCATTCCTGTCCCAATATAATATCTTCACTATGCTTCGTCTTCGATTGCTGAATACAAAAAGATAGCCTGAAAATGGATCCAGTTCCAGCGTCCCTTCTACAAGCATCGACAGTCCGTTTATCGATTTCCTCATGTCAGTACTGCCTCCTGCCAAATAGACATGAACATTCGATGCGCTTTGATATATCATCGCTCTAACATCTCCACTATCTGTCTTAGCGTTACTGGATTGAACCCGTCTCTAACTTCTATGCAATATCTCGAACCTATCATCAGGCTTAGGGACGGGCTTACTTTAGCCTCCTCTTCAATTATTCTCACAGGATGAAATATTGGCTTTGCCGGGGATTTATCAAATCGTCTCTTCCGATAGGCGAATGCTTTTAACTTTAACTCATGCTGCCGACAGTACTCTGCTTGTGTCTTTCCACTTGCCTGCCATGCTTCTATGTGTTCCTTCCAATAGCTGGATTCCCTTGAGACTGATACCTTCTCTTTGCTCGTCATATCGAACATCCTTTCGGCTCATTATGACAGCTTCGCTTTCCCGTGTAAAGATGGGGGTTTCTTGACGCTTACTTTGTACACGCCAAAAACCTATGGTCTCCTTTAACTTTTCCTTGACCGCTTCCGCCGTTAGATGTGGTAATACTTTCGATTTTTTATGAGCCATTTCTGCCTCCTTTTTATATTGCAGACATAGACTATCATATTTACTTATTAGAATGCAACTTAGTATAAGTCCATTGATAAACTTGAAGACACCCTTTGCACTGCTCTAACTGATATTTCTAACAACCCTCAGAGGCTTAAATCTATGACCAATTTCCCTTATCTTAAATTACCTGTATGATTGCTACTTGGTATGATTGCTACTTGGTATGACTGCCGCTATGGAGTAGATATACTGTCGTATGACCTGATGGCCAACAATAGGGCGCTTCGGTAATGGAACCCAGCAACGGCGGGTATCGCTGATGCGTCCGAAACGGCCTTCATCCTCAAACAACAGACGCAGGGGGTCTCCCTTTGGGAAGCTGTGCTAAGAGTGCTCGGAGTGTTTCGGGGAATTTTTTTTAAAGGACTCCTGTCGATTGATATCAGCTTTCACATGTCTAGGCATGGGCGAGAGCTTTCGCCATTGATGGCGGTGCAACAGACGATAGACGTAATCCAGTGACGGCTTGCGCCCCAGCACCTTCGCTACGTCCCCTAACACGGCCTTGGCCGTCATAAGTTCACCATTCATTGCCCGTTCCTCTAACCTTGACAGCAGGGCTTCTTCCTCATCCCACGACATGAAAGCCCAACGCCGTCCCCCACGTCCCACTCTTGTAAGTCCTTGCGGCCCTTGTCGATTATACTGACCCACCCAAAGCCAAACTGCTTGCTTGGAAACACGCAAAAGGTCGGAAACCTTAACAGCATGGAATGCACCAACATGTGTGAGCCAAATAGCAAGCCGTTTCTGATATGATAATTTATCCGGGGCATTCTGTACCCATAATGCCAGCTCATCATCCGACAACCATGGTGTAATAGCAGCAGGATCACTCATATTTACATCCTGCTATTTACTCTACCATTACTCTATGTCTGATGTCACATTGGTATCAGGCAGGAGTTTTATACGGACTGTACGATTAAGTGTTGTTCAGTACAAGGTAAGCGTCTAAATAACCACACCTATAGATTTCACGCCAAAGGCATCTCTATCGACATATTGCGGCAGCAGGGATTTATAATCATCTTCGTTTTAGGCGCAATACTAAGTTGCTATCTGATAGGTAATAATGTTATACTATCTCTGAAGTTAAACAGGAGGTAGTAATGGCAAATAAAATAACGAAGGTGTTACCACATCTTACCGCAGAAGAGATCAAAGAGAAGTTAAAGGAGACCATAGGTTTTTGGCGTGTACAAAAATGGCTGGTTATCCTGAATGCACTGATAGCGCCAAGACCAGCCAAAGAGATTGCTCTTCATCTTGGACTTGCAGAACAAACGGTACACAACCTGATTTCCGAATACAATCGTTTAGGGCCTATGGTAATTGAAAGACCAGGGAAAGGCGGAAGGCGTCGTTGTTATTTGACGATAGAGGAGGAAAAAGCACTTCTCGAACCCTTTATGGAGAGAGCTCTTACTGGCAAGATAGCAACTGCTAAAGAAATTCAGAGTGCTCTTGAGCAGGCAGTAGGGCATCCTGTTCACAAAACCACAATCTATAGGCTTCTTAGGAGGAATGGCTGGAGAAAAATAGTACCAAGACTCTCTCATGTAGAGGCAAAGAAAGAAGTGCAGGAAGACTTTAAAAAAAATTCAGAGAAAAAGTAGATGACCTTTTACAAGGCAGAGACCTTGAAGACAATCGTCCAGTCATAGTGATGGCACAGGATGAGGGGCTTTTTGGGCGTATCTGCAATGCCAGAAGAGCATGGGCTCCTCCTAATTCACGACCCACAGCCCCATCGTCAGAGAATTTCTGTATGTCTTTGCCGCAATCTGCCCGGCATTGGGGAGAATGACATCCATTATCCTACCATACGCTAATACGGAAACAATGAGCATTTTTCTTCGACAAGTTTCCCTTGATTTTAAAGTGTATTTCATGATCATTGTTGTAGATCAGGCAGCATGGCATATGTCAAAAAATCTTGACGTGCCCGAAAATATCCGTCTTGTCCCTCAGCCGTCACATTCGCCAGAACTTAACCCCGTTGAACATCTATGGGAAGAAATGAGAGAAAAATATCTCCATAATATTGCTTTTAAGTCCATTGATAAACTTGAAGACACTCTTTGCACTGCTCTCAATGATATTTCTAACGATCCTGAGAGGCTTAAATCTATGACCAATTTCCCTTATCTTAAATTACCTGTATGATTGCTACTTGGTATGATTGCTACTTGGTATGACTGCCGCTATGGAGTAGATATACTGTCGTATGACCTGATGGCCAACAATAGGGCGCTTCGGTAATGGAACCCAGCAACGGCGGGTATCGCTGATGCGTCCGAAACGGCCTTCATCCTCAAACAACAGACGCAGGGGGTCTCCCTTTGGGAAGCTGTGCTAAGAGTGCTCGGAGTGTTTCGGGGAATTTTTTTTAAAGGACTCCTGTCGATTGATATCAGCTTTCACATGTCTAGGCATGGGCGAGAGCTTTCGCCATTGATGGCGGTGCAACAGACGATAGACGTAATCCAGTGACGGCTTGCGCCCCAGCACCTTCGCTACGTCCCCTAACACGGCCTTGGCCGTCATAAGTTCACCATTCATTGCCCGTTCCTCTAACCTTGACAGCAGGGCTTCTTCCTCATCCCACGACATGAAAGCCCAACGCCGTCCCCCACGTCCCACTCTTGTAAGTCCTTGCGGCCCTTGTCGATTATACTGACCCACCCAAAGCCAAACTGCTTGCTTGGAAACACGCAAAAGGTCGGAAACCTTAACAGCATGGAATGCACCAACATGTGTGAGCCAAATAGCAAGCCGTTTCTGATATGATAATTTATCCGGGGCATTCTGTACCCATAATGCCAGCTCATCATCCGACAACCATGGTGTAATAGCAGCAGGATCACTCATATTTACATCCTGCTATTTACTCTACCATTACTCTATGTCTGATGTCACATTGGTATCAGGCAGGAGTTTTATACGGACTGTACGATTAAGTGTTGTTCAGTACAAGGTAAGCGTCTAAATAACCACACCTATAGATTTCACGCCAAAGGCATCTCTATCGACATATTGCGGCAGCAGGGATTTATAATCATCTTCGTTTTAGGCGCAATACTAAGTTGCTATCTGATAGGTAATAATGTTATACTATCTCTGAAGTTAAACAGGAGGTAGTAATGGCAAATAAAATAACGAAGGTGTTACCACATCTTACCGCAGAAGAGATCAAAGAGAAGTTAAAGGAGACCATAGGTTTTTGGCGTGTACAAAAATGGCTGGTTATCCTGAATGCACTGATAGCGCCAAGACCAGCCAAAGAGATTGCTCTTCATCTTGGACTTGCAGAACAAACGGTACACAACCTGATTTCCGAATACAATCGTTTAGGGCCTATGGTAATTGAAAGACCAGGGAAAGGCGGAAGGCGTCGTTGTTATTTGACGATAGAGGAGGAAAAAGCACTTCTCGAACCCTTTATGGAGAGAGCTCTTACTGGCAAGATAGCAACTGCTAAAGAAATTCAGAGTGCTCTTGAGCAGGCAGTAGGGCATCCTGTTCACAAAACCACAATCTATAGGCTTCTTAGGAGGAATGGCTGGAGAAAAATAGTACCAAGACTCTCTCATGTAGAGGCAAAGAAAGAAGTGCAGGAAGACTTTAAAAAAAATTCAGAGAAAAAGTAGATGACCTTTTACAAGGCAGAGACCTTGAAGACAATCGTCCAGTCATAGTGATGGCACAGGATGAGGGGCTTTTTGGGCGTATCTGCAATGCCAGAAGAGCATGGGCTCCTCCTAATTCACGACCCACAGCCCCATCGTCAGAGAATTTCTGTATGTCTTTGCCGCAATCTGCCCGGCATTGGGGAGAATGACATCCATTATCCTACCATACGCTAATACGGAAACAATGAGCATTTTTCTTCGACAAGTTTCCCTTGATTTTAAAGTGTATTTCATGATCATTGTTGTAGATCAGGCAGCATGGCATATGTCAAAAAATCTTGACGTGCCCGAAAATATCCGTCTTGTCCCTCAGCCGTCACATTCGCCAGAACTTAACCCCGTTGAACATCTATGGGAAGAAATGAGAGAAAAATATCTCCATAATATTGCTTTTAAGTCCATTGATAAACTTGAAGACACTCTTTGCACTGCTCTCAATGATATTTCTAACGATCCTGAGAGGCTTAAATCTATGACCAATTTCCCTTATCTTAAATTACCTGTATGATTGCTACTTGGTATGATTGCTACTTGGTATGACTGCCGCTATGGAGTAGATATACTGTCGTATGACCTGATGGCCAACAATAGGGCGCTTCGGTAATGGAACCCAGCAACGGCGGGTATCGCTGATGCGTCCGAAACGGCCTTCATCCTCAAACAACAGACGCAGGGGGTCTCCCTTTGGGAAGCTGTGCTAAGAGTGCTCGGAGTGTTTCGGGGAATTTTTTTTAAAGGACTCCTGTCGATTGATATCAGCTTTCACATGTCTAGGCATGGGCGAGAGCTTTCGCCATTGATGGCGGTGCAACAGACGATAGACGTAATCCAGTGACGGCTTGCGCCCCAGCACCTTCGCTACGTCCCCTAACACGGCCTTGGCCGTCATAAGTTCACCATTCATTGCCCGTTCCTCTAACCTTGACAGCAGGGCTTCTTCCTCATCCCACGACATGAAAGCCCAACGCCGTCCCCCACGTCCCACTCTTGTAAGTCCTTGCGGCCCTTGTCGATTATACTGACCCACCCAAAGCCAAACTGCTTGCTTGGAAACACGCAAAAGGTCGGAAACCTTAACAGCATGGAATGCACCAACATGTGTGAGCCA
Organism: Candidatus Magnetominusculus sp. LBB02; assembly: GCA_022321325.1. Taxonomy (GTDB): domain Bacteria; phylum Nitrospirota; class Thermodesulfovibrionia; order Thermodesulfovibrionales; family Magnetobacteriaceae; genus Magnetominusculus; species Magnetominusculus linsii. Next base: position 1,748 of record JAKOEO010000027.1, on the reverse strand, counting down.
AATAGCAAGCCGTTTCTGATATGATAATCCCAGATTGTCCATTAGAGATGAGAAGCGAACTGAATCGGGAGGTCAAAAGACCTTGATTTGTTCCAAAGGCCAGTGAACCATTCGCGTCGTTTCATAGCAAGCGAGAGTTTCAAAATACGGGCACTTCCCTCTTTGGTCAGATATCCGGCGATAGAGAATAGTTTGTATCTCATTGTTTTTAATGTGGGCTGCACCTTGCCGCTAAGAACTATCTGTCTGAACAGGCTCATCAGATTGTAGGCCAGCATTACGAAGTTCATAGCTGCCTCCGTGGCACTGAACTGCCTTACGTTAAAGCTGCCGGCTCCAAAGTCATACTTCAACTCCTTGATCCGGTTTTCGGCGTCAGCCCTCATGCGGTAGATTTTCCATACTACCCCGGCAGGAAGCTCAAGACTTGTAACAAAACAACCATAGCGGTAGTCTCCATAGAGATCGTCATCGGGGAAAAGCCTCAAAGACTTTCCTGTTGCCTTGGGACGAACTGAAATCTTTTGCCGCACCATTATCATTCTGCGCGCTTTACCCCACCCAGGACTTTCATAATAGCTGTCGGCTACCTCCACTCCATCTCCAAGTTGTATCCACTGCCGGTGTCCAGACAGCATTCGCTGTATTGCCGGATACAGTCGCACCGCAATTATATACGGTATTGGTCTTTCGCCCCTTTCCAGATACTCTAATATCTCCCTGCTGTAAAAGCCGCTGTCTGCCCTCAACAGCCCTACTTTCTTGCCAGTCAATTTATCCAGGGTGTCTTCAAGAAAACCTTGAAAGTTGTTTGATGTATATGCATCTCCAGATCTTAACCAACAGTTGGCCACCATCCGGCAATCCGCAATAAACGCCAATAATGGATGATGTGAATTCCTGCCGGGCTTATGGGGATTGTACCCTCGTCTGGCTCCCTCCTGTTGCCCGTACCGGCTCATTACCGTGGAATCCATATCCACCGTGAAGTTGTCAAATCGTAATTGGTCAAAAAACCACATGTACATTGCCTGAAATACCCGCTGATTTGTCCCTTGGTCAAACTTGCTGAAGTACCTCATAAATGCTTTATGTCCCGCCATTCGCTTATACCCAAATATGCGCCTAAGTACATCGTCATGGCGCGTAACCTCCATGTGCTCAAACCGGTTTGCTCCACACCACACCCCAAGCATAAACTGCTCTATCAGCTGCTCCGGCGCATACCCTCGATTCGACCCTTGATCGGGTAAACTCATCCCAGAAATGCTCTCCCGAAAATCCATTTTGCTCAACATTCGTCTCATCAGCCCCATCCCTCCCCACGGGGTTATCTCCTTTTCTGTGAAACTCAACTGTATTTCTTTCATGTAAGCTCTCCTTACTTTCCTTTTTTGCCTCGATAATAACATATAGCAACCCTTATCTTACTGTTTTTCCTCTGTTTTTTGCTCTATTTTCCTAATGGCGGCCATTAGACTCTTTCCCCTAATGGACAATCTGGGATAATTTATCCGGGGCATTCTGTACCCATAATGCCAGCTCATCATCCGACAACCATGGTGTAATAGCAGCAGGATCACTCATATTTACATCCTGCTATTTACTCTACCATTACTCTATGTCTGATGTCACATTGGTATCAGGCAGGAGTTTTATACGGACTGTACGATTAAGTGTTGTTCAGTACAAGGTAAGCGTCTAAATAACCACACCTATAGATTTCACGCCAAAGGCATCTCTATCGA
>JAKOEO010000026.1:39160-45506 GCA_022321325.1 Candidatus Magnetominusculus sp. LBB02 | reverse complement strand
GTTATACCATAAGTACCGCCAGCATTCATGCCAACGCCTACATTCCAACTGCCAGTTGTGTTGTATTGAAGTGCGCCCTTACCAACCGCTGTGTTGTAGTCAGCACCTACTGTATTGGAATTGAGTGCCCAAGCCCCAACGGCTGTATTCCCGTTATCAGTCGTGTTATTGTAAAGCGCTTGATACCCTATCGCGGTACAATATTGCGCTGTTGTGTTATTATCTAAAGCTGAATCACCAATCGCCGTATTCTGAATCCCCGACGTAATATGTGAGAGTGCATGATTCCCCATAGCTGTATTATTCCCAGCTTTATCTGCACGAATTTGAACCCTAACTGTCCCCGATGAGTCCTGCAAGCTGACAGTGGGTGTGCTCTCCGCCCCTGTAGAGTTATCATAAGCCGCAGACTGATTTTTTATTACCAATCCCGTCAGCGTCCCATTGTCTATCTGCGGGTCATTACTCATGACTATCTTGCCCGTGCCGGTGGAATTATCAATAGAAAGAACCGACCCTGAAATCTTTAGCGGTTCGCTTGTGGTTAAATAAGCTGTTGTATTGCCTATCGTTAAAGCACCAGCCGCCGGTGTTACCGTTATTCCTGTCCCCGCCGTTATCAATGCTGGTGAATAAGTGAGGTTGTCGGCGTTGCCAATTAAGACCTGCCCGTATGTCGGGGCAGTCGTGCTGCCCGTGCCGCCGTATGCCGCACCTATCGCCGTGCCGTTCCATGTGCCTGATTTCACCGTACCGGTCAGATTGTCCATATAGAGCGTGTACCAGTGGTTAGTGCCATTACGCCAATACCCTGATGTGCTGGCCGTCTCAAAGATGTTTGTCGTCCCTTGAGTTATGTTGTCAGCGTATATGGCATAAGTCCCTATTGCGCCGGTGACAGGATTATAAGTTATCAGTCCTGACTGCGATAAGGCCGCCCTTGCCCGCGCATTAGTGAAATAGAGATTACTCAAACCCTCGCTGACGTTATCGCTGTTGCCTGTGGTCGAGAAAACGCCTGTGGAGTTGTCATAGCTAAGATTGCCGGAGGCCGAGACCGCCCCGCGCACCAGCGTATTGCTGAAGTACTTGTTAGCAGCGCCCTGTGTGAGATTATCTGTTGACATGCCGCTAAAGGCCGTGTTGAATCTTGGCGTTGTCCAGTAGAGCTTGCCGCCCTCTGTTATGTTGTCGGTTGTAATTTTGGCAGTGATAGCGGCTGTAACGTTATCAACAAGGCCGTTGATATTTATGACACTGCCGCTATCATAAAAACCCGGCCATATACAATAACCAGACTGTGCCTGCATCAACAGTAAAAGAGAAATCAGAGATGCCGCTGCAAGTCTTCTCATTATCTCACCCCCGTGCATCTAACAGTTATGTTTGGATTCGTTCCGCCCATAAGAGTTACAAGACTGGCGCGTATCCTCTGAACCGGTGTGTCAACAATTCTAAACGACGCAAAACCGGCGGCAAGCTCCGTGGAATTCATGTTATATAACGCTATTGCAATTGGACTGAACTTGTTCAGGCTCGACGGTCTGCACTGTGCCTGTGTACACTGATTCCCGTTAATAGCCACAGTTACGGCGGTTGTCGAGTTATCTGACACCTCTATGTCGCACGACCATGTCCTGAACTCGCCAGGTTTTAGCTGATACAGATTAACCGGCAGCCCGTCGCCAGTCTTGTTGTCATTGTACAGGACAAACATGTCCGCGTTTGCAAGCGGTACAAATATCAACATCGTAACGGCTGCTAACACTGTAAGAAGTATCTTTTTCATAGCTCTATCCTCCTTGTTGGTTTAAAACGCCGGTTATATGTGCGGGGCGAAGAGGTTCGGCTTCAGTGTCCCCACTTTTTCAGAAACTCTAAAAACAGATTTGCTATCAGGGTAATCAACACCGAACCAATCAGCATGTAGAGTTTTGAAAACATGCTGTTAATGGATTCCTTGAAATGCTTTATGTCTCGTTGGAAGTCCTTCAGCTCTTTCCAGAAATCCTTCAGGTCGCCGTTGAGTTCGTCAAGGGAGTTGTCAAAATGCACATGTCTTTCGTCCTGGCGCTTCTGGCACTCCCTGCATGCCTCCATTGATACGTGCGTGTCGGTCATTTAAACACCTCCCTTAGTATTAGGCATAGAGCCAGAGCGCCTCTTGCGGCTTGATCTTGTCAATATCGAGGTGAATAAGGGCTGTGCCAACGCCAAGCCTTTTGATGCCATTTGCTATGGCGGCCTTTGCAATCAGGAACCTTTCATTGCTATTGGCTATGGCAATGTCTGCGGCAAGTCCATCGAGATGGGCTGAGTCTGCCTTGCCTCCTACGGCTGCATTGTGCGCTTTGCAGCGGCTGCCGGAGGTGATTTTGAGCGCTATATCTGCCGTCTCCCTTATCTTGTCAAGGCGTGCAACAAGCGCCGCAGAGATGTTGTTCAATCCACAGCCGCAGCGGCAGGTAAACTCCTCAGCTCTAAAGTACTTTGAGAAACTATCTACTGCTGCTGTCTGCCCTTGTCCATTTTCAGTCTGTTCTGCCATGCTTTTGTCCTCCTTGAAGTTTTCTAGTAGAATGTTGAGTATCTCAATGCCTCGTCATTGGCACATGCCGAGGCACTTTCTGACTTCAGCATGTCCAGTCCCCTTGTGGCGGTCTCTGGCGTAAGGAGTTTTATAAGCTCCGCCAGACACTGCGACTTGCCCTGCCCCATTCTCAAAAGCACATCGTCGCGCTGGTTGTCGTTTCGTAATGATTGCATCGTGTGCTGCCTCATCAGCCATCGCCTGACCGCGTCCCACTCCGGCTGTCGGCAGAGCGTGATAACCGCTGTCAGAAACTCCTCGGTTGGTATTAACATAGTAATGCCTCCTGTGTTACTGATTTAGTCTTCCATGTCATCGCCGTCCCGGCAAGTGTCGTTTTGGCTGGTGAAGTTGTCCTCGCCCCTTATACGGCGCAGACGTTCCTCGTAGGTTTCCATCTGGATAGTCTCTTCGTGACCTGCCGGTTTTTTCTTTTCGTAGATATACTGGGCCAGCTCCATGTAAATCTTAGCGCGGGTTTTAGAGTCCACTTCCGGGTCGCGCGCCAGCTCTGCCATTCCAACTAACGGATCCACCGCCATTGCATCCAAAACCCGGCGAGCGTCAACACTCCTGCAGTACGGGGCTGCGACTGTCTGGTCATTCGTTGTCTTCATACCCTCATTGCCTCCATGCACTGTGCTGTACTTTCCCATATACCTCCTTTATGCTGTATCAATTTGAACTCGCTGCCACTACAGCTAACCATTATAGTAATATATGAAATTCGCATGAATGCCCTTTAGAGCCAATAAACAAGCCGATCTCCTATTCGCATGGAAATAAAAAAAGGCAGAAAAAGGCAAAAAAAGCTACATTATTGTAGGAAAATGACATTTTTGTAGGGTGTGAGATAACAGAGCAGATTATAAGTAGTTGATAATACAGCGTTAATAATTTTGTCAAAAACCCCTGACGGTTTCATCAAATTATACGCTATGTATTATATTCCACACATAACTATAATCATATCAACATATGTTATTGATATAGCATAATACTATTTGAATTATTTTTATAATTGCGTGACTGTAAAACCTAATTTTCTGATATTAGGGCGGTATAATGATTTTACGTTGCTGTAAGTGATTTGATTATATGTTTATTTTCTACTACTATTTCAACATGTCTTTTGCATAGTCAAGATAGTCGTCGTCTTTTTCCAGCTTGTTATACCATCTGGCGAAGAAACCCGCTGACCTCTTCCATTGCCCTGTGTGGTATCTCAGGTCGGGGCTTGGCATGAAGTTTGGATATTTAAAGACCATCATCATCCCTTCTTTTGCAAATGCCGGCTTAAAGCCTTTGGCCTCGGCTGTAAGGCAGGCGTCAACCGTAAAGTATTCTATATTTTCGTCAAACCCGCCTATTGCCTCCAGCACTTGGCGCGTAAACATGCAAAAGGCGCTGCTTACGTATTTTGGGGGCTTGTCGTGCGATAGAACAGGACATGGGGCGGTGTTGAAATCTACTCCAATGCCAAGGTTGTAGGGCGTTAAATCGGGATTGCGAAGTTCAGTGCCGGCAATGCCGCCGCTTGCAGCCTCCATTAGGCCATCATCTTTATAGTAAAACACGCCGGGAAGCATAAAGATTATATATTGCCCCGTTGCCAACTCTGCGCCGCGGTTGTATAATAAGGCCATATTGTCGCTCTTGCAGTCAATTATTTCAATTCCGTTAACACCCCTGCTGACATCCTCTTTTACGCCGTCGTCGTTTGCTACGACAATTATCTCGGTATCTTTATGACGGCAATTCCATGATATCGAGTTTAACGTGGTCATTAAGGAAAGCGTATCGCGCCCTGAGGGGATTACAATGCTTATTCTGTCGTTTATGGCGGCATTCTTAAATTCTATCCTGACCTCGGCCTGCCTTCCTGCTACACCTGCGTCCTTGGTCTGAAGCATAAATGAAATCACATCCAATGCCCTTTCGATTGATTTGCCGTCGAGTCGGTAGAACACCCTGTCCACAAACTTATCAGCCGCCTCTTTTATCTCATCGGGAATGCCCTTTTGCATGGTCTGAAACAGCGCTTCCCAGTTGCCGGACGGCGAGACTGACTGTGCCACGCCGATGTCCTTATAGTACTCCTCGCCATTTATTATATTAAACAGGTCAAAGAGCGGTTTTCCAAATGCCAGCGCCTCAACGCCCAGCGTAGTCTTACCCATTACGACACAATAGTCCGCAACGGCAAGAATCTTATAGGGGTCATAGCTGAACACGACGACAGCCCCCGGCAGCAGCTCCTCGATTATCTTTTTGATATCCAGATAGGCCGTGTAGACTACCTGCGGGTGCCACTTAAAGACGCATACTATGTCTGGGCGTTTCAGGTCTCTGAGCAGTTCAACCCAGGCGGTGCGCTCCACCACTGCCCCCCAGTGCGTGTTGGGCATGAATGCCACTACTTTTTTGTCGGCAGGTATGGACAATTCCTTTTTAATGCTTTTGACCATCGAAGGAAGGGTTAATTTCTTGACAGCGTCGTCAATATGCGTATTTCCTATCAGTATCAGTTTGTGAAAGGCACACTTATGGCACAGAAGCGTGTCTCTGGTCTGCACCCCCCAGATGAGATTAACCATCGAGTACTCGGAGTGGGTGGAGAAATTGAGCATAGGGTTATAGTAATCGCCCTCTTGCAGGGTGATATAGGCAATGTCATATTTCTTGGACAAATGGCCGATCTGCTTCCCCCACGGGTTCATCTCATGCAGGGTGAGAAACATATCCGGCTTTTCCTGCCGAATAAGCGCATCGAGACAGAAATAATCCTCAACATTTCTGATCAGAGACCTATGCTGCTGAAACAACGACCAGTGCCTGAAGCCGTGCCATGAGAAGTTCACCGCCGACCACTGTTGCAGGAGTTTATTTGTGGCGTCCTTGATCTTCGCATTGGTATCTTTGTCGGCGTATTCAATCAGGAACTTACACTTAAAACCGTTTCTTATAACATCGCCTTCGTATGGGTAGTCCACAAGCGTTGTAAAAAACAGGATTTCGGCCCCTTGCCTTCGCGCCTCACCGGCAATAGGAAAAAGAAATCTTCCATGATGCGGCAGGGCATTAAATATGGCTATTTTCTTACCCTTGAGTTTCACAGCGCTATTATACCTGATTGCCCTGAAAGTCCACAATCATATTTCTTGTTTACCGGCTTTCCTATTTACCGACCAATGGCATTTCAGCTTTGGTGCAACAACGTTGTTCGCTGATTGACAAATATAGTCAATATCAGTACAATTTAATGGCTGTAGGCAAATCGTCAATACTTGGGTTAATGTTGATGTCTGGATATCAGCGGCTTTTTTTTATGGGGGATAGATGGATACGCAGCGCGGCATTTATGGGCAGACAGTTCCGACAAAGATTATGCCTCCGCGGCTGCAGGATGTGCTGGAGCGTAAGAGGTGTTTCCATGTCATTGACGCCGCCATAGCAAAGCCCATCGTCTGGATAACCGCCCCTGCCGGTGCAGGAAAGACCGCCTTAGTTGCAAGCTATTTCAATGCTATGAGAGTTCCGGCGCTATGGTATCGTATTGATGAGCGGGATATTGACGCCTCGTTTTTTTTCTCTTACATGAGAAATGCCATTAAGGCGCACAATCCTGAGGCAGATGTGCCTGAGTTCGTATCGGACAATTTTAAGGATATTAACTCCTTCACACTCCTGTTCTTTGAACGCCTGTTCGAGTTGCTGCCTGCGCCCTGTGCGCTGGTCTTTGACGATTACCATGAT
>JAKOEO010000026.1:33828-39060 GCA_022321325.1 Candidatus Magnetominusculus sp. LBB02 | reverse complement strand
CCTGTTCGAGTTGCTGCCTGCGCCCTGTGCGCTGGTCTTTGACGATTACCATGATATTGCCGAGGACTGCGCCCTGCATAAAATCATTGTCAAGGGCCTTTCTGCCCAGCCTGATGGGATTTCAGTTGTCTTTATAAGCAGAGCCGCCCCGCCTCCTTCATATATCCACTTTCAGGCACAAAGGAAGATAAGCCACATAGATTTCAACGATATTCGATTTAATCTGGAAGAATCAGGGCAGCTGATAAAAACAGCAGCGAAGCGTCCAATAGATGACAACACAGTAGCCGCGCTGTTAAAACAAACAAACGGCTGGGTAGTCGGCCTCATACTGGGCATCGCGGAGATTAACCGTACAAAAGACTCATCCACAGTTTTCAACATGGCCGCCGCCAATGAGACAATGTTCGAGTATTTTTCTATCGTGATATTTGACAGCCTCCCGAAAGATGCAAAGGAATTCCTGCTAAACACCGCGTGGCTGCCGGAGTTTACACTGGAGATGGCATCGAAGGCCGCCCCGGCGCAAGAGGCCGCAAAAATACTGAATAGTACCCACTTTGTCACTCAAAAGCACAGAGAAAACACAGTCATCTACGGCTTCCATGATTTGTTCAGAGATTTTCTGATAAGACAGTCAGAGATATACTATGGGCAGCGCCTTGAGCAGATAGTGCTTCAGGCGGCAGACATCTTAGTAGAGACGCCCGGTTATGTTGACCAGGGGATTGAACTGGCTCTAAAAATGCGCAGCTGGGGCAAGTTTACACAGATCATTCTCAAGCGCATACAAGGTCTCATTGATGAGGGCAAGCACATACTTGTTGACAGCTGGTTTTCCACTGTGCCGGAAGACTTCATGCACAGTAACCCGTGGCTTATGTTTTGGCAGGGTGTAAATAAGATATATCTTAGTCCGAAAGAGGCCCGCAAGGCATTAGAACCCTCATATCATATATTCAAGACAAACATGGACAAGGTCGGCCAGCTTCTGGCCTTATGCGCCGTCATAAAAACATTCCTGTTCGAATGGACTGACTTTCATCCTCTTGATTACTGGATTTCAGAGTTTGAAGAGTTACTAACCGATGTCTATCGTCACACTGACAACGACACCATCAAAGAGGCCGTCGTAACCAGCATTGCCCCGGCGCTGATGTTTCGCCAGTCCTCGCGCGATGACCTTGACTACTGGATAATGGAGGCCGAGAAGATTGTAATCAACTCCAAACGGGTTGAAAATCGTATGTCTATGGGTTATATACTTACCTCATACTACCTGTGGACGGGGGTCATTTATAAGGCCGGCATTATTGTTGACAGATTGGCTCTGCAGCTCAGACAGACAAAAAGCCATCCCGTACTGAGGCTGACCTGTCTGAGCCTTGAGGCCATGTATTTTGCCTATGTTGCCTTAAATCAAGAGGCCATTAAAAGCGTAGAAGAGGGACTTAAAATTGCCGGGCAAACTGGTGTGCATCTGATAGACGGCGTGTTATTAACCGCGGCTGTCTATGCCGCCCTGATGCTGGGAAAAGATAAACTGGCAGAGGATTACCTGAAACAAATCGTATCTAATTATGACAATACTCTGGCCTACCCGTCATTTTACTATAATTCGGCGTCATTGGTTGAGTTATCGAAGGGCGCGTTTCCAACTGCGATTGAGTACGCACAAAGGCATTTGGCTACAGCACAACGGTCAGGCTGCCAGCTCATGATTGGGATGCATAAGAACACACTCTCAAGCATATTAGTGGAGGCCGGGCGATATGACGACGCCCTTCGCCATTTAAAAGATATGGAGGAAATAGGGATTATTGGAAAGAGCAGACTTTTCATTTGCCGCTCCTATGTGATTAAATCTCTTATTGCCCTGAGAACTAATAACTATAAATGGTTTGACGAGATGTTTGACAATTTCGCTAAAGAAGCCGCTGCCTCTGGCAAGAGGTATGTGCTGCCTTTACAGAGATTAACTGAGATGGTGTGCAAGGCGGCGCTTCAGAGGGGGATTCAAACAGATTTTGCAAAAGAATTGATAGGTCTCTATCACATCAAGGCAGATGGTCACGCGATAGAAGACTGGCCATGGGCAATTAAGATATACACGCTGGGGCGGTTTGAAATATTTAGAGACGGTAAGCCACTTAAATTTTCAGGCAAGCCTCAGAAGATACCCCTGCTGATGTTGAAGGCGATACTTGCCAGTGGCGCACGCCATGTTGACGCAGTCTTATTGTCCGACCAGCTATGGCCTGATGAGGATGGCGACGCTGCCCACAATCTTTTCAGCACCAATATGCACAGACTGCGCAAATTATTGGGCGCAAAGGAGTTTATTGAGCAGCTTGAAGGCTATCTATACATTAATCACGAGTTTTGCTGGTTAGACACATGGGCGTTTGACGACATTGTCGAGAAAATTAATAATTATCAACACGGCGGCGATGATATGACAAATCTTTTTGAAAAAATGTGCCGCCTTTACAAAGGTGACTTCCTGCCGGGCGTTCAGAACGAGCAATTAGCCATCCATACAAGACAAAGATTAAAGCGCAGTTTCATTGACGCCTGCTTTAAAGCAGGTGCGTGGTTTGAGAAACATGACAAATGGGATGACGCCATAAAATGTTACAAGAATTCCATATCAATTTATAACTCAGAAGAGGCATTATATCAGAGGCTTATGGCGTGTTATCAAAAACTTGGGCGCACCGCAGATGCAGCCGCTGCCTATAGAATATGCAGAGAGGCACTTCAATCGGCATTTGGCACTGAACCTTCGCCCGAGACAAAGGAGCTATCGTTGTGGATAACTCATCAAACGACATTATAGTAATAGAGAAGGACAAGCTCCAGCGCTACCTTGACCTGGTCGGGGTGGTGATAGTTGTCGTTGACAGGCATGGCAATGTATGCGTGGTAAATAAGCGTGGCTGCGATGTCACAGGCTATAACAAAGACGAGATAATCGGCAGGAACTGCTTCGATAATTTCTTTGTGGATAGCTCACGGCAACCCTCAAGGGCGATATTTAATCAGGTGATAAGCGGCGAGATAGAACCTATTGAGTTTTATGAGACCCAAATATTAACCAAATCAGGGCAAGAGCGAACCATCCTGTGGCATAATGACGTTATCAGAGATGGCGGCGGGGCAATAACCTATATTATTAGTTCCGGCGAAGATATAACAGACATGCTCATCAGAGAAAACGCGCTAAGAGAATCCGAGGAGAAATTCAAGGCGCTGTTTGAACAGGCAATGGACCCTCTATTCTTAGTGGACGCAAAAGACGGCCGTATATTGATGTTTAACGAAAGCGCCCATAAACTCTACGGTTATTCAAGGGAGGAGTTCGAACTCATCAAGATATCAGATGTTGAGATTGTTGAGTCACCCGAAGAAATAATGAAACATATAAAAAAGATAGAAAAATATGGCGCCGATTCATTTGAAACAATGCATAAAACAAAAGACGGCAGGATATTGCATGTCCACGCAGGAATTAATAATGTCAGGATTGGCGGCAAGAGCCATAATATCGCTATATTCAGAGACATTACTAACATGAAACATGTCGAGTCTGAGCTGATTATGCGCACCAAGCAGCTTGAGGAGATAAACAAGCAGCTCGAGAGGCGGGTTCAGGAACAAATTGACAGGATGCTGGCAAAGGAAAGAATTATTATGCAGCAGGCTAAGATTGCGGCGGATGAGGCGGTGCTTCAGGCGGCAGATATCTTAGAGAAAAACGGTCAGGTTGATCGGAGTATCGAACAAATCCTGAAGATTAAGAAATGGAAACGGTTTGAGGAGTTAATCAATACGCACGCGCAGCATATAATTGATGACGGCAGGCACGACACTGTTGATAGATGGTTTTCCCAAGTGCCGTATGAAATAATGCGCGACTACCCGTGGCTCATGTTTTGGCAGGGTGTAAACAGGCAGTATATTAACCCTCCTGACGCACGCATGATATTGGAAACCGCATATGCCTTGTTTAAACCAATTGACAAGGCCGGTCAGCTTTGGGCATTGACCGCCATAGTCAAAACCTATCTGCTGCAATGGACTGATTTCAATCCGCTTGATTACTGGATTTCGGAGTTTGAGGGACAATTAATCGAAGTATATCAAAAAAGCGGCAACGAAACACTCAGAGAGGCCGCCATCTCAAGCATAGCGCCTGCCCTTATGTTTCGCCAGCCCACGCATAAAGACATAGATTACTGGATAGCGGAGGCTGAGAATATCGCTCTTAATTCAAAACGCTTTGAAAACAGATTGATAACCGGCTATAACCTCAGCATCTACTATCTGTGGTCTGGGCAGGTGTATAAGGCTGGAGTTATTGTGGAGCGGCTGTCGCTGCCTATACGCCAGTCAACAGGCCATCCTATGCTGCGCCTTGTGTGTTTGGGCGTGGAGGCCACGTACTGGGTCTGGAGGGCAGAGTACGCCAAGGCGGTTAAGACCGCCGATGAGGGGCTTGAGATTGCAAGGCTCACCGGTATTCATTTACTTGACATAGTCCTTCTGACGGCCTCAGTCTTTGCCTCGCTTGCCATTGGCGATGACACTGCGGCAGGGGGGTATCAAAAAAGAATTCTTTCCTACATGGAAGGGTTGCAGACCTATCCGGCGACGTACCATCAAACAGCATCCTTGATTGAGGCCGCTAACGGCGCGCTGCCGTTTGCAGTGGAACACGCCGAGAAGTGGCTGTCATTGGCGGTGCATTCGGGCTGCCCACAGATGCCTGCCGTCCACAGGTTCGTACTGGCATACGTGCTCACCGAGGCTGGACGGCACGAAGAGGCGATGCGGCATATTAATGAGATGGAAGAGATTGGGGCTGCCGTAAAGAGCAGGCTTTTCGAGAACTGGGGATTTGCAATTAAATCCCTTATAGCGCTAAAGACCGGCGGCATGACTAAGTTTGATGCGATGTTTGATAATTACGTCAGGCTGGCAAAGATTACTGGCTTAAAATATATACTGCCCTTACACAAACCCGTTGCTTTAATATGTAAGACGGCCATTGAGAGAAACATCCAGACAGACTTTGTAAAGGATTTGATAACGAGCCATAATATCAAGGCAGACGGCCATACGATAGAACACTGGCCGTGGGCGGTTAAGATATACACGCTTGGGAGGTTTGAGATTTTACGAAACGGCAGCCCCATGCAATTTTCAGCCAAGCCTCAGAAGACGCCGCTT
>JAKOEO010000026.1:0-33728 GCA_022321325.1 Candidatus Magnetominusculus sp. LBB02 | reverse complement strand
TTTACGAAACGGCAGCCCCATGCAATTTTCAGCCAAGCCTCAGAAGACGCCGCTTATGATGTTAAAGGCGATTATTGCCGCTGGCGGCAGACACGTTGATACGACGCTGCTTGCCGACCAGCTTTGGCCAGATGAGGACGGCGACGCGGCCCACAATCTCTTCGGCACCAACATCCACAGGCTGCGTAAGTTATTAGGCGGGAAGGAATTTATTAATTATACTGACGGCGACTTATGCCTTAACCCGGAGCTATGCTGGGTTGATATATGGGCGTTTGACGATATTGTCAATAGAATCAACAATACTTTCCATAGCGGCGATGAGCAGTCTGTGATTAGTCTGTTTGAGCAAATGTGTTCGCTCTATAAGGGGGAATTCATACCGGGACTACAGAACGAATCATGGGCAATTCACACAAGGGCAAGGCTAAGCAGCAGCCTTGTTGAGTCCTGCACACAAACAGGCACATGGCTTGAAAACCGCAATAAATGGGAAGAGGCCGCCCATTGCTACAAACGCACAATCGCCATACACGACTCCGATGAGCATTTATACCAGAGGCTCATGCAGTGCTATCATGCCCTGGGGCGCAACGCAGATGTAATCTCCACATATAAACAGTGTAAAGCAGCGCTTTTATCGAAATTTGGCGTCGAACCATCCCCCGCAACCGTAGCTATCTGCGAGTCTGTGAATAATAGTTCACAATAAGGCAGCTTTAGCAACTTTATTTTCATCTCTGCGTAATATGTAACCAATATGTAATTTGCAATATGCTACAATGGCGCTCGTGTGTGTAATGAGATAACGATGATGGAAAAAGAAAAATTGGTTAAGGATATACAGCGGCTGCCGTCTATTGAGAGAAACTATCGGCAGTTCATAGAGCTTTCGCAAGAAGGCCTGTGGGCTGTTGATGTGAACAAAAACACTATATTTGTCAATAATGCAATGGCTGATATGCTTGGTTACTCGTCAGATGAGATGATAGGCAAGGCAATGTTTCAGTTTATAGCCGAAGAAGAGAGACAGACGGCTGAAGATGCAGTAAAACACCAATTAGGAGGAATAGGAGAGCGTCTTGAAAGTGTTTTATTACGAAAGGATGGCTCTAAAATAGATGTATATGTCTCTGCCAGCCCCATGATAGATGAAAAAGGGGCATTTGAGGGCGCTTTTGCCATTATAACAGATATAACATATCGTAAAAAAATAGAAAGCGAGAATGAGCGTATCAATGATGACAATAATAATTTAATAAGGGAATTGCAAGGGCATAAAATTGGACTTGAGCATACAGTTGAGTTAAGAACACGGCAGATAAAGAAAAATTTTGAGATTCAAAATATAATAAGCTCGATTCTGGCCATATCGCTGCTGCCTGTATCTTTGGAAAAACAATGTAAGGATATTTTGGATATAGTAATGTCAATCCCCTGGATGCAAGGACAAAACAAGGGAAGCATCTTTCTTTCTGATGATGAGAAGAAGCTCCTCAGGCTTATTGCATCTCATAATTTTAAAGACGCCCAGTTATCAACATGCTCTACTGTACCATACGGTGAATGCCTCTGCGGTTTAGCTGCAATTATAAAAGATATTGTATTCTCAACAGATAGTAACGCTGATGAGCATTCTATAAGATACGATGACATAATGCCGCACGGGCATTACTGTGTGCCTATCGTCTCAGCCGACAGACTATTGGGGGTAATCAATATCTATTTAAGCGAAGGCTATAAACGCAATAATGAGGATGAGGTATTCTTAAAAAGCATAGCAGGCACTATCGCCGGCGTGGTGCTGCGCAAAGAGACAGAGGACAAGATAGGGCAGAACTATCTGATTCAGAGCGCCATAAATCAAATTCTGATGGTATCGCTTGAGCCTGTGTCATTGAAGGCGCAGCTTCAAAAGGTGCTTGATATAATCAGCGATGTCCCTTGGCTGCTTCAGAAGACCACGGGCTGCATATTTGTAGTTGAAGACGATCCAAACGTGCTTGTGATGAAGGCGCAAAAGGGCGTGTCGTTAGATTTATATAGGGCGTGCGGCCACCTGCCATTTGGGAAATGCCTCTGCGGCAGGGCTGCTGAGACAGGCAAGACGATATTTAAAACCGCAATTGACGACCATCACGATATTACGTTTGAAAACATGCATAACCACGGGCATTACTGCGTACCTATAATATCAAAAGACCAGGTGCTTGGCGTCATAAATCTATATGTGCCGGAAGGTCATACTCGCACTGATTTAGAAGATAACTTCCTGTCATCGGTATCAAGCGTATTGGCCGGTATGATTGAAAGGAAGATTGCGGATGAGAAGATATCTCACATTGCCAATCACGACATGCTCACGGGACTTCCGAACAGGCTGCTATTTTCAGACAGGCTTAACTATGAGATGAGGGCAATGAAACGGCATGGCATTCAATTTGCGCTTCTTTACATTGATATAGATAATTTCAAGGAAATCAATGAGGCAGTGGGGCACGAGGCAGGAGACCAAATACTGAAGGAGATTGCAAGGCGGCTGGAGGGCTGCATACGAGAAACAGACACGGTGGCGCGAATGGGCGGAGATGAGTTTTCAATAATAGCATCGAATTTAGATACTATAGCTGACGCCGAAAAGATTGCTGAAAAGATAATAGCATTATCAAATCAACCACTTGAGACCTCAAAGATCTCATTCAAGACCAGCATGAGCATAGGGATAAGCGTCTATCCATCAGATGCGATGGACGCTGTTGAACTGTTAAAAAACTCTGAACTAGCACTTTATCATTCAAAGAAATCAGGGAAAAACAGGTATACATTTTTTAATCCCGAAATGGATACGATGATTCATGAGCGCAGAAAATTAGAAAACGAACTGCGCCAAGCCATAGACAACAATGAGTTGATAGTCCATTACCAGCCGCAGATAGACATTAAAAATGGCAGACTTATAGGGGCTGAGGCGTTGGTGCGCTGGCAGCACCCGGAGAAAGGGTTGATTCCGCCCTTTAAATTTATCCCGATAGCAGAGGAAACCGGGCTGATTATACCGCTTGGTGAGCGCGTCTTATTCAATAGCTGTATGCAAAACAGCACATGGCAAAAACAAGGTCTGCCACCAATAACGGTAGCAGTAAACGCCTCGCTAAAACAAATCACCAAGCAATACAGTTTTGAAGACATGCTGCTTCAGGCGTTATATGAAACCGAGTTAGACCCGCATCATTTAGAGATAGAGTTTACGGAGAGTTTTGCCATGCAAAACATCAACGCGACAGTCAGATTATTGAGAAAGCTGAATTCGATGGGCGTAGAGGTATCAATTGACGATTTCGGCACAGGCTACTCATCGTTGAGTTACCTGAAAACCCTGCCGTTTAAAAAGTTAAAGATAGACAGAAGTTTCATAATGGAAATATCAAGTAATCAGGACGATATAACCATAGTGAAGACGATAATAGATATGGCGCACAACCTGCGGCTGAAGGTGATAGCCGAGGGGGTTGAGACAATTGATCAATTAGAGATATTGCGCACGCTAGGCTGCGACGAGGTACAGGGGTATCTATTTAGCAAACCGGTACCGGCCGATGAGTTTGAACAGATGCTAAAAGAAGAGCGCATCTACTATAACGGTAACGGCAATGGCGTAAAGAGCTCTAAGGATTATGCGTATCTGTAGCAGATATGTAACACCGTGTATTCTATCATAGGCGGCGGGGTTTGCGCAGCGCCACCTATTTTTTTAACCAAACAGAGGGGAACATCTTGAATTATTTCAGGCCGAGCTGTTTCCTAATCAAGACACATAGGCTCTCTTTAATCTCGGCATGTCTGGGGAGCTGCGCTTTTTTCCCATTTTTCGGATTGACATATAAAGACCTCTGCACAACCTATATTTTCATAGTTTTCTAATTAAAAATATCTTTTGAAATCAATAACCCAAATTTCTTAATTTAGAAAATTCGTAACTTGTGCAGAGGTCTTATATATATCATGATTGCTGCCACGACGGCTTATACCAAGTTGCAATCATAGAGGTAAAGAGATTTCCATAGTCCGTCATTCCGGCTCGTCCGGAATCTGTCTCTGCACATCGTCAGGCCAAAGAAGATTCCGGACAAGCCGGAATGACGACAGGCGGGGGCGACAGGGTTTTGTCGGTGAGTGAAAATCTACTTGTATGATTGCAAATTGGTATTAGATAGCATCCAACCCCCACTAACTCACGTATGACATCTCGTCTTTTCATACCTCAACTGCTATTTCCTTAGTGATGGTGCCAGTATGATAGATACTGGCATCCTCTTCTTTCATAAGTTTATAGGCCTCTCTGATGTTATCCTCCAACTGCCCAAGCGTCTCACCCTGACTAAAGACCCCTGGGACTTCCCTTAATCTGCCCACGTACCAACCCTCGTCCATCCAATACTCTAAAATTAAATTTCTTAACATTTTAGATTAACCTCCTTCCACATTACCTGTACCGGCATTATCATCGCAGCGGCTGATTTATTGTAGCAAAATAAAAGCAGTGAAATCAAAGGATTGTATTAAGAATCAGACTGAAACACTACGTGCTATGAAAAATCCCCAGGACTTCGCAGTGGTAGGTGTTTGGAAACATGTCTATCAGCCTCACGCTGGACAGCTTGTATTTACCCTGAAGTTTTGCCGCGTCGCGGGCAAATGTTGATGGGTTGCATGAGATGTAGGCAATCGTCTCTGCCTTCAGAGTGAGCAGTTTCTCTGCCGCCGCCTTTGTCAGCCCTATCCTTGGAGGGTCAACAATCACAATATCATACGTCTTGTTTTCCTTAATCTTCTCAAAGGGTTTCGTAATATATGATACATTTGTCAGACCATTGTGCTCGATGTTACGCACGCCGTCAGCCGCCGAGAATGGATTGTCTTCCACGATAGTTATCTCTTTAGCCGTCTTAGCCAAGCCAAGCGAAAAATTCCCAGCACCGCCATAAACATCAATCACCCGCTTGCCGCTGACATCACCCAGCAACTCCTTCACCTTGTCAACCAATACCTGATTCAGCTCCCAATTTGATTGGAAAAATCCCTGAGGCGACACGGCATATTCTATCGTATCGTCCGCGTTATCCCCTAATGACAAGAGGCAATACGGCTGCCCGACCGTACATATGTCCTGTGCAACCGACCCCACCGCCCCATCAAATCCTATATCAAGCATGAAGTCAAGTTTAGCCTCGTCAACCTCAGGCCCTTTGAGCAACGCCACAGTGTTCGTCCCCGCAATACCGTTCGTCCCCGTAAGCATATGCACCTCTCTGACGCCGGAGAGAAACCGCGCCCCGCTTAGTTTCGCAAGAAACCTGTTTAACGTACCATGTAAAAGCGCACACTCATCAACCGCGACAACATCTCTGGTATTCTCTTTGTAAAAGCCAATCTCTGAGACGGCGGCAAGGGAGGTGAGTTTAAACTGAACCTTACGCCTGTAATTGAACTGCGCTCCAAATACCGTCGCATCAAGCGGGACATCTATTTTAGCAATCCGCCTGAGACAGTCGGTGAGTATCTCCTCTTTGATTGAAAGCTGCCTGTCATATGAGATGTGCTGGTAGTGGCAGCCACCGCATATGCCATAGAAGCGGCATCGCGGGTTAACCCTGTCTGCAGATGCTGAGAGAATCTCCACGGCCTCGGCAATGGAATAATCCCTTCTGGTCTCCTTTAGCTCTGCCAGTACCTTTTCGCCTGGCACTGCACCCTTGATAAAGATAACCCCGTCAAGCCGCGAAAGACACATGCCCCCATAAATGGGGGCAAGGCAGTCCAACTCCAAAGTCTTCACTATGAACTTAGAAGATTAACTTTTTTTACTAAGCAGGTTTTTTATCGTATTTTTCAGCTCCGTCATATCGGCAGATTTCACTACGTAGGCGTCAGATGCCCATACTGAAAAATCATCCCTGTAATCATACGCAGTGGACATTATCACCGGCAGATTCGGCTTTTGCTCTTTCATTCTGCGAAGCACTTCGATGCCGTCCATGCCGGGCATGAGAATATCAAGCGTAACGATGTCCGGCAGCACCTTTTCAAATATCTCAAGGGCCTCTTTGCCGGAACTTGCAATGTGAACCTCGTAGTTCTCCTCTTCAAGCTCTTCTTTGTAGAGCTTCCTAAGATGTGGGTCATCATCTACTATTAAAACCTTCATTTGATTCCTCCTTATAAATTATGTATCTGCATAAACTTTTACGTGTGCGTCTGCCTATACCCCTTCCTTCAAATACTTTGTGGCGTCTTCCGGGGAAGTTGGGTTGATGTAGAAGCCGGAGCCCCATTCAAAACCTGCCGTTCTGGTCAGCTTTGGGATGATTTCTATATGCCAGTGGTAGTAGCTGTTGTCCTCTTCTGTAAACGGGGCCGAATGGATTACAAAGCTATATGGCGGCTCATCCAGAATATTGTCGAGCATTCTCAGCACGGACTGAAGGGCCTCGGCGAGATATGTAAAATCGTTGTTATCTGGCATAAAGGACGACTCATGGCGGCGGGGAAGTATCCATGTCTCAAACGGCACACGCGGTGCGTACGCGGAGACGGCTATGTAGGATGCGTTTTGATAGACTACCCTCTTATTTGTGCTAATCTCCTGGTCAATGAGATCGCAGTAGATGCATTTTTCCATAAAGCTATGATATTTCTTGGCCGAGTCCAGCTCTTCCTGAACCCTTTTAGGGACGATGGGCAGGGCTATGAGCTGGCTGTGGGTATGCTCAAGGGTTGCGCCCGCATCCTCTCCCTCGTTTTTGAAAATCAGCACGTATTTAAACCGCTTGTCCTTACGCAAGTCAGTCATTCTTGAGTAAAACGCCCAGAGGACATCGGCGGCAGACTTGGTGGTCATCGTAGCCAGTGACAAATCATGGTGTGGCGTTTCAATAATTACCTCGTGCGCTCCGACGCCGTTCATTCTGCCAAAAATACCGTCGCCAGACCTGTCAAGGTCGCCTTCGATATGAAGGGCGGGGAACTTATTTGGCACTACCCTGAGTGTCCAGTCCGAGGCCCCCATCTTGTCAGGCCCTCTGAAGGCCATGATCTCGTGTGGGGTTGTGAACTCATGTCCTTTACAAAATGGACAAAAGCCCACAGTTTTTTTTCTTCTGTGCGACGGGGAGATGAAATCTGACGGCCTCTTCCCTCTTTCTGTTGAGATTATAACCCACCTGCCGATTATGGGGTCTTTCCTTAGCTCAGACATTGGTCCTCCTAAACATTATTTTGTCAATTCACATGCCATTTATTGTATCATAACAATACTGGGACATTGTATCATATAGCGTTAAGACTTTTAAACTATGAAATCAACTTTTTTTAGTAAATTAGTAAATAATCCTTTTCAGGACCCTGTTCTTTATGTAAGATTCAGGAGGGACAAGGACTCCGCCATGTTTGACTGCGGAGATATACGCAGTCTATCCATGCGGGAGATTCAGAAATTATCGGACATTTTCATAACGCACATGCATGTTGACCATTTCATAGGCTTTGACAACATCCTGCGATGTTTGTTAAACAGGGCCGCCCCGCTTCACATCTATGGCCCAAAGGGGATTATCGAGGCCGTTGGGCATAAGCTCATGGGTTACACATGGAATCTTATAAAAGAATACCCGCTCAGAATAGAGGTCAGCGAGATACGCAGGGATAACATTCTAAGGGCCGGCTTTTACGCCACTGAAGGATTCAGTAAAATAGACGCCCCGGCAACTCCATTCAACAAAATAATCATGGTTAAATCCGGGCTGACCGTCGAGGCGGAGGTCTTTGACCACGGGATAGAAGTTCTCGGTTTCAGCCTGTACGAAGAGACGCAGATAAACATAAACAAGGCCATGCTGCTTGAGCGAGGCCTAAGCCCCGGCCCCTGGCTAAACGAACTGAAAAAGGCAGTTCGTTCAGCCATAAAAGAGGCGCAATTCACAATTGCTAACAAAATATACCAACTCGATGAGCTGCGCTCGCTCACCATGATAACCAAAGGTCAGAAAATTACCTATATAACAGACATCTCCCCTACTGAGGAAAATATCCAAAAAGCGGTCGCCCTGGCCATGAATGCCGACACCCTCTACATCGAGGCATTTTTCTTAGCACAGGACATAGAGCGCGCCCAAAGGAGAAACCACCTATGCACTACGCACACAGGCAAAATTGCGCAGAGCGCAAACGTTAGAGATGTGACCATCACCCACATATCGCCAAAATACATAGACATGTATGACATCCTTTCAGATGAGGTCAAGGAGGCGCGCCTCCTTGCAGGAGTTTGAGGGCAGCGCCCTCAATGCCTTAAAATGAACTTCAGAATATTGCATACAGATGGAAACGCCAGGGTGTGTACGCTTACCCTTGAACGCGGCACACTACACACGCCAGTCTTCATGCCGGTGGGCACAATGGGCGCGGTAAAGGCGATGTCACCTAATGAACTAAAAGACGCTGGTGCGCAAATTATCCTCTGTAATACCTACCATCTCTACCTACGCCCTGGAGAGGAAACGGTAGCCGAGGCGGGCGGCCTTCATAAGTTTATCAATTGGGACAGGCCAATACTCACTGACAGCGGCGGTTTTCAGGTATTCAGCCTTTCACCTCTTAGGAAAATCTCAGAGGAGGGCGTAACGTTCAAATCCCACATAAACGGCTCAACGCACTTCATAGGACCTCAGAGGGCTATGGAAATCCAGCGCGCCCTCGGTTCTGACATCGTCATGGCCTTCGATGAGTGCACGCCCTACCCTTCTACCTACGAATACACCTTAAAATCCCTTAACCTGACCACAACATGGGCAAAAACCTGCCTCCTGAACTCATCCAAAACACAAACCCTATTTGCCATAGTGCAGGGCGGCACGTACAAAGATTTGCGCATAGAGAGCGCCAAGCAGCTAATAGACCTCAACTTCGAGGGTTACGCCGTTGGCGGCGTAAGCGTAGGAGAGCCAAAGGAGATAATGCACGAAATAATCAGATATATACCCTCAGAGCTTCCAAAGGACAAACCGCGCTATTTAATGGGCGTAGGCTTCCCTGAAGATATTTTAGAAGCCGTTGAAGCGGGCTTTGACATGTTTGACTGCGTCATTCCGACAAGAACGGCAAGACACGGCACGCTGCTTACGTCAGCCGGCAGAGTAATCATAGGAAACAGCCGTTTCAGAAGAGACCATACTCCACTGGATTTAGAGTGCGGCTGTTACACATGCCAAAACTTTACAAAAAGTTATTTAAACCACTTATATAAAGCAGGTGAAATCTTAGGCATCCGACTTAACACAATTCACAACCTGTATTTTTATTTGGATTTCATGAAGAAAATCAGGGCTGCCATAGAGCAAGACCGCTTTATAAGTTTCAAAAAAGACTGGCTGTCAAATAGTTACACCCCACATTAAATATTATATCAACTATTTACAAATACAAACAATATATACTAAGATAGGCCCCATAAGAAATAATCTGTGGGGAGGATTAAGTTTATGCCGGTTGAGAAAGACACAAATCCAAAAGACATAAATCTTGCGCTGACGTTTTATGGAGGGGTGTCGCTTGCGGTGTACGAGGCTGGGGTTGCGGATGAGTTATTGCGGTTTTTGCAATTTTGCCGCGAAAGAAAAAACGAGTTCGGTATCCCTGATATAAACTTAAAGGTGATAGCGGGGTCATCGGCGGGAGGACTGGCCGGTGTGATGCTTGCGGCGGCGTATATAAATTCAGACGACCCTACAGAGCATATCAAAAAGATAAGAGACATGTGGCTTGACGTTGCCGATTTCTCAACGCTTCAGTATAAACCCGGCGACAATATACGTTCACTTCTGAATAATGACATACTTGAAGATAAAATCAGGGAGTATCTGAAAATTGGTTCAAAAGATTGTAAAAGAGAAAAAGATATAACACTAAAGATAACCGGCACGAACATGCAGGGGTTGTTTGATGCCCTACCTGTGGAAGATGATTTTGTAAAAGTTGATAGTTATGCAAAAAAGACTATCCCAACCACGCGCTATACAGAGATATTCACGTTTAATTCAGATAATATATCCGATGCTGTCGAAGGTGGAGAAGACTGTGAAGATATAACCAGGGCATCAAGGGTCACGTCATCCTTTCCGGCAGCGTTTCCGCCTCAAAAGACGCAAAGTCCCAGTTTTCCAAAAGAGACGATTGACTCTATAACAAATAATTCCCATAGTTTCTGGTATTGCGACGGCGGCGTACTTGCAAACAAACCCTTGGGATATGCAATTGATGAGATTGAGGAAAGCCCCGTCTTAGGGGATTGGTTGTTTATATTTATTGATCCAGAACCGGATGAGGACCTGCAGGATCAAAAAAAGGAAGAGAAGAAATGGGACAAGGACGAGATAGACCCTGCTGAGACAGTAGGGGCGTTCTTATCAATAAAAATGGCTGAAACTATTTACTATGACCTCAGACGTATACAACAGATTAACAATCAGGTCATGCAGATAAATAGCGTTGTGCCGGATATATGGTCATTTCTAAGTTCCAGCAATGAATTAAGTCATGCATCCGTGGATACATTAAGAAAAAATGTATCAGCGTCGCGGCTCTATCGCTTTCTCAAAGAATATATTAAGTGTGCAGCCACTATTCGTAAATATATACATGACAAACCGCAATACAAACAGAGGTTGGATGACCTTGATAACACCCAATCAGAGATAACGACGCTTATAGAACCCCTCAACCTTATCGAGAAGATTGATTCTCTGATATTGAAAAATAAGCTGAAGACCCTAAATCTACCTTTCAGCACAGACCAGATAGTCAACCAATATAACGTAATTCGCTATGCCGATGGAAATCCATTTTCAAAATATAAAGACACCGTAAAGGAAATAAAAAATGCGCAATTACGGTTTCGCCAGATAGCATTCTGGGCAGATGACGATTACAACAACTACAACGAAACCATCAAAGACAATACATGGGATGAGTATGACAAGGCAGCAGACAACCTCTTGGGGCTGGTGAAAGTTCTAAAAAAGATATATATAGAAATAATGGACAATTTATTGAAATTATTTACCGCTTTTGATGACCCTAAAAGCGAAGAAGGATCTCTTTACAATAAGTTTGAGTGTTATATGATGGTCAGAGAATCCATCCATGCCGCAGCAAACGTAGAGACGCGGCAATTGATTGATATAGTGAGAGTATATCATGATAACAAAGAAAACGGCAGGCTTGCAGGGGCGTTATTAGCCCATTTCTCCGCATTTCTTGATAAAGGCTGGAGAAAGAACGATTACCTGTGGGGAAAACTGGATGCCAGAAAGGCCTTAAAGAGCAAATTAAAAACTGATGGAGACAAATATATTGGTTTCAACGATAACTTTTGGGCAGCTTACGAATCAGGCTGCAACAGTAATGAAGATAAATATGAAAACAAACATCGTCTTGACAATTCTAATAAGCTATCTAACACCCAATTGCAGCTTGATGAGCTGCCGGCCTCAAATATTATTCCGCCGGTAAATGGAGTTCTGAAGACTTTCGGGAAACTCATAAACAAATATGAAAATTCCCTCTTTTTCAGAATAATGGACAGGCTGAACGTGAAGACATTGTTAATCCCATTACGTTTTTTCCTATGGTTAGTCTACCAAGCCACAGCTCAACCAAAATGTGACGCTTCAGGCGGGAAACTTGTAACGAAATTCGACGAGTTTATAAGTGCCTTAAAGCGTTATTTTGGTTTTTTTGGAATTGGAGTTGTGACCGGCATATTCTTAACATATTTTGGCCCTGAAACATTCAAATCTATTTGGCATCTCATTAAGGGGGACTTCATTCCAAGATTGCGTGAATATATAAATGACATTATAACTGGTATATTGAATAATAGTGTCAATCTTGACAACCCGCTTACCAAATTGATGATTCACATTTTGTCGTCTGTTGCATCGTTTGTATTGCTGGTTTTGCTGCTATTATCTGCTCTATTTATAATAATAAAGGTCTACAATGCGGTTCGCCGGATTATGAGGCTGCTTTCACGAACGTTCAGATAATGACTCATTCCGTTGACAGCGTAAGGGAAGTCGTTACGGCAAGCTAATAAAAAGTCCCACGCAGATATTACATACTATTAAGAGACTCAGAGATGGCATTGTAAAAGCCATCGCGAAAATGTTATAACATCAGGTATCAAAAAAAAGAGGTGAAAAATGAAAAACACGAGTATTAAGCGGGTTGTATATGTAGTGGCTTTGGTTGTTTTCGCATCAATCGCGGCCTTGGCGTCAAACGCTGTTGCCGGCGATACCATTAAGAAAGAGCAGTGGATAGACTCTATGACAACCTTAGCTCCAAACACCCTTTGTGCAACGAAATATTTACAGCAATGCTATTCCATCTCCGAGGACGAGTGCATTGAAGAGGTTATGCGCGCTGCAAAGATATGCTTAAAGAAAAATGAAGCTAAGATGCCGGCTGTTTTCAATCAACCCAAAGATGGCGAGAAGTGGGGAGAGATAGTTGGCGAGTGTACCGGCGATGCGGCTGAAACACAAATCAGCATTAAACACAAGAAGAACCCGGCCAAGTGCAATATTAAGGACTACTAGTTAAGCAGAGCCGCCGAGTCAGGGGCGGAGGTCAGTCAGCGCCGCCCCTGCATAGCGGCAATGTGCATTCCACACTTCATACAAACACCGCCAACGCCGGAATATGTAAATAAGATAATGTTACGCCGCTACAGCAGATTCTTTATATACTCTTCGACTGCGTTCATATCAGACCATGTTTTAAGCGGCTCTTTCGTCACCTTAAACACTGAGTCGGGGTCTTTCAGACCAGCCCCGGTAAGCGTACAGACTACGGTGCTGCCGGAAGCGAAATATCCGGCATTATTAAGTTTAATTACACCGGCTGCGGAGGCCGCCGAGGCAGGTTCGCAAAATACGCCCTCAGTCCTTGCCAAAAGCGAATAGGCCGCAAGAATCTCCTCGTCAGTGACCGAGTCAATGAGACCACCCGACTGGGTCTGCGCCTCTACGGCAAGGCACCAGCTTGCAGGGTTGCCTATCCTTATTGCTGTAGCTATGGTGTCAGGTTTCTCAACAGGATGGCCAAGCACAATAGGGGCCGCCCCCGCCGCCTGAAATCCTATCATCTTAGGCAGAGTGTTTATCTTTCCGGCCTGCTTGTATTCCTTATAGCCTTTCCAGTAGGCCGTGATATTGCCAGCGTTTCCAACCGGCAGCATGTGATAGTCGGGGGCAGTGCCAAGCTGGTCGCAGACCTCAAAGGCCGCCGTCTTCTGTCCCTCTAACCTGAATGGATTTATCGAGTTTACAAGCGTAATGGGATATTTTTCGACAATCCTCCTTACAATGGCAAGCGCCTCATCAAAATTACCCTCTATCTGAAGCACTGAGGCACCGTGAATGATAGCCTGGGCAAGTTTGCCAAGGGCGATTTTCCCCTCAGGGATGATTACCACAGAACGAATGGCAGCCCGTGAGGCGTAGGCTGCCGCCGAGGCCGATGTGTTTCCGGTAGAGGCGCAAATAACAGCCCGCGACCCAGCCTCAACGGCCTTGGATATGGCCATCGTCATCCCTCTGTCTTTGAATGAACCAGTGGGGTTTAAGCCGTCGAATTTAAAATAAATCCTGCCGCTGAAGCCAAGTTTCTGACAAAGATTCCTTGCCTCTATTAGAGGCGTGTTGCCCTCGTTTAAAGTTATCAGAGGTGTGGCCGCCGTAACAGGCAAAAACTCCCTGTAATGCGCTATTATCCCCTGCCAGGCGCTTCCCTGACGCTCATCCCAAGACATCTGCCCTCCGGTTATCCTCGTCCAAAATCATTGAATTATGTCCCCTTCGACTAATTCTACCGCCACGCCTGTCTCTTTGAGGGCCTCTATGCTAAGGTTCAAGTTGTCCTCTTGCCCGTCAAGCTCAAGTATCATCTCGCCCACGGACTCCGTCACCCGAGCGCGGCGTATGTTAGGTATGATATCATATTTCTTGGCAATCGTGTAAATCACAGGCTCTTTTATTAAGTCCTGCGGGAAGGTCAGCCTTATTCGCTTTTTCATATCATATCCTCCATCGCGGGCATCACATGAGGCCGCCGGCTATTGCAGGCACAATGGAAATGATATCGCCGTCTTTGGACGGTGTCATCTCGCCCTGCAAAAACCTTATATCCTCTTCGTTTATGTAGATATTGACAAAACGTCGAATCTTGCCGCCATCTGAAATCCTCTCGGCAATGCCCGCATAGCGGCTGTCGAGGTCTTTGACCACATCTATAATAGTCCCTGCAGCGGCCTCAACCTCCTCCTTGCCCTCGGTAAGTTTCTGTAGCGGCGTTGGTATTCTAACTTTTACGGCCATATATCCTCCTTCGTTAATATAATTGTTATTTTAATGACGCTAAGACCTTTTCAAACGATTCCATATTCGGTGGAATATAATGGGCATTGAGCATGTGGCCGGTAAGGGCCTCCTGTGTTTTCAGCCCATTGCCTGTAACGCAGATGACAGTGGTGTCGTTTTTCCCAATGCTGCCGTTTTCTATGAGCTTCTTTGTCACGGCTACGGTAACGCCCCCGGCAGTCTCGGCAAAAATCCCCTCAGTCTTAGCAAGCAGCTTTATGCCGTCAATAATCTCCTGGTCTGTAACCTCTTCGCCGCAGCCGCCCGTCTCCTGAACGACCTTAACGGCGTAGTAGCCGTCTGCAGGGTTACCTATGGCAAGGGACTTTGCTATTGTGTTTGGCTTAATCGGCCTGATAACGTCGGTGTGGCTTTTAAGGGCGGCAACAATTGGGTTACAACCTTTGGCTTGCGCGGCAAAGACCTTCGTCTGTAGTTTTTTAATCACGCCGATTTCGTGAAACTCTTTAAAACTCTTCCATACCTTTGTCAGCAGCGAACCGCTTGCGCATGGCACTACGACATTGTCGGGGGCATTGAAACCAAGTTGTTCGCAGATTTCAAAGCCAAGCGTCTTTGACCCCTCGGCATAATAGGGTCGAATGTTTATGTTTACAAACGCCCACTTATATTTATTTGCAATCTCGCTGCAGAGGCGGTTGACATCGTCATAGTTGCCGTCAACGGCGATAAGATTAGGTTCATAGATGAGGGCTGCGGTTATCTTGCTGGCCTCAAGCGTTGCAGGAATAAAGATAAATCTTTTAAAGCCGGCCTTAGCGCCGTGGGCAGAGACCGAGTGGGCAAGATTGCCGGTAGAGGCGCAGGCAACCGTGTCAAATCCAAACTCCCTGGCCTTGGTAAGGGCAACCGCCACCACCCTGTCCTTAAATGACAGCGTGGGATGCACTACGGTGTCATCCTTGACATAGAGAGTTTTAACGCCAAGCTCGCGCGCAAGGTTTTTCGTCTCGACAAGCGGGGTAAACCCGGAGCAAAGCCCAACCTGCGGTTCGCCGTCTATAGGGAGAAGTTCTTTATAGCGCCAGAGATTCTTCTCACGCTGAAGGATTTTCTTTCGATTAAGAGATTTCTTTATTTTTTTATAATCATAAACGGCCTCAAGCGGGCCAAAGCAAAACTCGCACACATAAATCGGGGCAGTCTGATACTCCCGCCCACACTCACGACATTTCAAACCCTCGACAAAACCCATCCCTGAAACCCTCCTTATAGTCCTCATTCTCTCTCTGTGTGTAAAGTACTCCCGCCGGTACGAAACAGCGTTAACTATAAAACATAACAAAATCCATAGAAATAAAACAATAGCCGCACAGGCATATATTTCTCAAACTCATCAGACGGCTCAACATGCGGCAGCCCGATAAATTATTTTTTTGATGGTCTAAAAAGTCATTGACATCGCATATGGCAAGTTTTATAATAGCGAATAATTTTAGTATGAGCATAATTTTAGAGAAAGAAGGTGTAATGAGATGAGCCATGCATGGAGACCCGTATTTGTCGTATTAGCCGTCATAGTAGCAATTTTAGTAATGCGTATGATATTGGTTCCACACGACTTTGCGGCAAAAAACGGCGACTATAAATACCAATGGCACCGTTTGAGCGCAGAGACTACTAGTAAAGATTTTACTGTGAAGTACAAGGGAAAGGAGTTCTGCCAGCAATGTCATCCTGACCTGGTTGACAAGATTAATGCCTCAGGGCATCAGAACATTCAGTGCGAGAACTGCCATGTAATGGTTGAGTCGGCAAAGAAAAGCCATCCAATTGATCTGAAGGGGGACTTCGGCTATCTGTTGGATATAGGCATAGACCGCTCGCGCGAGCTGTGCAAGCGCTGCCATGCCGAGCTGTCCTATAGGCC
The DNA here is from genome assembly GCA_022321325.1 of Candidatus Magnetominusculus sp. LBB02. Classification (GTDB taxonomy): domain Bacteria; phylum Nitrospirota; class Thermodesulfovibrionia; order Thermodesulfovibrionales; family Magnetobacteriaceae; genus Magnetominusculus; species Magnetominusculus linsii. The sequence continues at coordinate 17,360 of JAKOEO010000026.1, read as the reverse complement.
GCAGACCTATGTCATGACCAAAGGAACGGTTAAAGAAACCGTTAAGTTCAAGCAGATTGACCCGACTAAACATAACGCTGGCATTGAATGCGTAATGTGCCATGATGTCCACACGGCCGGTTTCAAGGCCGCTGGCAAATAAAGGAGACAATGTAATGAGTTTATCGCGAAGGGAACTTTTAAAGATGGGGTTTTTGGCCGTTTGCGGCGCTGTCATCCCGTTAAGCGCTCTGCAGATACTAACGCCGGAGGCAGCGGCGTCGCTGATACGTCCTTATAGCGAGAAGAAGCGCTGGGCGTTCGTCGTAGATACAACTAAGTGCGTTGGCTGCGGCATGTGCGTGAAGGCGTGTAAGCTGGAAAACGAGATACCTTTCAATACAGATGTCCAAAGGACATGGGTTGAAAGATATGTACAGCTCAAAGACGGCGATGTTCTCATTGACTCACCCCAGGGAGCCAGACATGGCTTTACAAAAAACGACCCGCAGGGCAAGGAAGTAAATGAAGCCGAGATAGCTAAGGGATTTTTCGTCCCCAAACTCTGCAATCAGTGCGAGAAACCATCCTGCGTTCAGGTTTGTCCGGTTGGGGCTACGTATAAGACTGACGACGGCGTAGTGCTGGTTGACAAAAATTGGTGCATTGGCTGTGGGTACTGCATCAATAACTGTCCATATCTTGCCCGCTTTTTCAACCCGATTACTAACAGCGCTGACAAGTGCACTTTTTGTTACCACAGGATAACAAAAGGAATGAATACGGCATGTATGGATGCCTGTGCCTTTGGTGCAAGGAAAATTGGAATGCTTAACGACCCGGCAAGCGAGCTGGCGAAGATAATCAGCACAGAGCGAGTGTCAGTGTTAAAGCCTGAGTACGGCAACGAACCGCAGGTGTTTTACATTGGTTTGGACTCCATAGTTCGCTGACGTGGAAATTATGATAATTAATAAAATTTATGAGGTGAAATGATGGAAGAGCACTTAGCCCATGGGGCGTTATGGACTATAAAAGAGGGGTTTACGTATCCGAACGAGTATATATACTGGACGATACACATAGTCGTATATCCTTATATAACGGGACTTGTGGCTGGGGCGTTTGTATTGTCGAGCATGTATCATGTATTTGGCAAGACTGAGTTGAAACCTGTGGCAAAGTTTTCTCTGGTCTTTTCCTTTGCCCTACTGTTGATGGCAACCTCGCCGTTGATGCTGCACCTTACTCATCCGTTGAACTCGATAAATATGATTTTGACACCGCATTTTTACTCGGCCATTGCGGCCTTTACAGTGGTTTACCTGACATATATGGCCATAGTGCTGGCCGAGATATGGTTTGTATTCAGGCCGTTTATCATTGAACAGGCAAAGGAGAAGAAGGGTCTGCTTGGGTTAATCTATAACGCGATGACGCTGGGCAGTTATGACGTCAGCGAAAAGGCGCTTGAGACTGACCATAAAATAGTTAGAATCCTTGCGGCGGTTGGTATCCCTGCGGCGGCATTCCTGCACGGTTACGTTGGCTTTATATTTGGTTCGGTAAAGACGGTGCCTCTTTGGAAGACGCCGCTTATGCCGTTTATATTTTTGATGTCCGCGATTATCTCCGGCGTAGCGGGATGCGTAGTAACATATATACTGGGCATGTCGCTGAAGGGAAATTTTATCTGCGGCGCCACCATAAGGAGCATGTGCAAGGTGCTGGTGTGGTTCTTGGTAGCGGCAATCGTGCTTGAGGGCATAGACATCGTATTTCATGCCTATACGGCTGAGGAATTCTGGAGCATAATGAGCGAGCTGTTGTTTCAGCGGTTTGCATTTAAGATGCTGGTTGTTCAGTGGCTGCTGGGCATGATATTGCCCCTGATTCTCCTGCTCCTGCCGAGGCTGTCAATGCTGCGGGCGTTTATATCTGCAATGCTGGTCTTAATCGGCGTATTTACGATGCGTTGGGATGTGGTAATCGGAGGCCAGTCAATGTCGAAGAGTTTAGGAGGGTTTTTGACGTATAATATGCCAATAATCCCCCGCAGCATGGAGACATTCCTTGAAGGCCCGATACCAATTACAGGGCTGTTGCTTATGCCGCTTCTGCTGCTATTCATATTTAACAAGGTACTTCCGGTGTTTACCGAGGTATTTAACGAGGAAGATTGCGGCTTTACAGAGGGGCTTCTTAGTAAAAAAGACCATGTGAATCATTAAAGTACACGATTCTGGCTTTAGGGGCCTAAGTGGCCCTGAGACCGGCCCAGACTGGCTATAATAAGTGCTGTGGGAGGCGCGACGAGAGATGTTCAGTGTGAGGATGAGGCAAGATGAGACATAAGCTGATTGTGGCAGCAGCGTTAGCTCTATTTGTGATTGCGGCAGGCATAGCGTCAGCAGAGGATGCCCTTCCCAAGCTGACCACTACAACCCCGCCGTTTACCGAGGGTATTTTCCCATGCACGGCGTGCCATGCGTCAATGCCGCCAAACAAGGAAAAGCGTACGCTTTCATTTCACACGGAGATTCAGCTTAAGCATGGCGATAATTGGTGTTTAAATTGTCATGATGCCGCCAATAGGGATATGCTGCACATGGCAAACGGGGATCTCATTCCATTTGAGAAACTGTATCAGGTGTGCGGGCAATGTCATGGAAACATCTACAGAGACTGGAAGATAGGCATACATGGCAAGAGGGTCGGCTATTGGAACGGAGATAAGACATATTATCTTTGCGTCAATTGCCACGATCCCCATTCGCCCAAGTTCAAGCCGCTGAAACCGCTGCCTGTTCCGGCAGGTCCTAAGGAAATTATGAAAATAAAGGGCACTGTGCCTGTCGTCATCGAAGATAAGAAGCTATATGTTCCAGAATATGACAAATAAGGGAATAAGGAACGCGGCATGAAAAGAAGAGACTTCATAAAAAGTGTGGCAATAGGCCTTGGCGGGTTGCTTATACCGGCAGATAAGAGCGATGCATCTTTATGGGAGACATTTTTCCAGAAGTATTTCAGGGAGATGACGCCGGAAGAAAAAAAGAATATAGCTAAAAGGCTTGAAAAAGAGTATAAGGAAAAAACAGGAGTAAGTATAAACATCAAGACAAACGAGGCGTTGCCGGGCGTGAAGTATGGCTATGGCCTTGATCTTTCACGCTGCATAGGATGCAGGCGCTGCGTATATGCCTGTGTTACCGAGAACAATCTCTCTCGCAAACCACAGGTACAGTATATAACGGTTCTGGAGTTTAAGAATGGCGAGAAATGGGTGTCCGACCTTGAGGAATCCAAAAAGTACTATAAGCATGACGAAGTACCAGCGCCGGGACATTTCTATATGCCTGTGCAGTGCCAACAGTGCGATAATCCTCCATGCGTCAAGGTATGTCCTACAAAGGCGACATGGAAAGAACCAGACGGCATTGTAGTGGTTGATTACAATTGGTGCATTGGGTGCAGGTATTGCATGGCGGCCTGCCCGTATGGGGCAAGAAAATTTAACTGGGCGGAGCCAACCGTACCGCCTGAACAATTCAATCCAAATACCCACTACCTCGGCAATCGCCCCAAATTTAACGGCCATGTTGAAAAGTGTACGTTTTGCATCCAGAGAACGAGGGAAAACCCCGGCAGATATCCTGCGTGTGTGGAGATATGTCCTGTGGGTGCCAGAAAATTCGGCAATCTCCTTGACCCTGAGAGCGAAATCAGCCAGTGCATAGAGAAAAAGCGTGTCTTCAGGCTGAAAGAAGAACTTAATACTAATCCAAGCTTTTATTATTTCTTTAGTCTTTAGAGGAGCAGGGCATGACAGCAGCGTTTATCATAGACTTAATACGGCATATCACAAGGGGTAACAAGCTCTACTACGCATGGCTTTCGGTCTTGGGCCTTGTTATTGCGGCAGGGGCAGCAGCGTATTTTGGGCAGGCAGACAAGGGCCTTATCGTAACCAATATGAGAGACCAGGTATCGTGGGGTTTTTACATCTCGAACTTTACTTTTTTGGTCGGCGTAGCCGCCGCTGCCGTTATGCTTGTAATACCATCCTACATATACCATTTTAAGCCAATAAAGGAAATAGTCCTGTTTGGCGAGATGATAGCGGTAATGGCAGTAACAATGTGCATTATGTTAGTGGTTGCCGATATGGGTAAGCCGATGTATGCCTGGCACATTATGATGCACCCTAACTTCCCCTCTTCTCTTTTAGTGTGGGACGTAATTGTATTAAACGGCTACTTAGTGATAAATCTCTCGGCGGTAAGCTATGTACTTTACAGGGCGGCGCATGGGAAGGAGTACAAGATGTCTATCATGTGGCCGATTGTGCTCTTGTCCATACCGTGGGCATTCAGCATACATACGGTAACGGCTTTTTTGTATAACGGCCTGTCGTCGCGGCCATTTTGGAATGCCTCTATTGTGGCGCCGCGTTTTATTGCCTCGGCGTTGTGTTCCGGCCCTGCGCTGATGATCTTAGTGTTTCAAATAGCAAGGAAGGTCTCCGAGGTTGAAATCTCAAATGAGGCCATTCAAAAGATAGCCGAGTTGATTGCTTATGCGATGGGCTTGAATCTGTTTTTATACGCTGCCGAGATATTTAAGGAGTTCTACTCGCGCAGCATTCATTTAGCCCCTATGGAGTATCTGTTCTTTGGCTTGAGCAAGGACGGGACGCTTCACAATGTCCTTGTGCCGTTTACATGGATAGCGCTTATTTGTAATGTTACGGCCTTTGTTATATTTCTAATGCCGGGTCTAAGGCACAAGTTTACTACCATGAATGTGGCCTGTGTTATGGTCCTGATAGGGGTGTACATAGAAAAGGGCATGGGGCTGATTATACCGGGCTTTATACCGGATACGCTTGGAGAAATCTATGACTATCTGCCGTCGGCAACTGAACTAATAGTCACTGCAGGCATATGGGCAGTAGGGGCGCTTATCTATACTCTTATGATTAAGACGGCAATCCCCATATATAAAGGCGAGCTAAGTCTGGTTCCTAAGGAACAGAGGCGAAAAATCCCTGCTCATTGATAAATTCGCCGCTCTGCCCCCTGTATCTGGTCATCGCCTTGTAACCGGCGATTATGCCGTTGCCGCCAGTAGGCTCAATAATGGCTGAGAAAGGCTCTAATAAGGGGTTGCGGCGTTTGGCGTTTGCCAGCCAGGTTGGCATTAATCTCGTCGTAGCGACATTTGTCGGGTATTTTATCGGAAAGTGGCTTGATGTGTTTTTTAATACTACACCTTATCTTACTATTACATTTCTCGTCTTTGGGATTGTCTCAGGGTTCATTGAATTATTCAGGATTGTTGGCAGGGAGTTAAAAAAAGATGATTAGATCAGTGGCTGTTCAAACCATTGCCGTCTTGGCGGCAGTTGTTGTCGTATCGCTGTTGAGCGGGTTTGGCCGTATGGCGCCCAGTATATTAATAGGCGGAGTTGTGGCTCTTCTGAATTTCATATTTCTTTCAAGAAGCATCAGCGGTCTTTTAACGCCTGAGACGGCAGTCGCCCCTCTGGCGCTTATATTCAATATGGTAAGGCTTGTTCTGGTTATGGCGGCATTGTTCATCTTGATTTATCTGAAATATGCTGAGATAATAGGGTTGTCAATTGGAGTTACAGTCACGTTTTTGGTTGTGATAAAGGCGGGGTATTTTGCCGCTATGAAAAAACCGTGACGACGTGCTAAAATCGCCGCGTCGAACATGTAAACGATTGGGGTCAGTTATTCGGGCACATTGGAGGACTGAAAACAGGTTCCTAAATCGTCATAGTGCGTTTGCCTTTGTTAAATACCATATGCTATGAATTGATTTACCGCAGGATTATTGGCTACCATATTACATGGACATAAACACTTCTATAGACCTTGCCAACGATGCTTCCATCTTGCTGCCTTTGTCTTATGAGGCCGCTTAACCAATAATCGAATTTCTTAACCAACTAAGCGAATCTATTAATAAAGAGGCCAGCTTTATTAAAGATAAAATCATTGACCCCGCCGAGGCCCCGAATATCGAAGAGGTGAGATTTCTCCAAGGTCAGGCATATGCCTTCTCAAAGACGCTTAAAGCCATCAACGACACAAACAACAACATTCTCGGCCATCGCCATGAACAAGCCCCATTGACCGCATTTCCCCATTGACCGCATTTATCGCTATCGCAGAAGGCGGTAAGTTCACCGCTTGGCGTCTGAGGCCTGTCTGAACTGTCCGAACTCGCGGCTTACAAGCGCCCTGGCTATACCCTTTTCCCTGCTGAACTCGGTCAAGGTTTTGTTCTGTGCCTTCGCAGTCTGATACTCTGCCCAAAGGGCCGGCCAGTTATGCCGCTGCCGCGGTTTTATTACAAACTCAGTATCGTCGTAGTCGTCTGTTTTTTCGGCATTGCTGACAGACTTTGCCAGCTTGCTGCAGCGATGAAAGGATACGACTGTCATAGGAGTTATCTCCAGTCCTTGACCAGTCTTTGGATTTCGGCCCGCCCGCGCCCTCTTCTTCCTGACATGAAACGTGCCAAAATTTGGTATCTTCACATACTCACCGTTGATCAGCGCCTCTTTCATCAGCGAAAGGATGACCTCGACAATGTCCCGCGCCTCGGTCTTTTGCAGGCCAATCTTGTATGCAACCGCCTCAATTATATCTGCTTTAATATGTGCCATACACGGTATTCTATATTATTGCGGCGTTTTGGTCAATGCCTCGACAAAAACAATTTTACGTGAAGAACATCAATATTTCATGCCGGTTAATGCCTTTACCGGTTTAAAACACATGATTGTCTATCAGCAGTTTATCAAAATCCGCGGCAGAGACCGGTTTGCTGAATATATATCCCTGAACCTCGTCGCAACTGAACACCCTGAGCAGCTCAAGCTGCCCTTCGTCATCCACGCCCTCGGCAATCACCTTTATCTTCAGCCTGTGCGCCATTGAGATTATCGTTGACGTTATAACGGCGTCTGAGGCGTCGGTTGTGCAGTTTCTGATGAAGTCCTGGTCTATCTTCAGTATATCTATCGGGAATCGTTTTAAGTACAATAACGAAGAGTACCCGGTTCCAAAGTCATCCACAGAGATCTTTACGCCAATACCGCGCAGTTTGTCCATTGTCTCTATACTAAGGTCAACGTTTCGCATGAGACCACTCTCGGTTATCTCCACATCGAGGCAGTGAGGCTCAAGACCTGTCTCTTTCAGTATGGCGCTTATCTTCTCCACAAACATATCGTCTTTGAATTGAAGAGCCGAGAGATTTACGCTTATGCGCTCCATGTGAAACCCCTGCTTCTGCCATAATCTGTTTTGATTGCACGCCTGGCGCAGTACCCATTCCCCGATTGGCACGACCAACATTGTCTCCTCTGCCAATGGGATAAATTTAACCGGCGATATTACCCCCATCTCAGGGTGGTTCCATCTGATTAGCGCCTCACACCCTACCAGTTTGCCTGATTTGATATCTATCTGCGGTTGGTATAACAGCTCAAACTCGTCCTGCTCCAGAGCCACGCGCAGCGCCGCCTCCATCTTCGTCTTCTCCTGCAGCGCCTCATCCATAGCCGGGTTGAAAAACTCATAGCGGTTCCTGCCATGTTCCTTTACATGGTACATAGCCAGGTCGGCATTTTTTGTGAGCGTTACCATCGTATCGCCGTCATCGGGGTAAATGCTTATTCCAATGCTCACCCCTATCCTGCATTCGTGCCCGTTCAGGAAAAACGGCTCGCGTATTGACTGTATTATTTTATCTGCGACAACGGCGGCGTCATCCGGCCTGCTGACCTCAGAGAGCAGGATTTGAAACTCATCCCCTCCCATGCGCCCCACAGTATCAGACTTTCTGACATGAGACAGAAGACGCTGGGAGACTTCCTTTAAGAGCATATCGCCAACCTGATGCCCTATCGTGTCGTTTACATTTTTAAACTTATCGAGGTCTAAAAACATAACGGCAAAGTTGAACTTATTCCTTTTAGCCAAAAGCAGCGTTTGATTTAAACGCTCTTCATAGAGAGAGCGGTTTGGCAGGCCGGTAAGTACGTCAAAGTGAGCCATTTGTTTGAGGCGCTCATCGGCATGGTGGCGTTCGGTATCGTCAATTTGTACGGCCATAAAATGCGTAATATTCCCCGCGGCGTCTTTTATTGCCGAGATGGACAGAAGCTCCCAGTAAAACGTGCCATCCTTTCTTTTGTTACACAAATCGGCGCGAAACTCATCCCCTACCGTTATCGTATCCCACATATGCTTATAAAACTCCGGGGGGTGCTTGCCAGACTTCAATATTCGTGGGGTTTTCCCTCTGACCTCGTCAAACGTATATCCTGTAATGTCTGTAAACTTGTTATTTACAAACTCAATGTTGCCCGCTATGTCGGTAATAATAATGGCGCTGATGCTTTGCTCAAGCGCAAAGGTTAGGTTTCTGAGGTCGCCCTCTTCCTGTTTTCTGTTTGATAACTGCGACGTTAGAAACCGGTTCAATCCATCAACCATAGATATCCTCTTTTGCAGAGGATGGACAATGCTATAGTAAAGCACCGGCGTGACTATGGGCGACAGCGTTGCGGTGTCAATTATGGCGACATAGCTTCTGATAGCAAATACATCGAGAAGCACCATGATGAGATACTCCGCAACTAATATCGCCGCCGCCGTAAATATGAAACAAGCGGTCGGGCTTAACAAACGATTGTCTTTTCCTTCCATCAATATCTCACCTGAGTCCGGGCGTTTTATAATATGCTAAGGCCAACGCCCTGCTATCTTAGAACTTCCAGAGGAATTTCAGCTACTTTGACGCGCGCCAGTTCCCGGGAAAAAAGCGAATTCACCAGATAAAGTAAATTCAAACGCAGCAGCAAAATAGACTTCGACACAATATCTGAAGTTATTGAAATCATCTTATTAATATCCGATATTGCCCTTTCTAACATCGCCACTACACGCCATCCCATTTCAGCTTTCGTCATAGTAAACCTCCCTGGTATTTAGCACTGGCTACATTGTACAAAATCACAAAGCATTTAATCAAGTGCCCCCCCCAGGGCATATAAAAGTGATTTAAGGTTAAGAATAGATGCCCTGTGTAAATCATTATAGGCTGCCTTTAAGCGTTTATTTTTAACACCGAGCTTGCATGTTTTATCTTGTTTGAGAAGATTAAGAGCAAAGCGCCTGATTATAGAGAGATTTTCAGCACTGTGACCAGTTCTGGCACGGCTTTGGTGTACATTTAAAACATAATGTTTTCTATCCCACAATGTGCCCGGATAACTAAGCCTAACCGTTTAGCGTCTGCTGGCAAGGATGATATAAAATACCGCCGTTATATTGTTTCTTAAAAGGGTGATTAAATGATGATATAGATTCTCTGCAACCCCGCATGTTTATTATTGGCGGGAGCGTGTGGGAATCGAACCCACCCTTCCCGCTTTTGGCAGGAAACACCGGATTTGAAGTCCGGGAGGGACACCAGAACCCCATGCACTCCCATTTTGTAAATAATTAACCTACACTATCATTACGCGCTGACAAGTGTCAACGTTCCGTTATTGCTTAGGTCTGCCAGGTCTGGTCAACATGGCAAATAGAGGCCATCCCACAACGAAAACCGCTGCTGCTGCCGCCGTAAGTACGCCGCCTATTGCGGTATACAGGCCATTTCTAATCGCCATAGCTATGATTTTTACCTTCGAGATTGGTTTAAGCTCAAGCGGCAGGTTGCACATCAGGCGCTGCCCTGTCTTAATTGTCAGCGAAAAAAGGAATACGTTTAAAAACCCTGAGCCGCTGACATTTCCAACCGGTACAACCACCGCGTCGAAGTTCATGTCGTTGAGGGGTTTATATCCCCTATAAAATCCGTAATTTTCTGTATAAGGATAGACGATGACAGTCTCTGTGTAATCAGCGGCCTGAAGAGCGCCGTGGCGGTGGGTAAGAAGCGCTGTGGCAGCACCGGGAAACTCCGCCCTCAGCCTCTGGAATACCTTGTCGAGGTGCTGTAGATTCGTACACCTGATAACAAGAATTCTCTTAATCATCTGTACATCGTAAAAGGGGTCTTAAAGTGCATCCTGAACCTCTTTGCAATTTCTTTTCTTATCGGGGAACGCGTTATTTTGGAGACATTTATTACCGCATCTAAAAGCGCCCTGATATATATCCATGTGCGCTGCTCCAAAGAATAATAAAACACATAAAAGACCATCAGGCATGTGGCCTTCCACATGAGCAGCCCGGGGAAATTCTTCCATATTACCCAAAAAATATTTCGGGTATAGTAAAACGGTCCGCGCTCCGATGTCCTGTTGGTTTGGGCACTTTTATGAAAACAAATTATATCTGGAAAACTCTCAATCCTATAGCCGGCATTGCAGACGCGCATGGCCATATCGGTCTCATTAAAATACAGGAAGAACTCCTCAGGATAGCCGCCCGCCTTCTCAATGACTTCACGCCGTACGCCGGCCCCTGCCCCATGAAACGACATGATATAGTCGTCGTTAAAGGCTCCTTCGTCAACATTTTTAGATAGCCGCACATCAAAGGAAGGCGTTTCGGTCTTGGCCTCTGCCTTGTCGGACAGGCCGGCTGTCTGCGTCTCTGTTTTGCCCTTCTTATCTGTTTCATTTTCGAGCTTGATAGTTTCTGTGTTTTGTGGTATAGTAGAGCCATCGAGATGCCCGCCTGCACTGGTGGGGTGCTCCTGTGGCCTTGAGGCGGCTGGCTGAAGAACAGGTGCAGACTTAGAATATAGCACCTCACCTTTCTTGATAATCCCTATCAAATCCTTGGCGTCTTTGGGGTGGCTGGTGATTGATATTTCCTTCCCTCCTTGTTGTATAGTTACCGACATGAAGTATGTATTGCCGTCTTTACTCTTGAATGGTTTAATGAATATTTTTTTAGTATCTCTTTCTGCGCCCTCTTTGGGGGCTTTCACTTCAACTACATATGAAGGGTCTGCCAATGTAGGCTTAATTAGACCAAAATACTTTCCTCTATTCCCTTTATCTTTAGTTTTCAATTTCAGGTACTGATTCATGCCAATAAATACATCCCCTTCAGGTGTTTTAACTGTTCTGTTTTCTCCGAATTCGTTTTTCCAAGTTTCAGGCGTAAGCTCTAATTTTTTGAACGGTGCAGCATTGTCTTTCAATTTCTTTAATATCTCCTCAAAGGATGTATCTTCAACGCCTGAGACCGTTGCGGCAGGCGAATCCTTAAACGTTGAGTAGTCCTTAACGGTAAAAGATATTATGCCTATTGACGGGTAGCTGGCAAACCTCTCAATCATCTTTTCTATTGCGTCTGGGGCTGGGAAGGAATCGTCATCGAGAATAAGAATAAACTGCCCGCGTGCCGCCTCAAACCCCGCATTATACGCCTTGACGCCCACATTTTCGGCCATCTGGATAAGAGTCAGGTTTGTCAGATTTAGCCCGGCAGCCATTGCGGCAGAGCCGTCTGCCGAGGCGTTGTCAACGATGATTATCTCAAGGTTTTCGTAGTGCTGCCGTTGGAGCATTCTAATGGTTTCCATGAGGTCATCCCTCCGGTTATAGGAGACTATTACGGCGCTGACAAGCGGCTTGTCAGTCAAGATATTCTCTCCGTATCACATTAAGAAATTCAGCTTTAGCGGCAGGATAAGCCAGTTTTAGCCGCCACGCCAACGGCGCCGCGATGGCGTTTCCATAGCTGTCTGTGTAGATTATATTGTCATTGGCAGCGTCTGTCTCCTGCGCGTCTAATATCACATGGCCTATGCGTCTTGCGGCACCGGCGCAATCTTTTGGTTTATCGAGGGTAAGAGGCGGCCCGCCATGACTGAAGTCTGCCCTGCCGCCTATATCTTTCAGTCCGTCTGTGGCTGCGCGGTAGATTATCTCTTTGGCGTTGAGCTTTTCAAAAGCGGCGCATGTATATATGGCCGTAAATATATCGTCAAGCAGGGCCTCCATAGTTGCGGCAGTGCCATATTTCCTGAAAAACCTCACCCTGTTTCTCCAAAAATAGTATGTGGTGAGCAGGTCTTTCTTGCTCGATATGCTCATCGCGTGAAACACCCTTGATTTGGCTGCCGCGAAGACCTTATAGCCCTTGAGTTTCATTCGCCATGCCCAGTCCATATCGTCCCAGTAGAGAAAATAACTTTCGTCAAGCAGGCCGGTCTCTCTGACGGCCTCCGACCGTGCGATTAACGAACACGCCGGCACGTAGTCAACTTCGATGTCCTCAGTAATCTGCCCATTAGCAGGTTCAGAGTAGTTTTTCCCGTTAGGCTTAATATGCGCCTTGGGCCAGTCAATCCACGCGCCGAATTCCTGGACAGTGCCCTGCTGCCCGTCCATGTAGTATAGCTTGGAGCCTGCGATAGCGGCCTCAGGGTGCTCAGCCATAAACGCGATAAGGGCTGAAAGGGCGTCTGTTTCAAGCCTTGTATCGTTATCGAGGAGATGGTAAAACTCATAATCTCTGCCTGAGTTCAGGGCTGCCTCAATGCCCGTATTAAAGCCGCCTGAGCCGCCTCTGTTCGTTTCATTTTCGATTACATTGACCCTGCCGCCGTAGTGTGTCCTCACCGCCGCGGCTGAACCGTCGTCAGAGGCATTATCCACGACATAGATATCGAAGTCCCTGTACGACTGGTTTAGAACCGAGGCGATACAGGCAAGCAGGAAGTCCTTCTTGTTCCAGTTACATATTATAACGGCAGTCTGCGGTTTCATATAGTTTTATAAGTCGGCAGCGTTTAGGTAAATCTTAACACATCTGGTGCAGATTACGCAAAAACCTGTATCTTGCAGCTACGGCAATTGGTAAACACATCCTCTGATGTAGTACAATAGGGAATAACGCAATAGAGGAGGTTTAATTTGACTTCAAAAACGGTTAAACTCGAAATTCCATTTCAGAATCTGCTTACAATAATCGAACAGCTTGACCCTGGTGAAAAGCTCATACTTAAGAACAAGCTGCAACGACAGGCTGCTATGACGTGGCAGAGCGTATTTGCGCAGTCTCTAAAGACGCTTGATGACAAGAACAACTCAATTACAGAGACAGATGTCTCGACTGATGTAAACGCGGCCATTGCCGAGCTGATGCGTGGTGCCAAGAATTAGGGCTGTAATAGATACAAACGTCCTTATAAGCGGCGTAATATCGCAGAGAGGTTCTCCACGCAAAATAATAGAGGCTGCGCTTAATCGCCCCCGCCGTGCTGACATTGGGGCCGCCGTCAGTCAACGGGCTGGAAGCACCCCTCATTGAAGCAATTTGCCATCTTTCCATACCCCCTTAACCTTCTTCCCGTCTGGATAAGTCGTAGTCCCCTGGCCGTCCTTTAGGCCATCCTTAAATTCTCCTTCAAACTTAGTTCCATCGGCAAGCGTCAATGTCCCCTCTCCCTCAAACACTCCGGACTTCCAATGGCCCTCATACTTAGAGCCATTAGCGCTGACCATCGTGCCCTCGCCTGTGGCTACGCCATCCTCAAACTCCCCTTCATACTTGTCTCCATTTGGCGAGATCATCGTCCCATGCCCGTTTGGCCTGTCATATTGTAAATCTCCAGTATATCTGTCTCCATTGGCATAGGAGATACTGCCCTGCTTAGTACAGGCTGATAAACAGGCCAATATAAACGTCACTAAAACTAATCGAATCGCAACTACATACAGCCGCGCCCGCTTTTTCATGCGTACCTCCCATACAATAAATTTACAAACCATCCCGATCCTCTATCAGTATAACACATGTATTTCATATTTACAAGTCAAGATTAAAATGCGATTGAAATATTTTTTTGGCATAGTTATTATTTGCCCGCTGCCATTGCAACATGTTATATTAAGCGCTGTAACGTGTGATGACAATACTATCCATTGATACGTCTGGTCTTACGTGCGGGGCCGCTGTTGTTGACTCGGCGGCGGGGCTTATAGCAAGCGCTGTGGTCAATCCCGACATACTGAAAAGCGCCCACTCTGTAGAGTTGATGGCAATTATTGATACCGTACTGAAAGAGGCCAACCTTGAGATTGGGGATATTGACGCGTTTGCCGTTGTCGAAGGACCCGGGTCTTTCACCGGGCTTCGCGTGGGGATTGCCGCTGTTAACGGCTTGTGTTATGCAACTGGCAAACCCGCCGTGGCTGTTTCTTCGCTTGAGGCATTGGCGTGGAATTTCCCATTTGCCGCCCACCCCGTTTGCCCTATTATTGACGCCCGCCAGGGCGAGGTCTATGCCGCCGTGTTTCAGTGGCAAGACGGCGGCTTTAAGGCGGTCATAGAGCCTGGTCTTTTCCTTGTCAATGATTTATTATCCATGAAAATGTTTGATGACAGCAGGGTCATCTTCACAGGCAGCGGCGTAACTGCCCGCGCCATTGCTGAGCCCATCGGCAGCATGGCCGTCTTTGCAGAGGACACGCATATATCGCCAATTGTTGTTGGCAGGCTTGCATTGAAAAAGGCCGCAGACGGCGACTTCGCCTCTGCACTAAGGCCGGTCTATCTTAAAATGCCGCTTGCCGTTGAGAAACTTCAAAGTGGCCGCGGCTGAAGTCATAATTAGCGGCATGACCCTTAGGGACATCGCCCGTATCATCGAAATAGAGAAACTGTCGTTTACTCATAGATGGTCACTGAATGATTTCACAACCGAGGTCTTACACCCGCACTCAATCTGCAGGACAGCGCTCATTGACGGCATTATTGTTGGCTATATCTGTGTACGTATAATGGTTGACGAGGCGCATGTGCTTAAACTTGCCGTGCATCCTGAGTTTAGGCAAAGACATATCGGCACTGCGCTGGTAAGTTATATTACGGAACAGGCATTAACAGACTTTAAAGGTAAGGCAATACTTGAGGTACGTGAGTCTAATATCGCGGCTTTAAAGGTTTACAGCTCAATAGGTTTTAAGAATTTGTATGTAAGAAGGGGTTATTATGCCTATCCGGCTGAGGATGCCGTCGTTATGGCGTTAGATTTATCAAATAGCAGTAATGGCGCTATTTGATAATCCTCTGCAGGGTATCCATCAAAGCGCCTATGCTTATAGGTTTGGCGATGTAGTCATCGAAGCCCTCTTTGATAAAGCGCTCCCGGTCATCTTCCATCGCGTATGCCGTCAGGGCAATAACAGGGGTATTGGCAAGCGGGACAATTTGTCTGATCTTTTTCAGTGCGGCAACGCCGCCCATGTGCGGCATATTTATATCCATCAGGATCAGGTCTGGCAGGGTTTGTTCGGCTATAGCCACACCCTCAGCCCCGTCGAATGCTTCAATTACCGTATGCCCCCTTCGTCTGAGTACCTCACGTATAAACTTCATGTTGAGTTCGTTGTCTTCAATTACCAGAATCTTTTTCAACATCATCCTCCATTTTTTTATTTACAGGTATAGTAAACCTGAAATCAGAGCCTTTTGTCCACTGACTCTCTACGCGTATGGCGCCTCCCTGAATCTCGATGAGTTTCTTGCTTAGGGCAAGGCCCAGGCCGGTTCCCATGTGCTGCATCTCCTCGGTGGTCTCAAGCTGTTGAAATTCGGTAAATAGCAGCGGTATATCCTCCGGCTTAATGCCAGGCCCTGTGTCTTTGACAAAGAACTCGACTAATTCATTGCCATTTGGGGCGATTTTAACTGCCCCGATAGTTATCAGACCGCCGTCAGGGGTAAACTTAACCGCGTTGCTTAACAGATTTGAAATCACCTGCACAAGCCTCCTCTCATCGGCATATACCGTGTGTACGCCATCATAGACCTCCTCCGTTAAAGTCAGGTTATGCCGTGCCGATTTCTCTTTGAAAAGATTAATTGCGCGTCCAATGGCAGCACGCACATCTATGTCAGCTAATTTTAAGTCGTGTTTTTCGGCCTCGATTTTGCTGAGGTCAAGCAGGTCGTTGATAAGGGAAAGCAGTATGTGTCCACTATCAAATATGTCATTTATATATTCTTTTTGATCCTTTGGCATCTCTCCCACAATCCCCATGTTTAGCATCTCTGAAAACCCTATGATGGCGTTTAGCGGCGTTCGCAGCTCATGGGACATGTTTGCAAGGAATTTTGACTTTGCCCTGTTTGCGGCATCAGCCATTTCTTTGGCTAAGATAAGCTCTTCGTTTGTGCTCTGGAGCTGCCGCGTCCGCTCATGTACCATTTCCTCAGCCTTTTTGTTCATCATATCGAGCTGCGTTAAACGTTTTGAATTTTCCTCGATGTATAATTGCAGCGTATGTGCCATGGAGTTAAACTTCTGGCCAAGTTCTCCTATCTCATCAGAGCCTGCCACGCTTACCCTCGTGTCAAGCCGGCCTTGTTCCATCTCCGAGGCCGCCTTTAGCAGCCTTTTTAACGGGGTTACAAGATGGGAGTCTGTGAAATAAATCCCAAGTATAAAAAAGGCGGCAACGGCGGCTATCAGCCATAGACGAATCTTATCGAATAACAGTAACTGCTCGTCTGACTGTGAGACAATGTTTGATACAAAGTCATTTACTTCGTAAAGATATGAACTTATTGTGCTGTTAAGGTCTTTTATTGAGATTGGTTTACCAGCCTCAATATCTTTTTCCACGTTAATGAGGGTCGGTTTTACTCTGTCGGTCCATTGACTTATCAGCATATTTAACTGAGAGGACAGCTGCTTATGTCTGATAGGCCTGAGATTAAGCATTTGATCGCCATCTCTTAGCCCCTTAAGAATCTCTTCAAATAATTTAATTTCAGTTAAATACACGGCCTCGTTTACGCCGGAGCTCTCCTTAAGTGCAATATTTTCCAGTTTTAGAAGGCGCATCCTTTCTGAACCGGCGAGGTTAATCCTCACAGCGTCGTTTTTGATTCCTGTAGTAAACCAAAAAGAGGTTATGGTGAAGGCCGCAGTAAGGACAGTGGCAACCAGGCCAACCCAAAAATATTTCTTCGTTAAAGAGTTAAAGAAATACATTAGCTTTATTTAAGCCCAAGCACATCCTGCATATCATAAATGCCGGCGGGTTTGTCCTGAAGCCATAGCGCCGCCCTCAGGGCGCCGCGGGCGAACGTGTCGCGGCTTGACGCCTTGTGCGTTATCTCTATTCGCTCGCCAAGGCCGCCGAACAGCACAGTGTGTTCGCCTACGATATCTCCGGCGCGTACGGTCTGAATGCCAATCTCCCTTTTCCTTCTTTCGCCAATCATGCCGCTTCTGCAGAGGACGCTGACCTCGTCAAGGTTTCTTGACAGGGCGTCGGCGATGACATTGGCCATCTTTAAGGCAGTGCCGCTGGGGGCGTCTTTTTTCAGCCGGTGATGCGCCTCGATTATTTCTACGTC
>JAKOEO010000025.1:14645-46047 GCA_022321325.1 Candidatus Magnetominusculus sp. LBB02 | reverse complement strand
GGCAACAAACTAAGCAGCTAACGCTTACTTATGATGGAGAACAAATTTACCGTGGCATTTATAAAAAATTTGAGGAAATTCCGGGGCGGTTGTGTGTTGGGGGGGGAACCCCGCATGAGATGCGGAGCGCCCCCCATTGTGAAATCAGTATTAATGAGCCTTAGCTGCGCCGTCTGCCGGTTTGCCGTACTCGTATGGTCCGTCAGTGATAGTAGGGATTTGCTCGAAATTATAAAACGGCGGCGGCGAGGGAATCTGCCACTCAAGCGAGAGCGAGTTCCACGGGTTGGCCGGCGCCTTCGGTCCCTTTATTGCCGAATGGACGAAGTTATAGAGCGTCATAAGGAATCCTACAATGGTGATGTAGGAAAAGATAACGGCAATTCTCATCTCGCCGGAGTACTTCGCAGGAAGTTTCCAGTATCTTCTTGGAATACCGTCAATGCCGAGCTTATGCTGTGGCAGGAAGGCTATCATAGCGCCGATGAGGGTTATCCAAAATGCGGTCTTGGCAAGCTTGTCGTTAAACATCTTGCCAGTAAACTTTGGAAACCAGTAGTAAATAGCGCCCATACAGAGCATTGACATGCTTATCGCCAACACATAATGAAAGTGCGCAACAACCCACTGCGTATCGTGGAATTGAATATCCAGTCCGAGCAGTCCATTGGCTATGCCGGTTGCCCCGCCAATAGTAAACAGGGAGATAAACCCAAGGGCGTAAAGCATCGGCGTGGTTAATTCAATCGAACCCTTGTGCAATGTCGCTAACCAGTTAAATGTCTTAATGCCGGTAGGAACGCCTATTGCAATCGTTCCCCACATAAACACAACCCTTGTCCAGTTCAGAGTACCTGCAACATAGAGGTGATGTACCCATGTCTCAAAACCGACTACGGTGATAATCATTATTGCTATTGCCATGCTGGTATAGCCGTATACCTTTTTCCTCGCGAAAGTAGAGATGATATCTGACACTATGCCAAACACCGGCAGAGCTACCACGTAAACCGCCGGATGGGCGTAAAACCAGAACAGGTGCTCATATAGAATTGGACTTCCACCCTTAAACGCGTTATAAAAACTCGTCCCAAGGTACTTGTCAAAGAGCAGGAGCGTGACCGCCGCAGCCAATACGGGAACGCCGACAAGCTGAATGATAAATGCTCCAAAAATACCCCATACGGTGAGATTCAGTCTGCCCCATGTCATGCCTGGCGCCCTCAGCGTAATGATAGTCGTGATAAAATTAACCGCGCCGGAGATACTCGACGCACCGAGTAAGTGTACGGCGAAGACATAAAACGCGGTATTTGCCGGCCCCACGAGTGAATATGGCGGATAACCAGTCCAGCCGATATCAAGCCTGCCCGGCAGTATCAGTGCCATAACCGCTACCAGCCCAGAGCCTACATATAACCAAAAACTGAGGGCATTGAGCCGAGGGAAGGCGACATCGTGAGCGCCTATCATCAGCGGTATCATATAGTTGGCGACAAACCCCGTCAGCACCGGTATCATCCAAAAGAGCACCATCGCCGCCCCGTGAATTGTAAAGGCCGTGTTATAAAGGTCGGCGTCAATTATCACCTTTTTTGTGATGTCAAGCTGCTCTGTCCTCATTACGATTGCAAGAAGCAGCCCCACTACGAAAAACACCAGAGACGTAACCAGATACATTACTCCAATCTTCTTGTGGTCTGTCGTGAAAAGCCACGACTTAAAACCAGTTGGTTGTGCACTCATATCTCTAACCTCCTTGTATTATTTTATAGTCTTTAAGTAAGCCGCAATGGCTTCATAGTCTTCTTTAGCCAGTGCATTGGGGGGCATCATGTGACCATATCCCTTGACTGGCTTTGCCTTTGGGTCGGCTATTTTCTCAATGACAAATGCCTCGTCAACTACGACTTTTGTGCCGTCTTCAAGCTCTACCGACTTTCCCATAACGCCGTTTAAGGCAGGGCCGGCCTTTGTCTCGCCCGCTATGCCGTGGCAGCCCAGACAGGCAAGCCGCTCAACCAACTGCTTACCTTTTGCATCCGGAGTGGCGGCAGCCGTCATGCTCTCGGCCTGTTTAGACTTGACCCACGCCTCGTAGTCATCTTTCTTCATAACAATGACCTTTGCAAGCATTGATGAGTGCCCTGAGCCGCAAAACTCGGCGCAATAAACCGGGTATTCGCCAGGTTCTTTAGCCGAAAACCAGAGATATGTATTTTCGCCGGGAACCATGTCCTCGCGCGTCCTGAACGCCGGTAAGGCAAAGTCATGTATTACGTCCTTGCTCGTAAGATTGACCTTTACGTTTCCCACAGGTACGCGCAGCTCGTTCAGGGTCATAATCCCCTCAGGGGTGTACATCTCGAAGCCGAACATAAAACCAACCGCCTTGACCTCGATGTGGTCTTTCGGCACTTCTCTTAAATCGTTAAAGACCGCCCATGACTGAACTCCGAGCAGGATTATCGTTATCATCGGGACTATCGTCCAGAGGATTTCAAGGCCGGCGTTTCCCACTATATAGGCGCCGTTTTCGTCCTTGTGCCTTCTCTTATACTTAAATACGAAGTAAATAAGCGGCAACGTTACTATCAGATAAACGACTGTCGCTACCACCGACCATGTCATAAAATGCTCGTCCCACGACTTGACAGGGTCAACAACTCTTTTTGCCCTTTCGGCTGCCGCTGCCGCATATGGCATTGATACGACAAGCGCAGCAGTCAAAAATCTCAATACTTGCTTTAGCATTTTCTACCTCCTAATTTTCTATGGCCAAGAAGCTCTCAGCCCGTCTCTTCTTTCTCATACTTCTTGAAAACAGAAAAACGATTACAGCGGTTATGCCGGCGAATACAAATCCAAGCGTTTCCATGATGAACACAACGTTTATCTTGTAGCCGCCAATCTTTGTGTCATATGAATAACACGCAAGGGCAATCTTGTCTAACACAGGGAACTTGCCTATTTTACCGTCAGCCGCCTCCACCAACGCCAGTTTCACGTCCATCGCAAGCGGATAGAGGCCAAACAGGTATCTGGTAATCTTGCCGTCCGGAGACAGAAAGATATACACATTTGGATGTACGAAGACCTTGTCTATCTGCGAATAAAAAAACCTGTAGCCGAGGGCGTCCGTAAACCTTTTGACCTCCGCGTCTGTGGTCGTCGCAAACACCCACTTGTCGAAGGACTTAGGCAGAGCGTCTTTCATCTTAATCTGCAGGTCTTTTTTAAACTTCAGCGCGTCTTCAGGTCTCTCCCTGCCGTCCAAACTAAGCGTTATAACGTTATAGTCCTCGCCAAGCCGAAGATTAACATCCTTCAGGGCAGTCGAAAGCCCCTCGTTGAGCACCGGGCATGACTGACCGCACTTGTAGTATATGATGGACAGGACATACGGTTTCCCGGCGTATGAGCTTAGCGTTACCGCTTTACCCAGCTCATCTGCCATGCTTATATTTGGCACCGTCTTGCCAAGATAATCATCTTCTTTTATCTTCAGCACAGTCGGGTCGAACTGATTTGAATCAACCGCAGGCCCAAAGCCCCACACCTCGGCTGCCATCAAAAAGCACATGGCTGACAAGATAATCGCCCTTAATTTCATTGTCCGCCCTTAATATATGGAATCACATATATCAGCGACACGACCAGCAGCCAGACTATATCAACAAAGTGCCAATAAAGTCCGGTAACCTTCACCATTGTCTGCTTGTTCCTGCCGATTTTATTGCCGCCGGCCAAAATCATACAAAATAGCTGCATCACAAGACCAACAATTACGTGAGAGCCGTGAAAGCCGGTTATCGTATAGAAAAAAGTCCCGTATTCGTTCAGGCCTACTACAAAGCCCTCAGACATCAGTTCATGCCACTCATAGGCCATAAACCCCATAAAGAGCGCGCCTAAGATCATGGTAATCGTCAGCCATCCCTTAAATCCGCCCATGTCGCCGTGAACTAATTTCTCCTCGGCGTTATGAACGGTAACGCTGGACGACAGCAGGAATACGGTCATAAGTACGGCAAGCCCCATAGGCGGTACGCCTGCAGGCGTATTGGCCGGAGGCCATAGGTCGGTAAACAGCATGGCGTACAAATACCCGCCGAAAAGCCCGCCAAACAGCGCTACTTCAGAGATGATGAACACAATTATTGCTATCTTGCTTAGCCCTGCGTCCTCTTTTTTGGCATGTACCTCGTTTAGCCAGCCAAAAAGTCCCACAATCAAAACAACCACAGCCACGCCGGCAAGTATAAGACCTACCGACGAAAGCCCCCACGAAAACGCCGTCATAAACGCGATAGGTATCAGAAACGACCCTAGCGCCGTTATCAACGGCCATACGCTGAGCTCTACTTCGTGTTGGTGGTGTACTGCGCCACCGTGCATGACATTGTCCATTTCTTAGCTCCTCCTGTTATTAAATTTCACACTCCCGATGGAGTTTTACTTGTAACGCCGTCGGCATAACGTGCCGCCAGCGTTGAGAATTCATAGCCTCTTAAACGGTCTTCTATCATTTTTTTTATATCAAACCAGATATCGAATGTCGGACAGTTGTCAATCAGCATACACCTGTCCTCTGCCGTTGTGCACTTATTCACTAAGATTTTGCCGTTAATGGCTTCAACGACATCAAGCAATGTTATATCTTTCGGATGTTTAAGAAGGACAAAGCCGCCTTTTGTCCCTCTGATTGATTTCAGAAAGCCGGTCTTTGTAAGTTTTTGGAGTATCTTTGCCAGAAAACTCTCCGGAATCGCCTTCTCCTTAGCTATCTCTGAAATGACATAGGTCTTTTCCGGCGCGCCGGACATATAAAGAACGCATCGTATCGCATAGTCCGTGTCTCTGTTAATTCTCATAGCACACCTTCAGCATCTCTGCTAATGCACCCCCTAAACCGTCACAAATACCACTCCTGCCATGTAACCATTATCACATCTACACTGAAATTATAATAACAGGATTTACTTTGTCAAGATTTATTTTTTTGGACGGTTATTTTTTTTTGCGCTCCTGCCACAATGAGTGTTTCATATATTATTTTACAGATGATATTGTTTATAATGTAAGTGGTGTAGCGGCAAACTATTTACTGAAAGGCGGTGTTTGGGGCATGTTAAACATTATGAAGAGGAAATCATGGCGGTTGTTTAGCGTAGGGATACTGTTTGCTCTTGTGGAGCTGCTTTCTTTTTACCTGTCGAAGCGGCCTCTTGGGGCATCAAGGGGATTTACTGTTATAGGCTCAATAATCGAATATGTGCTTTTCCCTGAACACGCCAAAACCGTGCCATACTGGAACGCCTATGAGCCGGTTATTGAGTGGACGATTGCGGTGATTGTGGGCATAGTGTGCGGCAGCATGTTTTCCTCGGTATATTCCGGGGAATTTAAGTTGCTGGTGGTGCCGAAGATGTGGAAGCTCTCAAAGGGGCCGTCGGTAATGAAACGGTTGTTTTGGGTATTTGTAGGCGGCATGATGATAGGCTTTGGCTCGAGGCTTGCGATGGGCTGTACGCTGGGAATGCTGATATCCGGCGTGATACAGCTGGCGCCGGCGGGCTTTATATTTATGATGTCGCTCTGGATGGGCGGAATGCTGATGACGATGCTTTTTTATCACGTAAAAACGGTAACATTTTACAGGGGATAGCGTGGACGCTATATTAATGAGATTAAAAGAGACGTTTGATCCTTCCACAGTAGAGGCGCTGAAAGGGTCGGGGAGTCTCTACGGCGGCCTTCTGCTGGGGTTTCTGCTTGGGATTGTCCTGCAAAAGGGAAGGCTTGGCAAATATGATATAGTATCGGGGATGTTCAGGATGCAGGACTTTACATTTTGGAGAGTGGGAACGCCGCTTCTGATGTTTGGCATGGCGCTGGTTTATTTTTTCAAAGACATAGGGGTGATAGAGCTTTACCTGCCAAGGACTGTTATACTTGCCCAGTTATTTGGAGGCGTGTTATTTGGGGCGGGTCTTGCGATAGCCGGATACTGCCCGGCGATAGCGGCGGCTGCGTTGGGCGAGGGCGCCATTGACGCCTTTGTCGCAATGCTTGGATTTGTCGGCGGTTCAATCCTCTATGCGGAGATGTACGACGGCTCAAAGCTCGACAAGATGGTGTCATACATAGATTTGGGAAGGGTAACGTTTCCTGATATGTTTCTTGTTTTCAACCACTGGTTCTTCATCATGGGCTTTATGATCATGTGCGCGCTGTTTTTACTGGGCATAAGTATGTACGACGAATTCCTCAAGGCATCGTTTACTGTGATAGACAAAGTCGTAGAAAAGGTCGGCGGCAGAAAAGGCCCCGACAAGACAGAAAGAAGAAAGATAAAGAGATAGCCGACTATACTAACAACTGCTTAACAACTGCCTACCACGGAACAAACTCTGACTTGCCTAAACCGCATAACGGGCAGACCCAGCCAGAAGGTAAGTCATCGAAGGATACCCCGGCGTGGCCGCCAACCAAATCGTCTTTTGACGGCGAGTCTGGATTATAGATATAACCGCACCCGCGGCACATGTATTTGGCTGTCACTGGCTTGCCTTTATTTTTGCGGTTAAGTCTTCTATGGCAATATTATTGTCCACAACATCATGGTTTGCGTCAATGGTAAAGCCGCCTTTTGAGGCATTTCCATTTTTTATCGCATATTTGCCCTGCGCCCCGCATGTTATTACGTATACCGTACCTGAAAGAGCGCTCTGTGCCTGGTGAAGAAAGAGAATTACCTCTTCCCCCTGGCTAAGAGACACCGCATCAGTTAATTTCAGCTCAAGGTCGCCGACCTTGCCGCCTTCATATTCAACGATTATATCCTTTCTGCCAATATTTCCCGCCATGACTTCTTTTATTTTTACTGTTGCCCTTGTGACAACCAATGATTTGTCCTTAACCCAGTGGCTGCTTATCTTCTCTACTTTACCCGAGACTATAAGTTCCGATGTTTTTACCAGTTCGCCGGTGCTCACCCCCTGAAGCGCAAAAGCAGCCTGAGTCATGGCCAATGAAAGACATATAAGCGGCAGGGTCAGTGTCATCAGCCGCCTGATAATGCCAGACAGCTCTGCTGCCATCTTTGCGGCTCTGTGAAGTTGTATCGTCATCCTTGTTTCTTATCGGCTGATATGGCAAAAATATTTAGCGCGCTCATGAATATAAATCGTGATATTTACATAAAACTCAGCTTAGTATTATAATCTTGTATAGACAGGAGGTGTTGATGAGAAATTTAATAGCGCCGCTTATATTACTGATGTCATTACTGCTGCCGACGGCCAATGCAGTGTCGGCAGAGACCGCTACTTCAAAGGAACACTGGATAGAGCAGTTGGCTGTAATCCTGCCGAACATCATGTGCTCCGAAAATCAGTATTTCGCAAAATGCTTCAAAAGCAACCCTTCAGACTGCTATGATGGCGCGGCGCTTGCCGTGAAATCGTGTACGCAGAGATATGCCTCTGAAATGCCTGCAACCATACCGCCAAAAGAAGGCGAGCTGTGGGGTCGTAAAATCAGCGAATGCGCTTATGAGGCGTTTAAATCAGGGCTTAAACCCGCTGGCGACTGTAAAGAGGCAGGGTAGGGGGGAAAGTAATATGTGCCGATGATTTGACATTTGCCCATGAACTATGTTACAATCTATCAGTGGGGTTCAAAGTGGCGTTTAAACTTAAAAATATCTTAAAGCAGTTGTCTTTTAACACGTTTATTCCGTTTTTCTACCCGATGATGATGCTGCCCTTGCGCGGCTGGAGGAGGAAGTCTATTGCCCTGCTCAGTTTTAATGCCGGCGACAGGGTGATAATCCCCGGCGTAGGCAGCGGTTACGACTTGCCTCACATCCCTGTCGGCGTTACCGTTGACGGCATTGACATCAGCGAGGTAATGCTGGCTATTGCCAGAAATAAAAACCGGCATAGAAAGCAGGAAATTACCCTGCATATCATGGATGGGGAAAATTTAGACTTCCCTGACAATACCTTTGACAAGGCAATTCTCGACCTGTTCCTTACCTGCGTGTATGACCCTGTAAGGGCATTTTCCGAAATTGTGAGAGTGGTTAAGCCAGGCGGCGAAATACTCATATACGACCATCTCATAAGCGTACCAAAGTGGGCAGCCCCATTTATGTCGGTTATTGATGTTGTAATGAAATATAATTTTTGTACCGTTATCAGGGTATTTGACGACGTTATAAAGGGCCAGCCCGTGACTGTCGCAAGGGAAATCAAGGGAGACCCTTTTGGTTTTATTAAGGGTTTTTTGCTTCGCAAGACATCGTGGATAGAGGCCCATCAGGCGCTGCGTTAATTTTTCTGCGTTGTATGTTTTCCATTGCCTTTTCATTTTGCATTAAGAAATGTTATCATTTGTCATGGAAGGAAGCGGCGAACATCACGACAGTGCCACTGGCAAGCGGCGCTCCAGATTTGTCGGCAAACTCGGTCTCCTTATTGCGCCGGTCATGGGGATAGCGATTGTTTTGGCCATTGTCGTGGCGGTTATCTTAAAGAAATATGCCGGTACGCTTCAGGCCGCCGATGCGGCTATGACCTCTCGGAGTGCAATTGCCTTTGCGATTGTGTTTTTGAGTTACGGGGTTGCCGCTATATTTTTTGTCATTTTTTTTGTGTACCGAAGTCTTAGCCCGTTTAAGCGGCTTACGTCGGATATGGAGGATATCGTCTCCGGAGATACAGAAAAGCGTCTCAATCTGCGTGACAAGGATGTCTATTTGATAAAGGATTTTGTTGGCAGTGTCAATACCCTTGCCGCTAAACATGACCAGATGCACCATATCAAAGACGAACTCCACCGCTATATGGATACCGAGGGGCAGCGGCTGCTTTCCCTTGTAGAACAGGACGACACAATGGACGGTAAAGTCAAAGCGGCAATCATATCATACCATAAGACAATTACTTCGATCGTCAGGGATAAGACCTGAGGCGGCTCCGTCTTCGCAAGTCTGTCTGCCGTCGGCTCCTCACAGGAACTATCAATGCCAATAGGGCATGAGCTTAAATTAAAGCATGGACTAAGGATGCTCGCCGCAGCAGAGCAGGGCGGGAGTTTGTCTTTACGCCTCTTATCGCAAGATGGCAAGAAACCCCCGGACTGCATATTGCACTGGGGGGTGTGTGCCGAGACATCCTCGACATGGCGGCTGCCGCCTGAGTTCTCTCATCCGGCTGACACAAAACCCGTGGGTGCGGCTGCCGCAGAGACGCCCTTTAAGCCTGTGAGCAAGTCTCTGTCGGTCATTGACTTTACCATTAGCGATGATTTGCCATATAAGTCTTTGGAGTTTGTCCTGTTCTTTCCCAATGACAAACGATGGGACAACAATAACGGGAAAAACTACAGGATTGAACTTCGCTCTATGCCAGAGGCGGCAGAGTCGGAGTTAATCAATGAGTTGCCGGCCATTGACGGCGGCATTGCTGAAATTAATCACACATTTGAGGACGGAAGACGGCTCTGTGGCAAGGTTACAGCCATGAGCGGCGGCTTTGCCCTCGATATATATACTAATTTAGCCCCGCCGGTTGTACTTCACTGGGGGGTGGCCTCAAGCAGGGGCGGCAGATGGCTTGCCCCATCGGATGAGATACCGGCCCCGGACGGCTCAGTGCGCCTCGGCACTGCCGTAGACTCTCACTTTGATTTTGCGGCAGGATATGGCCGCTTTCATGTGGAGTTTCCCGATGTGGCGGCGCCTCCTTATTTCACATTTGTGCTGCATCTGCCATCGTCCGGCAAGTGGCTAAAGTGTAGCGGGCAGAATTTCTACTGTCCCATAGCGCCTAACTCCGGCGCGATTGCAAACGAAAGTTTAAGCCAATATGCCGATGAGATTATTAATGCCGAAATGGGCAAAGGTTCAATGACGCTCATGCACAGGTTTAATATGTGTTACGGCATGTGCGAACGGCTTGGCGCAGATGTGGACGGCTTTGCCCTGCTTACCGTATGGCTGCGTTACTCTGCGATAAGGCAGCTTGACTGGCAGAGAAACTATAACACGCAGCCGCGCGAGCTAAGCCATGCACAGGAGCGTCTGACTCTCAAGCTTGCCGAGATCTATCTGAACACCCCGCAGGTGCGCCCATTTATCCCCCTGATGCTGATGATGATGGGGCCTGGCGGTGACGGGCAGCGTATCAGAGACGAAATATTGCAAATCATGCACCGCCACCACGTTAAAGAGGTCTCCGGCCATTTCCTTGAAGAGTGGCACCAAAAGCTCCACAACAATACCACCGCCGACGACATAGTAATCTGCGAGGCATATCTGGCCTTCCTGCGAAGTAACGGCGACCGCGGCAGGTTCTATGAGACGCTAAACGCAGGCGGCGTTACAGAGGAGCGGCTGAGGGGTTTTGAGCGCCCTATTCGTTCGCAACCCGACTTTGTCCCTCATATCAAAGACGGCCTGATATATGATTTTGAAAATTATCTGAAGACCCTAAAGGCCGTCCATAGCTCAACCGACCTTGACCGGGCGCTGAACACCGCATCCCATCTGTTTGACAGCGACATAAAAAATGCCCTTCATTTTATAGGAAAAAATAAGGACGCATCTGATATCGGCAGAGTTAAAGACCTCTTTGCAACGGCAACATGGGTACGCGGCAGGCTAAGGCATCTCATTAACGCCGAAAGAGATACGTACAGGGCAAGGGAAATGCTGCTTTTGGACCTGTCCATTGTAGAGTTCATACGGCTTCTGGCCGAACGCTCCCAGCACATGGACAAGTCAGCGCTTGTTGAGTTGGTTATTTTAGCCGCCGAGAACATGGCAGGCTCTGCCGGTGCGTTAGATGAGGAGCTTCGCATCTGCTCATCGCACCTGAAAACTATGCCTCGTCAGGACGCCCATGACTGGCTGTTTCACATTATCAGCGTTACGGAGCGGCTTGAGAGGGCGATAGGCAGCGCCGTAGAGTGGTATTATAAGACATTTCAGGAAAAGGCGGAAACTCTTGGAAGGGCATTTAACGCAGCGGCGTGGACGATTAATCTGTTTACTGAGGAGCTGCTTCGCGGGCAGCCGCCCTTTGTCCTTTCAATGCTGCTAAAGCGGCTCAATCAGATACTGCGAAAGGAATATAATCTTGGCGCATGGCAGGTGGTAAGTCCATTTGGGGCGGTTGGCAAGGTTGCCGCCGTTGATACGCTGTATGAGATTCAGGACAAGACCTTTGATACTCTGACCGTTATCGTGGCGGCAAAGGTATCTGGGGATGAGGAAATCCCCGCTCATGTGGCTGCCGTAATATCGCCGGACATGACAGATATAGTGTCTCACGTAGCGGTGAGGGCAAGAAATGCCCGCGTACTATTTGCAACATGCTACGACCCGGCCACCTTAGACACTCTAAAGGGGCTGTCGGGGCGCTATGTGTCGCTTACGATAAACCAATCAGGCGGCATTGACTTTAATGAGACCGCAGCGCCCTCGCTTTCGGAGACGGCAAGCTTGCAGGGCGTTAAGCATGTGTTGAAGGCCGCACCGGTAGAGTTTACGGCCTTTGCCCTGCCTATGAAGGCATTTAACCGCCGCGTTGCCGGTGGCAAGTCAGCAAATCTTGCCGCGCTAAGGGGCAATATTGCCGACTGGATAAACCTGCCGCCCTCGGTAGTAATCCCCTTCGGGGCGATGGACAAGATACTAAGCGCAAACCCTGAAATAGATGCCCAGTACAGCATTCTCAAGGAAAATCTAAATCTCGATACGCTTCCAAGGCTGCGTACGCTGATAGAGACGCTGAAAATCCCCGATGAGTATATGGCAGAGTTAAAGGCTGTGATGTTGGAGGCTGGGCTGTCATATCCGGAGGCGGACGAAGGCCGCGCGGCAGGGTGTATAAAACAGGTATGGGCCTCTCTCTGGAACGAACGCGCCTACCATAGCCGCGTCAACAACTTCGTAGGCAATCCGCATGAGGGCGTCTCAATGGCCGTGCTTATTCAGGAGATAGTCAAGGCGGACTACGCCTTTGTAATCCATACGGTAAACCCAATAACCGGCGCAAGGGACGAGATATTTGCAGAGATGGTTCTGGGGCTTGGCGAGACGCTTGTAGGCAACCACCCCGGACGCGCCATGAGTTTTACGGCTAAGAAAGATGGAGGCGCTCTGCATATTGCCGCATATCCTGGCAAGAGTTATGGCCTATACGCAGACGGACTGATATTTCGTTCTGACTCCAACGTCGAGGACCTGTCGGGCTTTGCCGGTGCGGGGCTGTATGATTCGATAACAATGAGAAAGCCGCAGAGAGTGCTGCTTGATTATTCGACAAACCCGCTGCTGAAAGATGAGGCATTTAGAGTCGGCCTGCTGTCAAAAATTAAAGACATAGGCGTAATTGTAGAAACCGCGTTTGGCAGCCCGCAGGACATCGAGGGCGCGTATGCCGACGGCCGGTACTATGTGCTGCAGAGCCGACCGCAGGTAGGGATTTAAGGCTGCAAGCCAGACTGTGCAAAACCCCGACTTTAGCCGGAGTACCAAAGCTGCCAACGGGTGGCAGCCCAAAGTCAACCATATGCCGAGCGTCGGGTTGTCTTTAAGCTGACCACCATTATATACGTGATAAAAAGACCTAATAATAAGTTGCAATCATAGAGGTAAAGAGATTTCCATAGTCGGTCATTCCGGCTTGTCCGGAATCTGTCTCTGCACATCCTCAGGCCAAAGAAGATTCCGGACAAGCCGGAATGACGACAGCCGGATGGAGACGGGGATGATATTAACGCAATTTATCCATCACTCACCACAGCGGTGGCGTTTTCTAATCAGATTCTGTTACAATACCGTTATAGCCGATAGCGTTGGCCGCGTTTGGCCGTTTCATTGGCATTTTTTTTATAATATCCCTATGCGACAATTAAAGATACTCATATCAGCCATGCTGCTCGTTCTGTTAGCTTCTGCAGCGGCGTTCTCTGCGGAGGTGATCACAGACAAGGAAAGGCAGTGGCTTGCCTCACATAAAAAGATTCGGGCCGGCGTATCCCCCGACTTTCATCCCTTTGAATTCCTTGACGACAAAGACCACTA
The DNA here is from genome assembly GCA_022321325.1 of Candidatus Magnetominusculus sp. LBB02. GTDB lineage: Bacteria > Nitrospirota > Thermodesulfovibrionia > Thermodesulfovibrionales > Magnetobacteriaceae > Magnetominusculus > Magnetominusculus linsii. The sequence goes on along the minus strand of JAKOEO010000025.1, from coordinate 32,948 downwards.
CTCTGGAATCGCCGCCGACTACATGCAGTTGATTAACACACGTCTTGGTCTGGCCTTTGACGGAATCGAAAACGTTCAGACCGATGAGATTAAAAACATGATAAAGGCAGACCGTCTCGATGTCATCCCCTGCCTTGGGATAACAGAGGAACGCCAACAATATCTGATATTCACAAGCCCATACCTTGAAATTCCAATTGAGATAATAACGAAAAAGTCGTCAAATATCATGAAACTGAAAGACCTCAAAGGCAAAAAAGTCGCCGTTGTCTCCGGTTATGACGAAGCAGAGTTAATACGCAACGGCCACCCCAACATAAATATTGTCGCTGTCCCAACAATGGAAGACGGCCTTAAGGCCGTGTCCTTTGGCGACGTAGATGCCTTGATAGGAAATGTCTTCTCAGTAACCTATCATTCAGGGAAAATGGGTATCAGCAATATCAAAATCGCGGGCAACACCGGTTACATATATAAACCAGCCATTGCCGTCAGAAAGGACTGGCCGGAGCTTGCCGCTATAATCGAAAAGACTATGCAGGCTATGACCTCTGCCGAAAAAGAGGAGATATACAGACAATGGGTGCATATAGAAAAACTGGGCGTTGGCGGCAAGCGATTAATGCTGATACTTCTTATTTCGACAATGATAGCCGCCACGTCCGTATTTTTATTATTCATCTGGAAAGAACGCCTCAAGACAAGAGTGGCTGAAAAGACAAGGGAGCTCGAAATCTCAACGAAAGAACTTGAAAAGGCAAGAGGCGAACTCGAAAAAAGAGTTACCGAACGAACCACTGAGCTAAGAGAGGCCAACGAAAAACTCAAAACAGAAATCATCCACAAACAAACCGCCGAGCTGGCCATGAAAGAGAGTGAATCAAAGTACCGCTCCCTGTTTAGCGCTATGAACGACTCGGCTGCCCTGCATGAAATTATTTATAGCGACACGGGCAAGGCCATAGACTTCCGGGTGCTTGACGTAAACCCGGCCTATGAGGCCACTATGGGCATTCGTAGGGAGAGGGCAGTCGGCACACTCTCCGGCGTGCTGTTCGGCGCCGGCGGCCCGCAGTTTGTAGCGCTATTTGCCACAGTTGCGCAAAAAGGTGTGCCGCTTTCGCTTGAGGCTTACCTGCCCTCGGTTGGCAAGCACTTTAAGATGTCTGTGTTCTGCCCCGAACCTGGACGTTTTGCCGCGATATTTTCTGATATTACAGAACATAAAATTCTCGATGACGCACTGAAGGCAAGTGAGGAGAAATTCAGGCTGCTTGCCGACATGCTTCCAGCTATCGTCTTTGAAATAGATGAGCAGATGCATTTTACGTTTACCAATCGCTGCGGCATTGACTCATTGTCCCTCACGAATGAAACAAGCGGCATGGATATTATGACAATCATTGCAGACGACAGCATTGAAAGTTTTAAAGACAATCTTACGAAGATAATCGAAGGACAAATAACCACTGGCGGGGCGGAGTTTAAGTTAAAGTCAGCAGATGGCCGGGTTATCCCTGTATTTCTCTATGCCGGCGCGATAGTTCAGGACGCAGTTGTGACTGGCGTCAGAGGCGTTGCTGTGGACATAACTGAACGCGTGCTATTTGAAAAGGCGCTGCACGAAAAGTCATTGCAGCTTGAGCGCCTCAACAGCGGCCTTGAGGCCAGGGTAAAGAATGAGGTTGCAAAGACCATGCAGCAGCAGCATGTGCTTATCCAGCAGTCCAGGCTGGCCTCAATGGGCGAGATGATAGTTAATATCGCCCACCAGTGGAGCCAGCCTTTGAGCGCCCTCAATCTGATTCTGATAAATATCAGAGAGGCCTCGCATTTTGACGAACTGGACAAATCGTTTGTTGATGAGTTTACCGCAAAGGGCCGTCAGCAAATCAAGAAGATGGCCGCAACAATTGACGAATTCAGGAATTTCTTCAGGCAGGACAAAGAGGAAAAGCTCTTTGACGTTACGAAATCCATAAACGACGCCCTGACGCTTTTAAGCGGCTCGTTTAAGAATTATCTGATTTCCACACAGTTAAACGCCACAGAAGGCATTGCCATCTACGGCTATCCACATGAATTCTCGCAGATTATTCTGAACATCCTTCTAAACGCAAAAGACGCCTTAATGCGAGACCGTAACACGGGCGGCATGATAACGGTAGATGTCTACCATGACGGCAGCTATGTCCGCATTGATATTGCCAACAACAGCGGCAGCATAGAAGAGGGGTCGCTTGACAGTGTGTTTGAGCCGTATTTGCAGGCAAAGGGACAGCTTAGCGCGGGCGTTGGCCTCTACATGTCAAAAAGGATTATTGAGGAGCATCTAAAAGGCTCACTATCGGTCAGCAATGTGGAGGGCGGTTCACGGTTTACGATTAAGCTGCCGATGCAGATGACATAGAGTTAGACCAAGTTGCAATCATAGAGGTAAAGAGATTTCCATAGTCCGTCATTCCGGCTCGTCCGGAATCTGTCTCTGCACATCCTCAGGCCAAAGAAGATTCCGGACAAGCCGGAATGACGACAGGCGGGGGCGACAGGGTTTTGTCGGTGAGTGAAAATCTACTTGTATGATTGCAAATTGGTATTAGACTCATTACTGCTCATCGGAAGCAGCAGCGGCAGCAGATAAATGCAGAACTCCATCGTGTAACTGTATCTTGGATTTGGAAATGCCGCACCGGCAATCCCAAGGGCGTGTAACAGTGCCGCACTTCCCATCATAACAATAATAAATGCCCCGGTGTGTCGCCACCTTGAACGAATAAGCCGTTTGACGCCGATTACAAAGGCTATGATAAACGCCATTGGCCAGAAGATGTTTCTGAACACGGCGCGGTGGACCTTTGTGTAAATAAAATAGTGAAACCACTGCAAAGTCGTCTCTTTATATTCGCCCGCAACCGCCTCACGCCCATCGGACTGGCGCGCTGTTTCTATCGTGAAATAAGACAGCGGCTGAGGACTCAGATATCTTATCAGGTCAGTGCCGTTTGCTGCTCCGGAGGCATATAATGACGAATAACTGCCGTTCAGACTATCATAAATATCATAGTCGCCGCCGATATTGTCAAAATATTTCAGGAAAGACATGAGGCACTTTTTCATAAACGCGGCAGGATTTTTCCTGATGGCGTCTACAAGCAGAGTCTTGAGGACTTTGTTCATTTCTTTAGCGGTGGGATTGTTAAGCGCCTCTGAAATCGGCGTTGTGACGCCGCCGTCTCCTCCGCCTCGCGCATATATCTCGTTTCTGGTCTCGTTATATTCATTAATATCCCATGTGGACTTCAGAAAAAGCCTTTCTTCGGGCAGGGCGGCAGACTGAATCTTTCTTACTGCGGCATTAAGCGCCTCTGAGTACTTGTCGTCCGTTTCTAAGAATATCTCGTTAGATATGACGGCGGCCTCTGCCGAATGGTTATTGGGCGTGAATGAGCCTAGGGTTGCATAGTTGTAGCCGCAAAGTATAACCAGCATTGAAAGAAATGGCACTGTAAAGGCGGCTATGTTTTGCAAGCTCTGCCGGCTTGTCCATATGATAACCGGAATAAACACCGCCAAAACAAATAGGCCGTCCGGCCTGACATATATAGCGCCGCCAAGGGCCGCCCCGGCAAGAGAGAAAAACACAGCCTTTCTTAATTTCAGGGCAGCTGCCATAAATGAAAAAGCAAATATAATAACGCCGGCATACAGGCTTTCTGATAGCACAGATATATCGGCGGACATCTGTACGTGGCTGCCGATAAAGGCGGCCATACCAACAGCGGCAAGCGGGGCGGCGCCGCGGTATGAAATGAAAATACCATAAACAAACGCCAGGGCAGCTAATAGAGAGAGCAGATTTTGTGCAAGAATAACAGAGAACATATGCTTAGACAATGACAACACAATGGCTATAAACATCGGGTAGCCGGGCGGCCTTAAAAATAAATCAGGCGGCACACCCGACATTATCTGAGCTGCAATATCGAAATACCCGTAAGAATCCGGCCTTATCAGCACCACAGGATAATAAAGAAAATACGGCAGCCGGGTTATCAAAAACGCTGCTATAGGAAGCGCAAACGATGCAATGGCAATCACCGCCCCCACGGCCTTCCTGTGGGCTGCCGCTAAGGCCCTGATACGCTCCAACAAGCGAATAAGCCATGCGTAACCAGAGCATAAGGCCGCTGCCGCCGTTGATAGTACGGCAAGAAAAAAAATCAGGCGCACCTTGCCGCTATCAATGGAGGAGGCGCAGAGCAGCTCATACTTTCTGCCGTTTTTTGTTGGGTCGGAGTTATCAGAAGTAGAAAATAGAAGCTCATCGTTTGACAAAAAATATCTGCCGCCGCCAACATAGGCCACCGCGTCAAGCCCCGCGTTACCGCGTCTTAGAGGCTGGCCGTCTTCGATGAGCACTGCCCTCGATGGAGATGTGAAAGAGTATCTTGCAAACTTCGTAAACCATGCGTGGCCGACTTCATGCCTGAAGTGTTCAATTGGAATCTTATTCCACGACAAGACAAGTATTTCCCGCGTATGAAGCGCCATTAACAATGAAAGTATCCAAAATACGAGGCAAAGCAGCGCCGCGATAACCAATTGCCCTGAGGGCCTCATTGGTGCAAGTTTACCCGTTTGAGAGTTTCTCACAGGGGATAGTTTCAACCGCCGCCGGGGCCGCTGTAGCGTCTGAATAGCTCATGTTCGATGTTAAGCTGGTCAAGGAGTTTTCCAACGATGAACGTAACGGCATCGTCGAGGGTTTGCGGCTTGTGATAGAAGCCAGGTACAGGGGGGGCTATAACCACTCCTATGCGGGCGAGTTTAAGCATGTTTTCAAGATGTATGGCACTAAACGGCATCTCGCGCGGGCAGAGTAGTAACCTTCTGCCTTCTTTAATTGTAACGTCAGCCGCCCTTGTTGTCAGGTTAGAGGCGTAGCCGTTAGCAACTGCCGAGAGCGTCTTCATCGAGCATGGGGCTGCTATCATGCCGTCAGTCCTGAATGAGCCGCTTGCAAGCGGACTTTGAATGTCGTCGTGGTAGAAGAGGTTGTCGCTTTTGAAATAATCCCGGACGCCGTGGGCTGGATTAGCGCCCCATGTCAGTCCTGTCTCATAGGCGATAACAGGGAAGGCCGCCTGCGATATAATCAGATGTACCTCGGCTGTCTTTAATAGCTCGGCCACAAGCCTGACGCCTATAATTGAGCCGCTTGCTCCTGTGATGGCGACTATGTATTTCATGCAAGCACAGGACTCTGGATTCCTGTTTTCACAGGAATGACAGGCAAAAAATTGGCAATGATAGAAGCGGTGTCGTCAACGATAGAAGAAGTCTCGTCAATGATAGGTAAAGAAGCCGGTATGTCATGTACGGAAATATTATCAAGTGCCGGGCGGCACAGCGCTGTCATTCCCGCGAAAGCGGAAATCCATCTACTTGTTATACAGGAAGACGTACTCGTCCGGTTTGGCAAGGCCCAAGCCCTCTCTTGCCTGCTTTTCGATTTGGAATGGGTCTGTCTTAATATCTACTATCTCTTCTTTCAGGGCGGCGATGTCTTTTTCAATCTTGGCTATGCTCTGCTCATATGTCTTCTCTTCTTTTTTCAGATTGACATAGGTAATGAAGCCGGCCTTGTCAAAAATCAGGTTAAGGCCGATTATTGTCAGCACAATGGCAAACAGTATGAGCGTTGCGCGCACGCGGCGCTTGCGCTCTGAGACTATCTGGCTGCGCAGACTTTTCTTTGCCCCCTGCGGTGTGCGGGCGGTATCTTTTTTATCAGCCTGTGTCGGCATTAACTATAATTTGACGCGCGGCGGGCTGCCCCGCCGCGCGTTAGTTATTCTCCTACTTGTTCAGATTGTAGTATGTGTCCATCCCTTTATAAATTGCGGCGCTGCCAAGCTCTTCTTCGATTCTCAGCAGACGGTTGTACTTTGCAATACGGTCGCTTCTTGAGGTTGAGCCTGTCTTTATCTGTCCGGCGTTTAACGCAACTGCTATGTCGGCTATGGTGGTGTCTTCGGTCTCGCCAGAACGGTGCGATATTACCGCCGTGTAGTTTGCCCTCTTTGCCATCTCAACCGCGTCCAGCGTCTCGGTAAGCGTACCAATCTGGTTTACCTTGACAAGTATTGAGTTGGCTATGCCCTTTTGAATTCCCTCTTTCAGAATTGAGGGGTTTGTAACAAACAGGTCATCGCCTACAAGCTGTACCTTTGTCTTTAGTTTGTCGGTCAGGAGCTTCCAGCCGTCCCAGTCATTTTCGCTCATGCCGTCTTCGATTGATATAATCGGGTACTTGTCTGCCAGATAGGCATAGTAGTCGGCCAGCTCCGCAGGGGTGTATTTCTTTCCTTCGCCGGCGAAGTCATACTTGCCATTTTTAAACAATTCGCTTGAGGCAACGTCAAGGGCGATAAGTATATCCTTTCCGGCCTTATAGCCTGCCGCCCCAATGGCCTCCATTATCTCAACAATGGCGTCTTCGTTAGAGTTCAGATTAGGGGCAAATCCACCCTCATCGCCTACTGCCGTTGAAAGCCCCTTCTTGTGCAGGATCTTCTTAAGATTATGAAACACCTCTGCCGACATCCTAAGCGCCTCGGCGAATGACGGCGCCCCTACCGGCATTATCATAAACTCCTGAACATCCACATTGTTATCGGCATGTGCGCCGCCGTTGATGATATTAAGCATTGGCACGGGCAGCTCTTTTGCGTTTACGCCGCCGATGTATTTATAAAGGGGCAGGTCGGCCTCCTCAGCAGCTGCCTTGGCTACTGCCATAGAGACGCCCAGAATTGCGTTAGCGCCAAGCCGTGACTTGTTATGCGTGCCGTCGAGGTCTATCATTATCTTGTCAACCTCTGCCTGATGAGTGGCCTCTTGGCCCAGTACCTTCTTTGCTATCTCTGTATTTACATTTTTCACGGCCTTTAGGACGCCCTTGCCCATGTATTTCTTTTTATCGCCGTCTCTAAGCTCTACGGCTTCTCTTTCACCGGTTGAGGCACCGCTTGGAACGGCAGCCCTTCCCATGTAACCGCTCTCAAGCAATACGTCTACCTCTACTGTGGGGTTGCCGCGTGAGTCCATTATCTGTCTGGCGTGAACCTTTACGATTTCTGACATCTGCTCCTCCTTTTTTAACTTCTAATTCCTCTAATATTTTATAACTTCCGGCTAAATGGCCGGTACATCATGGCTTGGGTACGTGAATCGCGCGCCCCATGACATCCTCTGCCGCCTCCATCAAACCCTCGGCAAGGGTAGGATGGGCGTGGACGGTATCGGCCAGCGCCTCGACTGTCAGTCCAGCCTTCATTGCCACTGCCGCCTCGTGGATTATATCTGCAGCATCGTGGCCTATTATATGAACGCCCAGTATCTTGTTAGAGTCCGCGTCGGCAATCACCTTAAACAATCCGGCGATTTCGCCCATCGCGTGCGCCTTGCCAAGCGCTCTATACTGAAAACGCCCGACCTTGTACTTTAGCCCGCGCTCCTCGGCCTGATTTTCTCTTATCCCTACAGAGGCTATCTCCGGGTGCGTGAATATGCCCGCCGGTATTACGCTATAGTCCATTTTCTCTTTATGTCCCATGATATTGGCAACCGCTGTAAGCCCCTGCTTTGAGGCCACATGCGCCAGTAACATCCCGCCCGTTACGTCTCCTATGGCGTAGATGTCCTTGTTTGAGGTCTCCATGAATTCATTGACGACAATTGCCCCGCGCTTGTCTAACTCAATGCCGGCGTGTTCAACCCCTATGCCCGCCGTATTGAATGCCCTGCCTATTGTTACGAGCATTTTAGATGCCGTCAGCTCCTTGCCACCCGATAAAAACGCCTTTACGCCCGTCTCATCGCTTGTAACCCTCTCCACCTTTACGCCTGTGTGGAGTTTTATCTTCTTTTTCTTTAGCTCGCGCTCCATGATTTGCGATATCTCAGGGTCTTCCGTAGTAAGCGCCCGCGGCATAAGCTCTATCAGCGTAACCTCGGTGCCAAACTCGCGGTATATGCAGCCAAACTCACATCCCATCACACCGGCGCCTATAATCAGCATTGAGTCCGGAATTTCCTGCATGTCAAGCGCCTCAGTGCTCGATATAATGCGCTTGCCGTCAAAGGGAAACGTGGGGATTGAGGCCGGGCGAGAACCAGTGGCGATTATGAATTTATCTGCGGTAAGATTCTCCTCGGCGCCGCTTTTAGATATCAGCCGTATCTGCTTGTCATCTATGAAGCTGCCCCTGCCCTCTTTGAGCGTTACGCCCCAGCTTTTAAACAAGCCCCTGATGCCCTTGACCTGGTTTGCGATGACGGAGTTTTTGCGCTCCACAATCTTCCTAGCGTTAGGTTTTATCTCTCCTGTGAAATCAATCCCAAATGAGGCGAGGTCTTTTGCCCTGGCATATGCCTCGGCAGAGGCCACAAGGGTCTTCGTTGGAATGCAGCCCTCATTAAGACACGTACCGCCGACCTCTTTTTCCTCGACTACTGTTACCTCAGCCCCCATCTGCGCCGCTCTCAGGGCTGCGACATAGCCGCCCGGGCCGGAGCCAAGTATTAGAATTCTCATCCCGCTTCCTCTTCTATGAACTTATCGTAGTCGGAGGCGTCCATTAAATCATCAAGCTCTGAATCGTCAGATATCTCGATAACCGCTATCCAGCCCTTGCCGTACGGGTCTTCGTTGATTATCTCAGGCGAGTCCTCAAGGTCTTCGTTGACGCTCAGAATCGTGCCGCTTAACGGGGCTATCACTGAGGACGTAGCCTTAGTGGATTCAATCTCTGACATCTCTGTATTGGCCTCTACCTCGGCGTCAACCTCGGGGATGTCTATATAGACTATGTCGCCAAGTGCGTCCTGGGCGTAGTCGGTAATGCCTATAGTTGCCTTTTTCCCTGATATGCTTACCCATGTGTGTTCTTTATGGTAGCGAAGTTCATCTGGATTCATTTTCTAAAACCTCCGGGCTTCATTATTACCTGTTAAACACAGGCTGCCACTTCTAACGTTTATTATCATAGCTGAAATGCTTTTGTCAAGCAAAAAACCAGCGCGCATTGCCATTTCACCTCTCCTGTAACTTAGTCACATCGGCCAATTTATCAGACATCGTGCGAATTTCATTTAAAAGCGCCAACTTATTAGCGCGAAGCCGCTCGTCCTTATCCATAACCAATACTTTATCAAAAAATTTATTTATCGGGGTGATGAGGGTGGTTAGTTTTTCATACGCCGACTTGTAAAGCCCTATTGAAATTGCGCCGTCAGCATCGTATATAATCCCTATCAATGAATCGTGCAGTTCTTTTTCCTCGTTCATAACAAACAGGTCAGGGTTTGGCTCATCTGTGATACCATCGGGGACGATATTTTTTATTCTTTTGAACGCAAACAAAAATTCGTTGCAGCCTTCGCTGTTTTTTAAGTCCCTAAGCATATTGAGACGGACTATGAGATAGACAAGCGGTATCTCCATAAAACCGCCGAGTGCGGCCTGCACCTCGTCGTTGGCATAGCCCTTCGATATAAACATAGCCTCAAGCCTTGCCCTAAAAAACACCTCTATAGTGGCAATAAGGGCGGCATCTTTGTCTAAAATGCTTATAGTCTTATCAAACAATTCTCTTAAAGTAACATGTTGTCCAATTAACATTGCGAGCAGCCCTATGGCCTGTCGGCGAAGGGCAAAGGGATCTTCTGAGCCAGTGGGAATAAGACCGACGCTGAAAAATGACACAATGTTATCGAGCTTGTCTGCAAGGCTTAGTGCCTCGCCAACTCCAGTTACTGGAATCTGCCCGCCTGATTGTGTAGGCATGTACTGTTCATTGAGGGCATAGGCGATTTCTTTGCCATAATCTTTCATAGCGTAATGAGTGCCCATTATGCCTTGCAACTCAGGAAATTCCCGCACTACTCCTGTGGCAAGCGATGCCTTTGAAAGACTGGCCGCCTTTACGTAGTCATCATGTTTTCCTTTGGCAAGATAAGCAATTATCTTCTCAAGCCTCTTTGTCTTGTCATATAGGCTGCCTAGCTTGTCATGAAATGTTATTCCCTTGAGGCTTTCAATGCGGTCATACAGCTTTACCTGTAAATCCTGTTCGTAATAAAATTTCGCGTCCTCAAGGCGCGCCTTTATTACGCGCTCCGCTCCGGCGCGTACGGTTGCCTCATTTTCTTTGAGTGTGTTGCTTACCACTATGAACTGATTAATTAATTTGCCGTCTCTCTCAAGTGCGAAATATTTCTGATGGCCGCGCATTACGCTGATTAACAACTCTGGCGGCAGTTTCAGAAACTCATCTGGAAAACTTGCCGTAATGCACACGGGATATTCTACTATGTATGTTACAGTCTCAAGCAGCTCCTCGTCATTGACGGGCGAGGCGTTGTGCTCAGCCGCAATGGCCGCCGCCTGTCTTCTTATCTCATCGTTTCTTTCGTCCTGGTCAACGATTACATAGTTTGATTTCAATGCAGATATATAATGAGCCGCGTCCTGAATTTTCAGCGTGCCCTCTGATAGGAAGCGATGGCCGTATGTCGCGCCAGAACTCTCAATGCCGCCATATTTCACACTGACCGGTTCATTGCCACACAGGGCGGTTAGCCAGCAGATTGGACGGGCAAATCTGACATCAAGCGCGGCCCATCGCATCATTTTAGGGAAACGAATTGCCGCGATTATCTTTTCAAACACACCGCCCACTATATCACTGACGGGAAGGCCGCCCTGTTCAATTCTTGCAACTATGTAGCTGCCCTTACCGCGCGTTTGAGTGCTCAACTGCCCCACGTCAACCCCATTAGTGGCCGCAAAGCCAAGCGCCGCCTTTGTGGGATTTCCTGCCGCGTCATAGGCGGCTGTAACGGGCGGCCCGAAGACCTCCCTGACCTTCTTCTCTTGACAGCTGTTTACGCCTGTTGCCACTATGGCTATCCTTCTGGGTGTGGCATATACCTTAACGTCAGAACACATTATTGCGGCATCCTTTAATTGCCCCGCCGCAAGCTCCTCAATCCTCTTGACGCCGTCAGAGAGAAACCCCGCCGGTATCTCCTCAGTACCTATCTCAAGCAGCAGCGAAATATCGCTCATGGCTGGTTATCCACAGGTGAATTATTTAATAAATATGCCTCGGCACAGAGGCGGGCAAGCCCCCTCACTCGTGCAATATACCCCGTTCGTTCATTTACAGAAATAGCCCCGCGCGCATCCAGCAGGTTAAACACATGGGAACACTTCAGACAATACTCATACGCCGGAATTGTCAGCCCCGCCTTGACAAGTGACTGCGACTGGCCGTGAAAATCGTCAAAATGCCGCCTTAACATTGCCACATCCGCCAGTTCAAAATTGAATTTCGAGCACTCCACCTCGTCCTGCCTGTAGATATCGCCATAGAGGAAGTCCTCGTTAAAGCGCAGGTTATAGACATTGTCCACACCTTGCAGGTACATCGCAATGCGCTCAAGCCCGTAGGTCAGCTCAAGCGATATGGGTTTTAAGTCAATCCCTCCGACCTGTTGAAAATATGTAAACTGTGTTACTTCCATGCCGTCAAGCCAGACCTCCCAGCCCAGTCCCCATGCGCCAAGCGTCGGGGAGTCCCAGTCGTCCTCGACAAAGCGTATGTCGTGCTTTTTGGGATCAATGCCAATGGCCCTGAGGCTTTCAATATAGACCTCCTGAGAGTTTGGCGGCGACGGCTTCAGGATTACCTGATACTGGTAGTAGTGCTGGAGGCGGTTGGGATTTTCCCCATATCGCCCATCAGTGGGTCTTCTTGAGGGCTGGACATAGGCGGTCTTCCAGTGAGACGGCCCAAGCACCCTGAAAAACGTCGCAGGATGAAACGTCCCCGCCCCTACCTCTATATCATAGGGTTGAAGCAGGACGCAGCCCTTAGCCGCCCAAAACTCCTCCAGTTTCATTATCAGGTTCTGAAAATACATATCACCGTTTCCGACTGAAATATTAAAGAATGTGCGGCTGTTTTGTCAAATGCCCTGTGCGGCGGGCTGATGGTGCTAATTTCTATTGTCAAACCTGTTTTTAATGGGTTGAGGAACATCCGCTGAGTCCAGTGCAACATGGTAACCATGATATGTAATGCTGCGTTCGTTAGCGCTCTCACGCCTGAACACAATATACTTCTTATAGCTCTTATCATAATTATAGAGTATATTTTCAGGATCTCCAATAGCGCTATTAAGCAATATCTGAGCCTCGTTTTCTGAACATTCCAAAACACTGGCATCTTTCCCCCAAACAGCCTCATCCTTCTTTGGTTGTTTTTTATGTTTGACATGTGGATTAAATATTCGACTTGGTATGCGATTTGAGGCAAACCACTGAATAAGCGAGTGTTTATCTGCCAGATTACTAAATTCAACAGCGATTCCATCAATTGTAATCAAAATGTTTTTGTCTCTGATCTTGTACGCATGGTGATTGAGTAAGGCATAGTTGTTTTCATGGTCATTGGCTCTACGTTCAATTATTTCGCAAAAAGTATGGTTTTCAATCGTCTGGTTAAAAATCTTATATTCTTTGTCTGATGATTGCTGTGGTGCATCCCGCCAGTTTTCCCAATCGCGCAATAGTCTTTTAAGGAGTGTGATAGGGGCGTAAGGAAAATCATCCATGTTATAGTGTTTTATAAAATTAAGACGGTTTACCTCATCAAAGTATCCTATATAATTTTCAATTGTTATTTTTTCTAAATTAACAGACAGCTCATGTACATATTGATTAAGTGACAACTCATCCTGATACTCATTTAAACGCATCCATTGATTAGAAAGTCCAGTTTCGGCAAGTAATAAAAAAAGATTAGTTCCGGCCAATGCTTAGAACCCCATTAATGTGGTCATATCTTTATCCATTTGATCAAAAAAGCCTTTGGGTGGGCGGCGTATTTTGCCCCCCGGCATTACTGGCAGATGAGTAACCCGTGTGGCGTGCGTGCTGATTTCTCTGTCGAAATAATATATCTTTGACTCATCGGGGTTGATGATTTCTTTTTTTGTCGCCACTAACAGGCCATTGATTATGTGGTCGCTATGGGTCTCGATGATAAACTGAACCCCGGCCTTCGCGGACTTACAGATCAACTCCATAAGTTTAGCCTGCCCTGCCGGGTGGAGATGTGACTCAGGGTTTTCAATCAGCACAAGCCCGTCTTTTGGCGTGTGAAGCGCAGCCACAATTATAGGAAGTACATAAGAAACGCCAAACCCAACATTCATTGCCTTAAATTTATTGGTTTCAGGCTCACCAGCGCCGCGGCTGAAGCTATACTCTACTTTATACGAGTCTCCCGCAACCTCTTCAATATGAATATTATTTATGTTCGGACTTATTTCTTGCAGCCATTCTATCACCTGAAATATAAGCCCGGGATCAGTGTCTTTATCTTTAGTCATGGATTTATCAGAAACCTGCTCCTTTTTATTATAATGAAGATAATGGGCGACTAACTCGCAGCGTCCTTCTTTTTTTGACATCTGATTAAAAATCTCGACTAAAGCGGTATCTTTTTCATAAAACTTAGCAGGTCCAATGCGAAACGCACTAATATATTGAAAGTTATTATTAAATATACTTGAATCCATGATCAAAAATAGATGAGCAGACAGGTTTGTTTTAAGTTTGAGAAACGTACCGTCGAACTTTCTTGGCCGTGATAAGCCATATTTAGTTTGAAATCCTTCCCATATCTCTTCTGGATTTGTGTCAAATACAAATTTCAAATCACCTTTATTCTCTTGTACCAGTCCAAATTCTATGTCATCAGTTTCAGCCAACATAAAGATGGCGTCTCTTGCTGTACCGATTCGGCACAAGTCGCCGGTTAAATCAAGCCCTTTTGATAAGAGATTTTTTAGATGCGATTGTCTCAGCAGTAGAATGGACTGCATTGCCGATGATTTTCCCATTCCATTCTTGCCTGTCAGGATATTCACATTAGACAGCTCTAAATTTGTATCCTTATGGGATTTGAAGTTCTTTATGCGAAGTGAGGTTATCATGTTGCAATTATCTCGCTAAGCATGTTCTTAATGAGTTCGAATCTATATATAACGTTTGACTTTCTGGCTGTTGCCGATGTAATTGCCTGAGAAGAATCCTCTTTATTGAAAAAGGCGATAAGCTTTATTCTAAAATCATCCTTTTTGTTAAGCAGCTGTGCTCGCTGCTCATCGGTAAGCCATGCGAGGTTAACACTAATTGTATCAAAAAGCGCTTTTGCGATTTGACTGCGTTTAGCATCTAATTTGCGCCTTATTCTAAAGGCATCGTTGCCGAAGATTTTATATGCAAGCTCCATTGATTTCCTAAAGGATTCTTCGATTTTAGCACGCTCATCGTCGGTTGTTGTTGACAATGCCTCCATTCCATCGTTAAGGAAACTATCCAGTTCACCTTTATAGTTAGTATCGTAACCCAAGAGATAAAAAGCAACGAAGCGGTTAGCAAATTCCCTGTCTTCCATACGCTTTGAAGGGATTTTATAGTCTGTGGCCTGCTTAAATTCTTCTAACTCTACTAGCTCCTCAATAAATCTTGAGGGTATACCCTGATTCAACGCGTGTCTGATCTCCTGCGGGGTTAGGACTAACCCGCCTGTGTTAACGCGTTTAAAAATAAGGAATTTAACATAGGAGGGGGACTGCTTTTCTATTACATAGAAGTTTATCTTTGTACCGTTTATCTTTCTTTTGTCTGCCTTTGATAACTCTTCAAAATTTTTACCTTCATATGTCTTTAAAAATTCAAGCCCGGAAAGTCTGAGTTTATTGTTAATAATAAAATCATTAAATGTACAAAATCGCTGCAATCCATCAACTATCACCCATTTGTTTGTTTGTCTGTCTATACTGAAATAGAATGAGGGCAGCGGCAAGCCAAGTAATAGAGATTCTATTAGTTGACTTTTTTGCTGTGCGTCCCATAAATCCATAGAACGTTGAAATTCAGGCGTTAAATCAATTTCACCTTCAAATAACATTTCAATCAGATAGCCAAGATTTGTGGTTTGCTGGTCTACTCTTATTTTGTCGGGATCAAATGATGTTTCAGGATAACCTGTGTCTTCAGGTTCAATTTCCTCAATCTTCCCAGCGTTATTATTAATCAACTCAGAAGTCTCAGCACACATACTGCAATTTATCAAAATGAATACATTTTTGTCAATTTACTATGAATCAACCACAGACATCCCGATTACGCATTAATATCATGATTTCCCATGCCGCGTCAAATCCAAGCGCCGTCTGTTGTCCATCCTTTACGGAATGAGGGCGCTGCCCTCAAACTCCCGCAAGAAGGCGCGCCTCCTTGACCTCTTCTTTTCTCCTACCACGTACCGCCCAGTGTCTTTATTAACAGCGCACTGTTTGACATGATGCGCCCGGCTATCGCTGCCGCAGTTTTTTTGTTGTTCAGCGCTGTCGTCTCTACGATTATCAAATCAAGTGCGCTTATTGTGCCCGCTTTGTATTGGTTTAACGCTACCTCTGCCGCAGCTGCAGCCGATTTTACCGCCTCCTCCTGTACTTTCAGCTCCTCTTGCAGTATCTCATTCGTTGACAGCGCGTCCTCTACCTCCTGAAACGCCGTCAGCACCGTCTGCCTGTAGTTTGCCACCGCCGCGTCATACCCCGCACGCGCTTGTGCCGTAATAGATAACTTTAACCCGCCGTCAAATATCGTCTGCGTCAATGACGCACCAAGCGACCACACCAGACTTGGCCATGACAATAATTTCGAGATCGTCGAACTCTGAAACCCGCTCGTCGGGCTTAACGTCAGGCTTGGATAATACGCCGCTGCCGCAACCCCAATTTGCGCATTTGCTGCGGCAACCCTTCTCTCTGCCGCAGCAATATCAGGCCGCCGCTCCAACAATTCAGAAGGCAGACCGGCAGGGATTGCAGGCACTACATACGCCAGCGGCATCGCCGGTATCGAAAACGACGACGCCGCTTTACCAGCCAGCAGCGCTATGGCATGTTCAAACATCGCCCGCTGTACGCCAAGGTCAATCGCCTGCGCCTTCGTCGTCTTTAGCTGCGTCTCTGCGTTAAGAACATCGGCCTTTCCAGCCGTGCCGCTTTCATATCTGTTTCTTACAATCTGAAGCGTCTTTTCATAGCCTCTGATTGTCTCCTCAATGATTTGTCGCTGCAGGTCAATAGAACGAAGCTGAAAATAGTTATTGGCAAGCTGCGCCTGTGTGCTCAGACGCAGCGCCTCAAGGTCTGCAAAACTTGCCGCCGCCCCCGCCTCATTCGCCTCAACCGCGCGCCTCACCCCTCCCCATAGGTCTAATTCCCAGCTTAACGCCCCAGGCAGCGAATAGTTCGTAAGCGTCGTCTGTGTACCGCCTGAGGATGTAGACTTGCCCGACGATGTTGGGCTTGACGATGAGCTTGAGGATGACGAACTACCGCCAGTTGAGTTGGCCGATGTCCTATTGCGGCTGACATTAGCCCCGGCTGTGACCGTTGGATAGAGCTTAGACGCCGCTGAATCTGTAAGGGCCAGCGCCTGCCGAAACTGCGCCTCCTTCACCGCAAGGTTCTGGTTTGATATGATGACCTCTCTTTCGAGGCCGTCAAGCAGGCTGTCGTTAAACACCTGCCACCATGCCTCTTTAGATACGTTGTCCATAGGCCGCGCGGCCTTCCAGTAATTTGCCTCTTTATAATTGGCCGGAATAGGCATATCCGGCCTTACGTAGTCCCTTCCCGCCGTGCATGAAACAAGCATCCCTAAACTTGCCGCTGTCAACGCTAGTAGAAATTTATTCAACATCATATCGTCCCGCCTCTTTCCCCCGCTTAATGCGGCGGTTTATCCTGTTTCTGATTTTAAGTGCTCCAAGCCTGAACCTGTCCATGTATAAGTATATCACCGGTGTGGTGTAAAGCGTTAGCATCTGGCTAAAAATCAGCCCTCCTACTATCGTTATTCCAAGCGGGCGGCGAAGCTCCGAACCTACGCCGCTGCCTAGCGCAAGTGGCAGCGCCCCCAACAGCGCCGCCATCGTCGTCATCATTATAGGTCTGAATCTCAACAGGCAAGCCTCATGAACCGCATCCTTTGTGCTCTTGCCAAACCTGCGCTCTGTATCGAGGGCAAAGTCAACCATCATTATACCGTTTTTCTTGACGATTCCAATAAGCAGGATTATCCCGATGATAGCAATAATGCTAAGCTCTGTGCTAAATATATATAGGGCGGCAACCGCCCCTACACCCGCCGAGGGCAGCGTTGATAGAATTGTAATCGGGTGTATAAAACTCTCATAAAGGATTCCTAGCACAATATAGACCGTTATCAGGGCGGCAAGTATCAGCAAGGGTTCATTGGCAAGCGATGCCTTAAATGCCTGTGCAGTCCCCGCAAACTGCCCGCGTACACTTGGCGGCATCCCTATATCAACGGCTGCCCTCTCAATCGCCGCCACACCCTCGCCAAGCGCCGTGCCAATGGAAAGATTAAACGACAGCGTGATTGCCGGAAACTGCCCCTGATGATTTATCGCCAAAGGCGAAAGCGTATGCTCATAATGGGCAAATGCGCCCAGAGGAACGCGATTTCCTGTGGGTGAGAAGACGTATATATCGTTGAGTGCCTCGGCATGCTGCCAGTGCTCAGGCGAGACCTCCATCACCACATGGTATTGGTTGAGGGCGGTATATGTTACAGAGACCTGGCGCTGGCCAAAGGCGTCATAAAGGGCTGAGTCTATCAACTGCGGCGTTATCCCAAGGCGTGAGGCGGATGTGCGGTCAATAACAAGCGTAACCTCTTTGCCCTGGTCCTGCAGGTCGCTGTTTACGTCAACAATCTGCGGCAGGGTCAACATCTTCAGGCGCATCTTCTGTGCCCACAGATTAAGCTCGGCGCTGCTTTCGCCAAGGAGCGTATACTGGTAGAGCGCACCGCCAATACGCCCGCCAACTCGTATGTCCTGAACGGCCTGTAAAAAAGTCGAGGCCCCGGCAACCGTGCCAAGCTTGCTGCGAAGCCTTTTAATGACCTCCTGGGCTGTGGCTTTGCGCAGCTCAAACGGGCGCAGAGAGATGAACATCCTCCCTGTGTTTGTGGTTGACCCTCCACCACCGCCCGTAAAGCCCATGACATGCTCAACATCCTTGTCTTCTTTTATTATATTGATAATTCGTTTAAGTTTGCCCTCCATTGATTGAAAGGATGTGTCCTGAGCCGCCTGAATATTGCCGGCAATGCGCCCG
>JAKOEO010000025.1:6316-14545 GCA_022321325.1 Candidatus Magnetominusculus sp. LBB02 | reverse complement strand
CATTGATTGAAAGGATGTGTCCTGAGCCGCCTGAATATTGCCGGCAATGCGCCCGGTATCTTGTTCTGGAAAAAACCCCTTGGGAATGATGATAAACATATAGACGGACGTTATTGCCGTCAAAATTGTCAGACAGAGCATGAAAAAAGAATGCCGCAGCGCCACATTCAGGCTGCGTTCATAGAGCCGCAGTATCCAGTTAAAGAATCCCTCGCTCATATGATATAGAAAGCCGTGTTTTTTTTCACCATGTGCCTCTGGCTTTATTATAGTTGCGCACATCATCGGCGTTGTCGTAAGTGATACTACGAGAGAGATTAATATTGAGGCCGAGAGTGTTACGGCAAACTCACGAAACAGCCGCCCTATCATCCCCTCCATCAGCAATATCGGGATAAACACGGCAACCAGAGAAAGGCTCATCGAAACCACCGTAAAGGCTATCTCCTTTGAGCCGGTTACTGCGGCCTCATATGGCCCAACTCCACGTTCTCTGTAGCGCGAGATATTCTCAAGCACAACACATTGATTGAAAGGATGTGTCCTGAGCCGCCTGAATATTGCCGGCAATGCGCCCGGTATCTTGTTCTGGAAAAAACCCCTTGGGAATGATGATAAACATATAGACGGACGTTATTGCCGTCAAAATTGTCAGACAGAGCATGAAAAAAGAATGCCGCAGCGCCACATTCAGGCTGCGTTCATAGAGCCGCAGTATCCAGTTAAAGAATCCCTCGCTCATATGATATAGAAAGCCGTGTTTTTTTTCACCATGTGCCTCTGGCTTTATTATAGTTGCGCACATCATCGGCGTTGTCGTAAGTGATACTACGAGAGAGATTAATATTGAGGCCGAGAGTGTTACGGCAAACTCACGAAACAGCCGCCCTATCATCCCCTCCATCAGCAATATCGGGATAAACACGGCAACCAGAGAAAGGCTCATCGAAACCACCGTAAAGGCTATCTCCTTTGAGCCGGTTACTGCGGCCTCATATGGCCCAACTCCACGTTCTCTGTAGCGCGAGATATTCTCAAGCACAACACATTGATTGAAAGGATGTGTCCTGAGCCGCCTGAATATTGCCGGCAATGCGCCCGGTATCTTGTTCTGGAAAAAACCCCTTGGGAATGATGATAAACATATAGACGGACGTTATTGCCGTCAAAATTGTCAGACAGAGCATGAAAAAAGAATGCCGCAGCGCCACATTCAGGCTGCGTTCATAGAGCCGCAGTATCCAGTTAAAGAATCCCTCGCTCATATGATATAGAAAGCCGTGTTTTTTTTCACCATGTGCCTCTGGCTTTATTATAGTTGCGCACATCATCGGCGTTGTCGTAAGTGATACTACGAGAGAGATTAATATTGAGGCCGAGAGTGTTACGGCAAACTCACGAAACAGCCGCCCTATCATCCCCTCCATCAGCAATATCGGGATAAACACGGCAACCAGAGAAAGGCTCATCGAAACCACCGTAAAGGCTATCTCCTTTGAGCCGGTTACTGCGGCCTCATATGGCCCAACTCCACGTTCTCTGTAGCGCGAGATATTCTCAAGCACAACACATTGATTGAAAGGATGTGTCCTGAGCCGCCTGAATATTGCCGGCAATGCGCCCGGTATCTTGTTCTGGAAAAAACCCCTTGGGAATGATGATAAACATATAGACGGACGTTATTGCCGTCAAAATTGTCAGACAGAGCATGAAAAAAGAATGCCGCAGCGCCACATTCAGGCTGCGTTCATAGAGCCGCAGTATCCAGTTAAAGAATCCCTCGCTCATATGATATAGAAAGCCGTGTTTTTTTTCACCATGTGCCTCTGGCTTTATTATAGTTGCGCACATCATCGGCGTTGTCGTAAGTGATACTACGAGAGAGATTAATATTGAGGCCGAGAGTGTTACGGCAAACTCACGAAACAGCCGCCCTATCATCCCCTCCATCAGCAATATCGGGATAAACACGGCAACCAGAGAAAGGCTCATCGAAACCACCGTAAAGGCTATCTCCTTTGAGCCGGTTACTGCGGCCTCATATGGCCCAACTCCACGTTCTCTGTAGCGCGAGATATTCTCAAGCACAACACATTGATTGAAAGGATGTGTCCTGAGCCGCCTGAATATTGCCGGCAATGCGCCCGGTATCTTGTTCTGGAAAAAACCCCTTGGGAATGATGATAAACATATAGACGGACGTTATTGCCGTCAAAATTGTCAGACAGAGCATGAAAAAAGAATGCCGCAGCGCCACATTCAGGCTGCGTTCATAGAGCCGCAGTATCCAGTTAAAGAATCCCTCGCTCATATGATATAGAAAGCCGTGTTTTTTTTCACCATGTGCCTCTGGCTTTATTATAGTTGCGCACATCATCGGCGTTGTCGTAAGTGATACTACGAGAGAGATTAATATTGAGGCCGAGAGTGTTACGGCAAACTCACGAAACAGCCGCCCTATCATCCCCTCCATCAGCAATATCGGGATAAACACGGCAACCAGAGAAAGGCTCATCGAAACCACCGTAAAGGCTATCTCCTTTGAGCCGGTTACTGCGGCCTCATATGGCCCAACTCCACGTTCTCTGTAGCGCGAGATATTCTCAAGCACAACACATTGATTGAAAGGATGTGTCCTGAGCCGCCTGAATATTGCCGGCAATGCGCCCGGTATCTTGTTCTGGAAAAAACCCCTTGGGAATGATGATAAACATATAGACGGACGTTATTGCCGTCAAAATTGTCAGACAGAGCATGAAAAAAGAATGCCGCAGCGCCACATTCAGGCTGCGTTCATAGAGCCGCAGTATCCAGTTAAAGAATCCCTCGCTCATATGATATAGAAAGCCGTGTTTTTTTTCACCATGTGCCTCTGGCTTTATTATAGTTGCGCACATCATCGGCGTTGTCGTAAGTGATACTACGAGAGAGATTAATATTGAGGCCGAGAGTGTTACGGCAAACTCACGAAACAGCCGCCCTATCATCCCCTCCATCAGCAATATCGGGATAAACACGGCAACCAGAGAAAGGCTCATCGAAACCACCGTAAAGGCTATCTCCTTTGAGCCGGTTACTGCGGCCTCATATGGCCCAACTCCACGTTCTCTGTAGCGCGAGATATTCTCAAGCACAACACATTGATTGAAAGGATGTGTCCTGAGCCGCCTGAATATTGCCGGCAATGCGCCCGGTATCTTGTTCTGGAAAAAACCCCTTGGGAATGATGATAAACATATAGACGGACGTTATTGCCGTCAAAATTGTCAGACAGAGCATGAAAAAAGAATGCCGCAGCGCCACATTCAGGCTGCGTTCATAGAGCCGCAGTATCCAGTTAAAGAATCCCTCGCTCATATGATATAGAAAGCCGTGTTTTTTTTCACCATGTGCCTCTGGCTTTATTATAGTTGCGCACATCATCGGCGTTGTCGTAAGTGATACTACGAGAGAGATTAATATTGAGGCCGAGAGTGTTACGGCAAACTCACGAAACAGCCGCCCTATCATCCCCTCCATCAGCAATATCGGGATAAACACGGCAACCAGAGAAAGGCTCATCGAAACCACCGTAAAGGCTATCTCCTTTGAGCCGGTTACTGCGGCCTCATATGGCCCAACTCCACGTTCTCTGTAGCGCGAGATATTCTCAAGCACAACACATTGATTGAAAGGATGTGTCCTGAGCCGCCTGAATATTGCCGGCAATGCGCCCGGTATCTTGTTCTGGAAAAAACCCCTTGGGAATGATGATAAACATATAGACGGACGTTATTGCCGTCAAAATTGTCAGACAGAGCATGAAAAAAGAATGCCGCAGCGCCACATTCAGGCTGCGTTCATAGAGCCGCAGTATCCAGTTAAAGAATCCCTCGCTCATATGATATAGAAAGCCGTGTTTTTTTTCACCATGTGCCTCTGGCTTTATTATAGTTGCGCACATCATCGGCGTTGTCGTAAGTGATACTACGAGAGAGATTAATATTGAGGCCGAGAGTGTTACGGCAAACTCACGAAACAGCCGCCCTATCATCCCCTCCATCAGCAATATCGGGATAAACACGGCAACCAGAGAAAGGCTCATCGAAACCACCGTAAAGGCTATCTCCTTTGAGCCGGTTACTGCGGCCTCATATGGCCCAACTCCACGTTCTCTGTAGCGCGAGATATTCTCAAGCACAACACATTGATTGAAAGGATGTGTCCTGAGCCGCCTGAATATTGCCGGCAATGCGCCCGGTATCTTGTTCTGGAAAAAACCCCTTGGGAATGATGATAAACATATAGACGGACGTTATTGCCGTCAAAATTGTCAGACAGAGCATGAAAAAAGAATGCCGCAGCGCCACATTCAGGCTGCGTTCATAGAGCCGCAGTATCCAGTTAAAGAATCCCTCGCTCATATGATATAGAAAGCCGTGTTTTTTTTCACCATGTGCCTCTGGCTTTATTATAGTTGCGCACATCATCGGCGTTGTCGTAAGTGATACTACGAGAGAGATTAATATTGAGGCCGAGAGTGTTACGGCAAACTCACGAAACAGCCGCCCTATCATCCCCTCCATCAGCAATATCGGGATAAACACGGCAACCAGAGAAAGGCTCATCGAAACCACCGTAAAGGCTATCTCCTTTGAGCCGGTTACTGCGGCCTCATATGGCCCAACTCCACGTTCTCTGTAGCGCGAGATATTCTCAAGCACAACAATGGCGTCATCTACGACAAACCCAGTTGCCACCGTCATGGCCATAAGAGAAAGATTGTTCAGGGAATAGCCCAGTAGATACATCACGGCAAATGTCCCCATTATAGAAACGAAGACCGCCACCGCCGGTGCAAGTGTGGCACGCGCGTTGCGAATAAACCAAAATACGACAAGTATCACCAGTATGCCGGAAAGTACGAGCGAGTGTTTGACGACTTTCAGCGAACCTGTAATTGGCGGCGTCCTGTCAAGCACTACGGCGAGATCTACCGCCCCGGGAAGTACAGCCTTAAACTCCGGCATAACATCCTTGATATTTTGCACTGTCTCTATGATATTTGCCCCCGGCTGCCGGAATATAACCAGCATCACGGCAGGCTTTCCATTGACCACGCCGGCAACGCGCACATCCTCCACAGAATCCACTACCGTGGCCACATCTGAAAGACGCAGTACATCGCCGTTGCGATATGAAATAATCAGAGGGAGGTATTCCTTAGCGCCGTGAAGCTGGTCATTTGTCGTAATCTCCCACCGCCTGCCGCCCTCTGATATCTGTCCCTTTGGGCGGTTGACGTTAGTACGGGCAAGTACGGCACTGACATTATCGAGACTGACGTTATATTTATTCAGCGCCGTTGGGTTTAACTCAACCCTTACGGCAGGAAGCGCCCCGCCTCCGACAAAAACCTGCCCCACACCCTTCATTTGCGAAATCTTTTGTTGAAGCACGCTTGAGGCAACGTCGTACATGCGCGCCTTGCTGACCGCATCTGACGTAAGGGCGATGATAAGAATTGGCGCGTCGGCGGGGTTTACCTTGCGGTATGTGGGATTGTTGGGAAGGTTTGAGGGCAGACTGCTTCTGGCGGCGTTAATGGCCGCCTGAACGTCGCGCGCTGCTCCGTTTATATCCCTGTCAAGGGCAAATTGAAGCGTAATCGAGGTTGAGCCGCGGTTACTTGTCGAGGTCATCTCGGTAATGCCCGCTATGCGCGTGAACTGCTTCTCAAGCGGGGCGGCTACTGATGTTGCCATCGTCTCAGGGTCAGCCCCGGGAAGCCCCGCACTTACAGATATCGTTGGGAAATCCACCTGCGGCAGCGGCGACACGGCAAGCGACACAAAGGCAACAGCCCCGGCCAGCACCATCGCAATCGTGATAAGCGTAGTTGCAACCGGCCTTCTTATGAATATCTCGACGAATTTCATAGTGCGCCTTTATCAGCCGCTTTTGGCAGCGCCTTTGCTCAGGGCAACTGATATCTTATCGAAGGCCAGATAAATAACCGGCGTTGTGTAAAGCGTTAATATCTGGCTCAGAATCAGACCTCCTATTATGGTTATGCCAAGCGGGCGCCTAAGTTCTGAGCCAACGCTGCCGCCAAGCGCCAATGGAAGCGCCCCCAAAAGTGCCGCCATTGTGGTCATCATTATAGGACGAAACCTCAGCAGGCAAGCCTCGTATATCGCCGCCTCGGCGGTCTTGCCGTGTTTGCGCTGCCCCTCCAGGGCAAAATCCACCATCATAATGCCGTTTTTCTTTACAATTCCTATAAGCAGTATTATCCCGATAATGGCAATTACGTCAAGATCCATTCTGAATAGCAAGAGCGACACCACAGCGCCTACGCCCGCGGACGGCAGCGTAGAGAGAATGGTTATCGGATGTATATAGCTTTCGTAGAGGACGCCAAGGACAATATATACGGTAATCAGAGCGGCCAGAATGAGTAACGGCTCGTTTGACAGCGACGCCTTAAAAGCCTGTGCCGTGCCGTAAAAACTTCCCTTAATGCTTGCCGGAAGATGCATCGCCTGTGCAACCTCTTCTATGGCGGAGACGGCGTCGCCAAGCGACTTGCCGGGGGCAAGATTAAACGATATCGTAGTGGCAGGAAACTGCCCCTGACGGTTGATGACCAGAGGCCCTGTGGTCTCTGACACCGCCGCCAGTGAATTTAACGGTATCTGGCTGCCAGCTGCGGTACGTATATACAGGTCATCTATCCCTGCGACATTCTCTTTGTATTTGTCCTTCACCGCGACCACCACCCTGTACTGGTTAAGCTCCGTGAAAATCGTGGATATCTGCCTCTGGCCATAGGCGTCATAGAGGGTATCGTCAATCTGCTGCGGCGTGATGCCATAGCGGGAGGCGATGTCGCGGTTTATATTAAGAAAAAGCCGCAGCCCATCGTTTTGCCTGTCGCTGCTTACGTCTCTTAGTTCGGGGCGGCTCTGAAGGGTCTCTATCATCTTAGGCGCGAGGACATTTAGCTCGTCAGCGCTGGGGTCTTCTAAGGTATATTGAAACTGCGTTCGGCTTATCCTTGAGTCCACTGTCAGGTCCTGAACGGGCTGCATAAAGAGCGTTATGCCCTCGGCCTTATCAAGCTGAGGTTTTAGACGCCGTATGACATCAACCGCGCTTTCCCGTCGTTTTGCCAGCGGTTTCAGATTGATAAGAATGCGTCCGCTGTTAAGAGTGGTATTTGTGCCGTCAACGCCTATAAATGATGAGAGGCTCTCAACCGCAGGGTCATCGGCAATAATCTTTGCAAGCGACTGCTGCCGCCTCGCCATCTCTGTAAACGATATAGACTGCGGGGCATCGGAGATGCCCTGAATAACCCCTGTGTCCTGAATAGGGAAAAACCCCTTGGGCGACACCATATATAAGATTACAGTAAGCAGCAGTGTGGCTATGGCAATGAGAATCGTCAGATTTTTATGTCTGAACACCAGGCGCAGCGTTGCCCCATAGGCGGCGATGGTTTTATCGAAAAACGTTTGAGTGGCTCTGTAGAAGCGTCCCTGGTCTGCCGTAGTGGAGTGTTTGAGGATTTTGGCGCACATCATAGGAGTAAGCGTAAGCGATACAAAGGCGGAGATGACAATTGTCACACCCAGTGTAATCGCAAATTCCCTGAAGAGCCGCCCCACAACATCGCCCATGAAAAGAAGCGGAATAAGCACCGCAATCAGTGATAAGGTAAGAGACAAGATGGTAAATCCAATCTGTTCAGACCCCTTTAGCGCGGCCTCCAAAGAAGACTCCCCCTCCTCGACATATCTCGATATGTTTTCTATCATCACTATGGCGTCATCCACCACAAAACCCGTTGATATTGTAAGTGCCATAAGCGTGAGATTATTCAAACTAAAGCCCATAAGATACATAATCCCAAACGTCCCGGCTATTGACAGCGGCACGGCAACGCCGGGTATAACGGTAGCCGGAAGGTTGCGCAAAAACAGAAATATCACTAACACCACCAGCACTACGGCCAGCATAAGCTCAAACTGCACATCCTTAATGGACTGGGCAATGGTAATTGTCCTGTCAGTCAGGACAGATACCTTAATTGTCTGCGGCAGTGAGGACACAAGCTGCGGCATCAGTTTCTTGATACGGTTTACGACCTCGATGACGTTTGCCCCGGGCTGCCTCTGAATATTAACGATAACGGCGGGCGAGTTGTTCATCCACGCCGCCTGATTGGTGTTTTCGGCGTCGTCA
>JAKOEO010000025.1:2851-6216 GCA_022321325.1 Candidatus Magnetominusculus sp. LBB02 | reverse complement strand
AACGGCGGGCGAGTTGTTCATCCACGCCGCCTGATTGGTGTTTTCGGCGTCGTCAAATACGTCTGCGACATCTGTAAGATACACGGGGGCGTTGTTTTTATAACTTATGATGAGCTGCTTATAATCTTTGGCCGCAAAGATCTGGTCATTAGCCCCGATGACAAACGCCTGCCTCGGGCCGTCAAAGCTGCCCTTTGCCTGATTGACATTGGCAGTTGTAATAGCGGTGCGCACATCCTCAAGCGTAAGGCCGTAGGCGGCAAGGGCAGTTGGGTTAGCGTGAACCCTTACGGCGGGCTTCTGGCCGCCGCTTATGCTTACCAGCCCAACGCCTGAAAGCTGCGATATCTTCTGGACAAAGCGCGTCTCTGCAAGGTCTTCCACCTGCGGCAGGGTTAACGCATCAGACGTAAGGGCAAGCGTTAGGACCGGGGCGTCAGCCGGGTTTACCTTGCTATAGACAGGCGGGTTGGGCAAGTCTTTGGGCAGGAAATTAAACGCCGCGTTTATGGCCGCCTGAACCTGCTGTTCGGCAACGTCAAGATTTAGGTCAATCGTAAACTGAAGTGTGATTATGGAGCTGCCTCCGGAGCTGTTTGAAGTCATCTGCGTAAGGCCCGGCATTTGGCCAAACTGCCTCTCCAGAGGCGACGTAATCGAGGATGTTATCACCTCAGGGCTTGCCCCAGGGTAAAATGTGCGTATCTGAATCGTTGGATAATCCACCTGCGGAAGGGCCGCAACGGGCAGTTGTTTGTACGCGACCGCCCCCGATAGCAGCACGGCTATCATAATGAGCATGGTAGCCACCGGTCTCATGATAAAAATGCGCGAGATGTTCATTATCTGGCGGTGGCGTTGTCTGAGGCGGCCTTAGCGCGCGTGGAGTTGTCAGACGGGGATTTCACCTGAACCTTCGCGCCGTCAACTAACCTTTCAGCACCGGCGGTTATGACCTGGTCGCCCACAGACAGGCCGCTCTCTATCGAGGTCGTGTCTTTTTGTACCTGCCCTGCTTTAACAGGGCGAACCGCGGCCTTGCCGTCTTCTGTAAGCACATAGACAAACGTCCCTTTTTGAGTCTGTTGAACCGCCGACGAAGGTACTATGACAACGCCGCTTCTAAGCTCAAGCAGCATGACGGCGTTTACGAATTGGTTAGGGAAGAGTTTCTCATCTTCGTTATTAAAAATAGCCTTAAAGCGGACGGTGCCGGTGTTGGGATCTATTTGATTGTCTATCGTAAGGAGCCGCCCTGTGGCAAGTTTCACACTTCGCTGCCGGTCATAGGCCTCGACCTGAAGATGTACGCCTTTTTTCAGCTTTTCAAGGACGCCGGGCAGATGGTCCTCCGCTATTGGAAATACGACAGATATCGGCTTGATCTGCGTGATAACGGCAATGGCCGTGGAGTCCGCCGCGTGGACAATATTGCCGGGGTCTATCTGCCTTAGTCCAATCCTGCCGCTTACGGGGGCGGTGAGCCTTGAATATACTATCTGGAGTTTTGCGTTTTCTACCTGCGCCCGGTCTGCCTTCACCGCTGCCTCGTATTGTTTGACCAGCGATTGCTGGGTATCAAGCTGCTGCTTTGAGATTGAGTCCTGCTGAAGCAGCGTCCTGTATCTGTCGGCATCAAGACGGGCGTTATCAAGAAGCGCCATGTCCTTTGCAAGCTGCCCTTCGGCCTGAGCCAGTTGGATTTCAAATGGCCGCGGGTCAATAATTGCTATAACGTCCCCTTTTTTTACAGCCTGCCCTTCCTCAAACATTACGCGCATAAGCTCGCCGTCAACGCGGCTCTTTACGCTGACAGTGTTCAGGGGGACTACTGTGCCAAGCCCGTTGAGATAACTGCCCATGTCGCCTGTTCTGGCCTTAGCCACCTCAACCGGAAATGCGGCAGGGGCAAAGCCCGGCTTGCCGGACTGTTTTATAGCGGTCTTGTCGCCTGATTTGTCCGGCGGCTTGAGAGCATCGGGCCTGCCTTGTTCAGCCCCAAACGCAATGGCCGCTATAAATAAAGAGCAAGGCAGCACTGCAAATATCAGTTTATACCAAGTCCTTACCGGTTTTCTACTATTAGCCATCGCCGCATCAATGATAACATAAATTCAGAGGCATTATGTAATCCATACATTAAATTAATCTCCTTTGCTGCCCATGCCGCTGCGTTTCTCTGCCATAATCTTTCTGATTGTCCTGTGAAAATCTACGCTGAAAAGAATATATTTGGCCTGCTGGCTGACGCTTAAAATGCCCTGAAGCTCATCCATCTCAGTCTGTTTAAGCGCGAGAAGCTCCTTACGGGCAGCCGCTATCTTATCAACAATGGCCTTCTCTGCCGCCTCGCCTTTATTGCCGTCAACGGCCTGTTTCAGATCCTTTATGTCGTCTTTCATTGCCTGAATCAGCTCACGCATCTTAGCGTCATGCTGGTCAATGGCTGCAAACAGCTTATCGGCGGTCTCTTTATCGAGAGATAGCGCCTCTTTAAGTTTTCTCTTTTTTAGCTCCTTTATCTTCTGGCGCATCTCAGACATCTCTTTGGCATTGTACTTTGTCTCAGCACCGGCGTACGTTATAGAACAGCAGCCAAACACCACAAATACGGCCAACGTCAGAGCTATCATTTTTTTCATAACAAGTCCTCCACATTGCTGTCGTCAGACGATGAGTCATCGCCGTATTCCTCTTCTAAAGATGCGAGCATATCGTCTGAGGCAAGGATGTCCGATACTGTATAAGTATGCGAAGTATTCGCAGTTTGCACAGAGTGGAAATTACCGTGATTAAATATAAAAAGATATATTATAAGAGACAAAGACGCGGCGGCGGTAAGCGCTGCGGGTCTGAGCAGATACTGCCAGAGATTAAAGCCCTTAGGCGTATTTTTGGCCCTTGCTGCGGCCATAACAACGTTTGTAAGGTTATTAAAATAAACGTCGCCGGGGTCTGGGGCTTCGATTTTTAACAGCGCCTCTGCAATACAAAACTCACCGGCGCACTCATCGCACTGCTCTAAATGCCCCATAACGCGCGCTGCATTGTCCTTAGACAGCGTACCGTGAAGGTAGGCATGGAGCATGTCTTTTATGTCATCGTGTCCTGAGTGCATCAGTTCACCCCTTCCTTGCCTGCCACAGCGGCCTTTAGTTTTTGTATAGCGCTGTGATAATGCGATTTTACCGCCCCCTCGGAACATCCCATAACGGCTGCCGTCTCGGTCAGGCTTAACCCCTTGTACACTCTTAAAATCACGCTTAGGCGCTGGCGCGGCGGCAGGGCGGCAAGCATGCCCTTCAGACGGTGTTCCTGTTCTTTTTCTATCATATGCGACACGGCGCCTTTGTCTTCAGATTGCA
>JAKOEO010000025.1:0-2751 GCA_022321325.1 Candidatus Magnetominusculus sp. LBB02 | reverse complement strand
TGTTCCTGTTCTTTTTCTATCATATGCGACACGGCGCCTTTGTCTTCAGATTGCAGAGTTTCAGGCAGTTCTTCAGTTTTATGACCGTTGCCGCGAACATGGTTAAGGGCGGCATTTACGGCTATCCTGTAAAGCCATGTCCTAAAGGACGACTGCCTCTTAAAATCTCTTAGCTTTGCCACGGCGTTAATAAACGCCTTTTGCGCGATGTCCTTAGCGTCTTCCACATCGCCGGCTACCCTGTAAGCAACCAAATAAACCTCCTTTCGATATTTTATGACAAGCCCCTCCAGAGCCGACTCATCGCCCTCTTTGAGGTAAGAGTCTATTAATCTGTTATCCTCATCCATCTGACTTGTATTGTATCAACATCTCTGTCTATTTTGACACAGCAAACTACAAAAAGGTTCACTGCGCCGCCCGCTTATTTCACTTTATGGCCATTTTGGCATGACACAGGCTCAAAATGAAGTTTGCAAATTTATTTTAGGAAATGTTAGCATTAGGGGCTGGCGGCAGGTGTGCCGCTTTGAAGTTGTAAGTTGAGGAGGCGGTTGTATGGATATATTAATTACCTTTCCCGGCGGTAAGCGCGTCAATGCGGAGTTCTCTGCCGTTGGGGATGCTTTGCCTGTGGTGATTGCCACAGACCAGCCGGTAAAATACGGCGGCGGCGGCACAGCCCCTGAACCGTTTAAATTGTTTCTGGCGTCAATCGGCACATGCGCGGGGATTTTCGTCCTCAGTTTCTGTCAGAAAAACGCTATCCCTACAGAGGGGATAACCATTGAGCAAAACCACCAATATATCACCGATGCCACTGGCAAGTCTAAGTTTGCGAAGATAACTTTGGATATAAAGGTACCGCCGGACTTTCCTGAGAAATACTACGACGCTATTGTACGAGTGGCAGACCAGTGCGCCGTGAAAAAGGCAATTATGGAACAGCCAGAGATTGAGGTAAAGACAGTCGTCGCAAGAGGTTAACAGGCCGTAAATAAATACACGAGGAGCCATGACAATGGGAGTATTGGACGCAATAGGCAACACGCCGATAGTAACTCTGGACAATTTAAACACAAACCCCAAAGTGAAGGTCTTTGCTAAGCTCGAAGGGAATAACCCGGGTGGCTCGGTAAAAGACAGAATCGCATATTATATGATAAAAGACGCCGAGTCCGCAGGCACCCTTACCAAAGACAAGGTAATACTGGAGCCGACAAGCGGCAACACGGGCATAGGGCTGGCAATGGTTGCGGCTGCCAAAGGCTATCGCGTAAAGCTGGTAATGCCGGAGTGCGTCAGCATGGAAAGGCGCAAGACCCTTGAGGCATTTGGAGCGGAGCTTATTTTAAGTCCGGGTAAAGAGGGCACAGACGGGGCAATCAGGCTTGCCCATAAGCTCTATGACGAAGACCGCAAGTCCTATTTTATGCCTGACCAGTTCAACAATCCTTCAAATATGAATGCGCATTACGAGGGCACAGGCGTTGAGGTATATAACCAGACAAAGGGGCAGATAAGCGTATTTGTGGCCGGCATGGGCACATCAGGCACTTTGATGGGCACAAGCAAGCGGCTCAAGGAATATGACAAATCCATACAGATAGTGGGCGTTGAGCCAATTCTTGGGCACAAGATTCAGGGACTCAAAAATATGAATGAGTCCATAGTACCCGGCCTGTTTGATCCAACGCGCCTTGACGAAAAAATTAATGTAAATGACGACGAGGCGTATTCCACCTCAAGAGACATGGCGGTGAAAGAGGGGTTGTTTGTAGGGATGAGCAGCGGGGCAGCGGTGTTTGCGGCCATGAAAAAGGCAAAGGAAATGAAAGACGGCATTCTCGTGGTAATCCTTCCGGACAGGGGAGACAGATACCTGAGCACGGCCTTGTTTAAATCAATCTGTGCCGACTGCCCGCCGTAAAATCGGCCTGAGTACATTGAGACGCCTACGGCAAAACCTTGAAGGTCTGAGGCCGGACCGCTTTGTCTTGTATTATCGCCGGGACCTTTGCGCCGATGCTGTAGGTGTTGTCCCATGTTATGTTATTGCTATATATGACATTCAATGAGGGGTCGTCGAAAAGGGGTACAAAATGACGCCCAGCCCTTGTGATTGCTGAACTTGACGGCGGCTATCCGATTCTATGCCAGATAACCAGCCAACCCTTTGAAGTATAGATATGCAATCTCCTTAAACGACTCAGATATCGGGGAAGGCAGTTTGAAAAAAACAATCAATATTCACACCCCAATATAATATTCACTGCCAACGGCAATATCATGCTTTATAATTTTGGCGCACTTAATCAGAAGAAATTACCCGACGTTATTAACGCCGCGCTCAACATTGTCAGCACATGAACATTGCGCGCTTGAATGCCCCGTCCCATCCTACTGCGCAAGCCTTTTCTTATCGCAGGAAATAAAGTTATAATATCCCGATGCGTTAAGCTCCCATGCGGGAGCGTTTATGAGATAAGGAGTGTTTACGAAATGCTAAAGAAAAAGACTAAGTATGTAACCGCTGTCGTAGGCGCCACAGGCGCTGTCGGCCATGAGATGATCTCAATCTTGCAGGAGCGAAATTTCCCCGTTGAAACCCTTCGCCTCTTCGCCTCAGAAAGATCTGAAGGTAAAAAGATTGAGTATAAGGACGACGAAATTAAGGTTGAGGTGCTGCGCGAGGACGTGTTTAAGGGCATTGATATTGCACTGTTCTCTGCCGGTGCACAAAGGAGCCTC
>JAKOEO010000024.1:44263-46511 GCA_022321325.1 Candidatus Magnetominusculus sp. LBB02 | reverse complement strand
CTCATAGTATCTTAATTGTGAATCGGATTTGTCCAATTCACGCTGAACCAAGACATTTTGAGGTCATGGTCGTTACTACTGAAAAATGACTTTCTTAGTTCCTCATCCTGACACCAGTTTTTTGAGGCAGATATTATGCCAGATTTGTTCTTTGCCTCATCGTCATCAGGGCGTAGTAAATCATGGTTTCCGGGGACACATAAAAATTGAACATCTGTTGAACCATATGAACTAAGCAATCCAATCATCTCTTTCATTTCAGATTTAAAACCCTCAAACTCCTCATGTTTACCCTTAGATGTCATGTCGCCAGAAAAAATTATGAGATCAATCTTACCGACCTTGTCGTGAACTTTTGATAAATTTTCATAAAACTCATCTTTAACCTGCGGCCATGAAAATTTTGACTTATCCAGATTCCAGTGCAAATCAGACAAGTGCAGCCAGCTAAACTCTGTCATTATCATAATCTCCTATTACTGTATTTCAAAACATTGTATATGATATATTCAATTTCTTACAAGTGTTAATTGTGTTATTATTAATATACGTTTTTTATTGTACGCAGGATATGTCAGAATGAGAGAGTAGGTACTCACATATGAATAGCTTTGAAGTCAAGGACTTGAGAACCGCAATAAGCAAGGAATACGCAGAGGTTGCCGCACATCCTCAGAAGGGTTTTCATTGTCATACAGGGCATAAGCTGGCAGTCTTGCTTGGTTACAGTGATATGTGGCCGGAGAGTTTTCTCAATGAGCTACCTGCCCTTAGTCCGCCCGTTTGGGTGAAATGTGTCGCGGTTGAAGACGCGGTTAAAGTCGAGGGTCATCTTTCCAGTTGTCAGGTCATAGAGGCAGTACCATGGTTCAGATGCCGCCGGTGAGTTGTTGTCGTGGCCATAGACCTGAACCATTAGGGATTTCGAGTCGCTTGACCACTGGACTGCCTCTACATAATTATTGTTAAATGCGGGAAGCGTATACTGCTTGTGTTTATTTTTAAAAAAGCGCCACGCCAGGGGATTGAGAAATGTTGTTTCTTTATATTTGAGGCCATTAACGCGTTTAAATAAGAGGGCGTCTGACTCATCGGCTCTCACCCTGTAATTTATTACGAGCCATTTCTCATCAGGCGAGAAAAGCACATCGGCGTCACGCTCATATGAAAAAAGGAGCGCCTTTTGCGATGGGTCTTTAGCTGAATAAAGCCATATATCGCCGCTATGAGAACTATCTTCACTGTCAACATAATGTCTGACGATTATCTTTCCTTCGGGTGAGCTGTCCTCTTTAAGAAGGTGCTTTTTGGGCGGGCTGCCTTCGCCAAAACATTGCCCTGTTCCTATGGCATTCAGCATTACAAAAATTGTGACAGCTGAAACAAATAAAATAGATAGCCTGATCATTCATCCTCCATTGCTTGTCTTGGGTTAATATTTAAACAACTTCCTGCCCTTAGCCCGCCCGTTTGGATGATATGTATCGCGGTTAAAGACGCGGTTGAAGTCAAGAGTCATCTCTTCTTTTTTTAAGTCATAGATACAGTACCACGGCTCAAGCTTCATTGGGGAGTCATCATCGTGGCCCTTAATGAAAATTAAAACAGATTTCGAATCGCTTGACCATAAAACGGCCTCAGCATAACTATGGCCAAATTCCGGGATGATATGGCGTTTATATTTCTTTCTGAAAAAATCCCATGCAAATTGAGTCAGCCATGTATCTATTTCATATTTCAAGCCCTTAATTCGTTTGAATAAGATTATGCTAGTTCCGTCGCATCCATACCTATAATTAATAGCGATCCATTTCTCGTCAGGTGATATAATCACGTCAGCATCGCGCTCATAAGAGAAAAGAAATGCCTTTTTCAACGGATTTTCTTTTGAGTAAAGCCATATGTCGCCAGAATTGTCCTCAAGTAGCTCCCCATACTGCCTAACGATTATCTTTCCACTTGGGGAGGCGTATTCTTTTTTGAGATATTTATTAGGTTTTATATCATCTCCAAAACATTGTCCAACACCCAAGAGTTGTAATAATACATAGATTGCGATAACTGCACATAAATATGATGTCATAACAGTTCTGTTCATATCATCATTTCCCCGTTCAGTAATTTTTAAACAATTCCCTGCCCTTAGTCCGCCCGTTTGGGTGATACGTATCGCGGTTGAAGACACGGTTAAAGTCGAGGGTCATCTCTTCTTTTTTTAAGTCATAGATACAGTACCATGGCTCAAGCT
>JAKOEO010000024.1:43510-44253 GCA_022321325.1 Candidatus Magnetominusculus sp. LBB02 | reverse complement strand
TCGAGGGTCATCTCTTCTTTTTTTAAGTCATAGATACAGTACCATGGCTCAAGCTCCTTCGGGGTTGCGTCATCATGGCCATAGATTTCAAGCAATATAGATTTCGAGTCGCTCGACCACAGGACTGCCTTTGTATAACTATGGAAAAAGTCAGGGATTTTATATCGTTTATGCGTCTTTCTGAATAAATCCCACGCAAGTTCATTTAGCACTATTATTATTTCATATTTTAAGCCTGTATCTTTTTTAAATAAAATTGCACTGGCTTCATTTGAACCACTTCTGTGATTTAATACAAGCCACTTCTCGTCATCTGAAAAAATCACCGTTGCGTCAACCTCATATGAATAAAGCCGAAACTTCTTTGAGGGATTCTTTGCAGAATAAAGCCATACCTCAGAGTTCGTAATATCTTCTGGTGCATCACTAAAATGTTTAACGATAATATCGCCTGAAGGTGATTCATATTCTTTATGCAGATATTGTGGCGGTGTATTATTACCTCCATAACATTGATTTGCGCCTGACAAATTCAATATGATATATATTGCAATGGTCACAAATATGCAGAGTGTGTTAGCTGTCTTTCTCATATCGTCATTCCACTGTTCATTAATATTTATACAACTTCCTGCCCTTAGCCCGCCCGTTTGGGTGAAACGTGTCGCGGTTAAAGATACGGTTAAAGTCGAGGGTCATCTCTTCTTTTTTTAAGTCATAGATACAGTACCATGGCTCAAGCT
>JAKOEO010000024.1:33032-43500 GCA_022321325.1 Candidatus Magnetominusculus sp. LBB02 | reverse complement strand
TCGAGGGTCATCTCTTCTTTTTTTAAGTCATAGATACAGTACCATGGCTCAAGCTTCATTGGGGATATGTCGTCGTTGCCACATATGGTGATCATAACAGATTTCGAATCGCTTGACCACAGTACTGCCTCAACATAGTTATGGAAAAAATCAGGGATTTTATATCTTTTATGAGTCTTCCTGAATAATTCCCATGCATACTCATTCAGCGATGTAGCAAACTTGTATTTTAATCCCTTAACTTGTCTATACAAACCAGCATCAGTGACGTTATTTCCAGCTCTATTATTAATAACAAGCCATTTCTCATCAGGTGAAATAAGCGCATCAGCATCACGCTCATAAGAAAAAAGGAGCTCCTTCTTAGAGGGATTCTTCTTTGAGTAAAGCCAGATTTCACCATCAGGACATACTTCATAACCAGATATATACTTTCTTACAATTATATTTCCTGTTGGTGAAGAGTACTCTTCTAACAGATGGTTTATGTGCAGTTTTTTTCCCCCATAACATTGGTCTATACCTTTGAGTTGAAGTAATACATAAAACACGATTACGATACTCAAGTGAGATATTTTGGTGCTTCTTTCCATATTCAATTTTCTCATGGAACTATTGTACCACATAATGTAATCAATAGTATATAAAATACTTTAGCCCCACAGGATTTTTTCTGTGAGGCTAAAGATCTTATCATCGGTCATTCACTATTGCTCGTTATTTGTTCTTCTGTGTCTGCGCCTCCTTAGGGGCATGTTCTTGCCTCCACTTGTTTATCCTCACTCGCATCTCCTTTTTTACTTGCTCACATTCCGCAGGCGTTTCACAGGTTTTCATCATAATTTTTCTCTTGTCACATTTTGATTTTCCGGCAAATTTGGCAAGAGATTCTGGATGAAAATCCACTATATTAGTAGGATGTGGATATTTTTGAAGTACATCATTTTCGTCCACATATGATCCGTACATGCCGGTATCAGTTACATCTCGTCTCTCTATTTTCCCGTTATCTTGTTCCATATCGCCTACAACTACATACTTGTTTCTTGTCTTAGGTTCTGTTTGATACCCAAAAATTCTGTTTATCGCGACGCTTTCAGGGACTTCTTTATACTCCTTTCCTTTTGACGTTGGTTTTCCCGTTGGGGCATACTGAGAGGCATCGCCAGTAAAAAAGCCGTCGCCTTCATATTTTGCTACGGCATCTTTGCGAACCTTAACGCCGTGTTCCTTTAATATCTTTGCCGTTTCTTTGAATTTACCGCCGTGGAATTCATTAATATCACCCTCAACCTTATCTGGCGTGGCAAATTCAGTTCCATGAAACACCTCTTTCGGCTTATCCTGCTTCTTCGCCGCCGCTTTTACCTTCTTTTTCTTTAATACGGCTTTTAGGTTTTTCATAAAAGCCAATTTTGTCTTCTTCTTTTTGCCTCCGGGTCTGCTGCCCTTAAACAAGCCGGTTACTGGATCCTGAATATAACGCGCTTCATTAGACATATACTGCCTCCCGTTAGATGTTTTATGCTATCATGCTAATAGCATGTCGTTATTATATAATAACTCATAATATATTATTTGCCAAGGAGTTTTTTGAATTATTTTTGGGGCTGTATTTATGTTGTTATGTGGCGGATTCCCCCTCCTCCTAAAATATTTGTAGAATTTGAAAGAAATTATTGCTATACTTACGGCTGTGAAAATTGACGCGGTACGCGATAAGATTATCGAAGGCGGTAAGATCAGCAAGGGCGAGGTCTCAATGCTCATCAACGTTGACAGTACTGCCCTGTTTGAGCTTTTCGCCGCGGCTAACGCCGTTCGGGACTATCACAGAGGGGACTCCATTGACCTCTGCGCCATATTTAACGCACGCGCCGGTGGCTGCACCGAGGACTGCTCCTTTTGCGCCCAGTCCTCGATAAGCGCCGCGCCAATAGGAAGACATCCTCTGAAACCGCTTCCCACTGTCAGAAAGGCCGCACTTGAGGCCGCCGCTAATAAATCTAAACGCTTCTGCGTCGTTACCGGCGGGCGCGGCGTCTCTGACAAAGATGTAACTAAGATTGCCGCTATGGTAACAGCCATTAGAGAGACAGGAAGACTCCTGCCATGCGCAACGCTTGGCTTCATTGAACCAGACCAGCTTACCGCCCTGATTGAGGCCGGTCTCAACCGCTATCACCATAATCTGGAGACATCGCCCGCATTCTTCCCGCAAATTTGCACCACGCATTCGTTTAACGATAAACTCCGCACTATCGAGACGATTAGGGCGGCGGGCTGTTCTATTTGCAGCGGCGGCATATTCGGCATGGGCGAGACATGGGACGACAGGCTTGATATGGCGTTTTTACTGCGGGATTTAGACGTGGATTCAGTGCCGATTAACTTCCTTACTCCGATTGAGGGTACGAAGCTGGGCATCAGGCACACGCTTGACCCGCTTGAGGCCCTGAGGATTATCGCCATTTACAGGTTCATTCTGCCAACTAAGGAGATAAGGATATGCGGCGGCAGGTATCAGACGCTTGGGCAGTTAAATTCGTTGATATTTCTGGCCGGGGCTGACGGCCTTCTCATAGGCAACTACCTGACAACGCTGGGAAGGGCCGCAGCCGACGACCTGAATTTGATTAACGCGCTAGGACTAAGGACGGCAGTATGAGAAGCGAACCTGCCACATTCTACAGCATTCGCATGAGGGCCTCTCAAGCTGGACGGCATATCTCCGGGGCAGAGGGCATATATAATGAGGCGCTGATTGACGGCACATCGTCCGCCCTCATTCACAGGGCGTTAGGGCATAGCCGCGGCAAGCCGGACAGTATCACTTTGACGATTGAAAAAATTGACGAAGGCCAAATCATAAAGATACCGGCTCTGCCAATTTGTACGTGCAGAGTTGAGGACGAAGACCAGGCGGCAGCAGCCGTACATGCACTGTTAAGCAGAGCGGGCATTGGGGCGGCCTCCACCGCCATGAGTATAATCACAGACAGGAAGCAGTTAAGCGGAGCAGCCCTCGTTGACGCCGCAACCGGCGAAAGACTGGACAGGGAGAACTCCGGCGTCAGAATAACCCGCTTTGGCATAGAAGAGGCGGCGTTAGAGGAGTTTATGGCGGCCATCGAGGCGGCATCCCTGCAGAGCAGCCGCGTCCTTGAGGCGGTGATGATTGCCTCCAAGGCCGCCTCATGCGAGGCAGCAGCCGCAGAGCTTTGCATATCGGACAATCCGGACTATACAACGGGCTATGTGAGCAGCCGCAGGTTTGGCTACATCAGAGTTCCCCATATCAAAAAGGAAGGGGACTTGCGCGGCGGGCGCGTTGTGTTTATTAATAAAGGGGCGGACATAGACGCTGTTGTAAGATACATGCGGCAGACGCCGGTGATGATTGATAAATTTAGCGGCATTAGCGGCAGAGTAAGGGAGTTACATGCGCTCATCGGTACTGATAATAGTTAACCCAAAGGCGGGGACGTTTAAAAAGGGCAGGCTTCTGACGGCGGTAGATACGTTTAAGTCCGCAGGATTTGGCGTTGAGATATTTACTACGGCGAAGACCGGAGACGCCGAGGCCAGAACCAAAGAGGCTGTCGGCAGCGGGGCATATGCAATGATAGTGTCAGCCGGTGGAGACGGCACGATTAACGAGGTGGCCAATGGGGCGGCGTTTTCAGAGACACCCGTAGGGGTGCTGCCCTTTGGGACATCAAGCGTATTGTGCAACGACCTCGGCCTAAAGAAAGATATCAGAACTGCCGTAAAGAGACTGGTAAACGGCGCGGTCTATGATGTGTCATTAGGAATGATAAGGACACACGGTCAGAAGCAACGCTATTTCATAGAGATGGCCGGTGCGGGGTTAGACGCGGCGGCAGTGTTCGGGGTTAATAAGAAACTCAAGGCATATGCAGGCGTGGGCGCATATATATGGAGCGGCTTGAAAACTATAGAAAATGAAAAATTTGAGAAAATAACAGTGTCAATTGACGGTAGCATAATCGCCTGTAATACGGTTATAATAAGCAATGGCGCCCGGTACGGCGGCAATATTTGCATGGCCCCAAAGGCAGATGTCAGAAGCTCAAACCTCTATGCCACAGTGTTTCGCTATGCTGACAGGCTGCAAATAGTTGCGGCTGTTGCGGATGTGTTTCTTGGCCGCCACGCAGCGGGAAAATCTAAGTACGTGGAGCATTTAGAGTTTAAGGAGATGGCAATTGAGGGCAGTGCTTTCCATGTCCATGTTGACGGCGATTATTTTGACAAGGCTCCCGTTGAGGTGACAGTCGTGGACAAGGCACTTAGGCTTGTTTATTGATATGAACAAATTACTCATAATCATACCGGCGTTTAACGAGGAGAAATCCATAGGTAAGGTACTGACCAGGTTGAGAGAGACGGTACCCGTGGCAGATGCGCTTGTAGTAAGCGACGGCTCTTATGATGAGACGGCGGCTATTTCCAGAGGGCTTGGCGCACATGTCATTAGCCATGCCTTTAATCTTGGATATGGCGGCGCGCTTCAGTCCGGCTTTAGATTTGCCTTAAATAAAAACTATGATATGGTGGTAACTATGGACGCTGACGGCCAGCATGACTCTGCCTATATCAAAAACCTCTTAGACGCTCAGGCACAGTTCGGGGCAAACGTTGTCATCGGCACGCGTTTCTTAGAAGGCGGCTACAAGGCAGGGATTTTCAAAAGGGTTGGGATTTCCATGTTCTCATTGATAGTGCGCCTCTATACGGGAAAGAGGATAACTGACCCTACGTCGGGATTTCAACTTGTGGACAGGTCTGTGCTGCAGTTTCTGTCGCACGGGGACAACTTCCCGCTGGACTACCCGGACGCCAACATGATTATGCTTCTGCATAAGAAAAAATTTATAATAGCCGAGACTCCTGTTAAGATGACCAATAGGGAAGACGGCGTCTCGATGCACAGCGGGATAAAGCCGCTGATATATATGATAAGAATGTTTCTGTCTATAGTTATGGTAATATTGAGGAAAGATTGACTAAATACGGGAATTTGGAGCGGACTAAGAAATGTCATTAGGGGCGCGCGTATTTATTATTCTGACAGGGCTGCTGATTTTCTTCTTTATATTTGAGCTGGTCAGAAGGAGGAGATTCAGAGAGGACCTGTCAATTTTGTGGTTTGTCGTCAGCCTGTTAATAATTGCCGGGGCCGGCGCTGACAGATATGTAAATGCCGTTGCGCATTTTTTGGGCGTCGGCTATCCGCCGATTCTGATAATTATCTTTTTGATTTTGATACTGATAGTGGCGCTTATGTATTTTTCTATGATGATTTCTGAGTTAAAAAGCAAGATTAAAGAGCTTACGCAAAAACTTGCGTTTCTCGAGTATGAACTTAACAATAAGAGAGACAAGTAGTGGCGAGAGGTTCGATAATTTAATATGAAATATCTGGGACAGATAAATGTATTGAATATCTTTC
Organism: Candidatus Magnetominusculus sp. LBB02; assembly: GCA_022321325.1. Lineage (GTDB taxonomy): Bacteria > Nitrospirota > Thermodesulfovibrionia > Thermodesulfovibrionales > Magnetobacteriaceae > Magnetominusculus > Magnetominusculus linsii. The sequence goes on along the minus strand of JAKOEO010000024.1, from coordinate 38,024 downwards.
TGATAATAGCGCTTTTACTAATGGGCGGCTATGAGTATTATAGCTTCAACAGGAAGGATAATGTAAAGGTCTCGGCGCTCAAAAAAAAGCGGCATGATTTACATGACGTAAAACTTAACGATTCCATAAAACTTTTGGCCAGAGGCGATTATATGGTCATAACGGAGAAAAATCTCTTTCATCCCGAAAGAAAACCTATAAAGGCGCAGGCAGACGCCCCACCGGCAGACTTAATCGTCTATGGCACAATAGTCGGCGCAACAAACACAGCGTTTGTCGAAGATAAGAAAAACCCCTACAGCACTCAGGGCAGAGGACAAAGGCAGCGAATGCTCCATGAGGGGGACACTATTAGCGGCTATAATGTAGTGCGTATTACGCCTGAATTCGTCGAATTCTCTAAAAACGATACAAGGCTGCTCATCAACGTAATTGACTTTGAAAAGAAAAAGACAAGGCAGCAGGGAGACTCAACAAGGACTACAGCCGTAACGGCGCCTCAGCCATCGCCTGTTCATCCACAACCGTCTCAAATACTGCCGCCGCCGTCTCTTCCCATGCCAAATCCTGTTGCCCCACAGAATCCGGCGGCAATAAATCCGATGCCTATGATGCCTGCCACACATTGATAAGCGGCAGAGAACAAAATAACTATAGACTAAATGCGCAGGGTTTGTTATAATTGTACGACGATGCGGCATGACAGGGAGTGATTGCGGGACGCCGCGCGATAAAATGTCTCTGAAGAGAAAACCTTTAATTATATGCGCTGCGCCTTATGCGATGGCCGTCGGCTGTAAGGCTATAAAATAACATGTGGCTTAACATAATCTTAATTTTGGCGTTTATCTTTTTCAGCGGGCTTTTTGCCGCCGCAGAGATAGCCGTCATCACATCGCGCAAGTCTATGATAGAGACCTTTGTCAAAGATGGCAGGGTGAGCGCTAAGACCCTGCTAGAGCTGAAAGAAAATCCCGACAGGTTTCTGGCCACCGTTCAAATTGGCGTTACTATAGGGTCGGCTGTGTCATCGGCCATTGGCGGCGCAATGGCAGTAGAGGTGATTAAACCGTTAATAGCCTCCATTCCTTTGAAGTATATCTCCATGTCGGCAGAGCCTATAGCTATAGCAATTGTTGTAACTGTCATAGGATATATTTCGATAATTTTCGGCGAACTGGTGCCTAAGTCCGTTGCCCTGATGTACCCTGAGAAAATAGCGCTTCTTACCGCGAGGCCGGTAGCATTTTTTTCCAGAATAAGTTCGGTAATGGTAGGATTTCTGACAAAGAGCGCTAATGCAATTTTAAGGCCATTTGGCAAAACTGTCTTTACTAAGCGTGCCTTTATCTCTCAGGAGGAGATAAAGATGCTAATCAAAGAGGGGAAAGAAAGCGGGATATTCGAGCCTACAGAACAGGAACTAATTCACAGCGTCTTTGAGTTTACCGACATATCGGTAAAAGAGGTGATGGTTCCAACTGGCCGCGTAATTACAGTTTCATTGGATCAGTCATTGGATGACATCCTTCGTCTTATCTCTGAGGAGCAGTACTCGCGGTATCCGGTTTATAACAGAGAGGTAAACAACATAAAGGGAATACTGCACGCAAAGGATGTGTTTAAGCTGCTTGCGCAAAATAAGGAGATAATCATCAGAAAGGTCATAAGGCCGCCGTTTTACGTGCCGGAGACAATGATGATCAGCCATTTATTGGGCGAAATGCAGAAGAAACATACTCACATGGCCATTGCCGTAAACGAACACGGCACCGTAACCGGAATCGTAACAATAGAAGACCTGCTTGAGGAAATAGTGGGTGAAATCAGGGACGAACACGACATAGAACGGCCGGTTATCAGCATTGGCCTTGGGGTTTATATTGTCTATGCGTCAATAAATATCAGGGACCTTGGGGAAGATTTTAACATAGTAATCCCTGAGTCTCCTCAGTACGACACGCTTGGCGGGTTTATTGTGACACATTTACAAAAAATCCCCGATGGCGGCGAGATTATTGAACTTGACGGTATGAGGATAACCATCCTGGAGATGGTTCATACGCGTGTGTCAAAGGTGAAAGTCGAGATACTTGAACAGGAAAACCTGTTATTGGTGGAAAATGCCATAAACAGCGAAAAGGAGCAGGGTTAATGAAAAGAGCATTATTGCCGTCGTTGTTGATTTACGCCATTTTAGCGGCGTCGTGTATTCAATACGTAAGTCCGACAAGGGAGACTGAGACTGGCTCCACAACTACATCTGGCATTAAGGAGTACCGGCTTGATAACGGCCTCAGGGTATTGATTTCCGAGGACCATAAGGCGCCGGTTGCCTCATTTCAGATTTGGTATAACACAGGCTCGATAAACGAAACTAAGGGAAAGACGGGTTTGAGCCATTTTCTTGAGCACATGATGTTTAAGGGCACAAAAAAATATGGCTCTAAGGTCTTTTCAAACCTTATTCAGAAAAATGGCGGCATAGACAATGCCGGTACGACAAGAGACTATACGGTCTACTACCAGAACCTTGCCTCAGACAGGATAGACCTGTCAATAGAGATGGAGGCAGACAGAATGGCCAATCTCCTTCTGAGGCAGGAAGATGTGGACTCTGAAAAGAAGGTTGTAATGGAAGAGCGCAGGATGAGAATAGAGGACGACCCTGAGGACTTTCTCTTTGAGCAGGTAGAGTCTAAGGCATTCACCACTCATCCATACCACAATCCTGTAATAGGCTGGATGGACGACATCTCTGCGCTAAAGAGGGAAGACCTTCAGGGCTACTATAAGACATACTACGCCCCGAACAATGCCGTGATAATAGTTGCCGGAGACGTTAACCCCGATTCGGTAATGAAATCAATAACTAAACACTTCGGCGGCATTGCCTCGTTCCCCATTAAAGCGCCGTCAATCGAAAAAGAGCCGGACCAATACAGTCAGAGACGCATAGAGGTGAAAAAACAGGCGCAGCTGCCATTTGTGCTAATCGCCTACCACGTCCCCTCTGTACCGCATAATGACTCCTATGCGCTTGACGTGTTGTCACAGATTTTCTCAGGAAAAAGTGGCCGTCTCTATCAGGATATCGTAAAGAGAGACAGGCTGGCCATAAAGGCCTTTGCCGATTACAGCGGACTGCACAAATCCCCTTATTTGTTTTTCTGGGGCGGGACGCCAAAGGACGTCAAAGACGTAAAGAGATTCGAGGAGGCGCTGCTTAAAGAAATAGCGGACATAGCGTCAAACCCGCCGTCAGAGCGCGAGATGCAGAAGGCGAAGAATCAGATAGAGTCAACATTTGTCATGGGGCAGGACTCACTCTTTTTTCAGGGCGAGGTTCTCGGCATGTTTGAGACAATAGGCGGCTGGCGCCTCAAAGACAAATACCTCGACGGCGTGGCCCATGTAACCGCAGACGATATACAGGCGGTGGCAAAGAAGTATTTCAAGCCTGAAAATTCCACAGTCGGCGTCTTAATACCGGAAGATTAACTTAATGCTTACGACAACGGAGGTATGAGAAATTGGTTTTCAACAAATTTAATAAAAAAATAGTAATGCTGGCGGCGTTTTTGACTGTTGCGGCGTCTTTGCTTTGCGAAAGCGCCTTTGCCTTAGACACGCGCAGGGTAGTAATGCCAAACGGGCTTGTGGTGCTGTACTCGGAAAGGCATAACCTGCCGGTTGTGAAGATGACACTGATAATAAACGCCTCTAAGCTGGATGAGCCGGAACGTCTGGCAGGGCTGGCCAATCTCACGGCTGTGATGCTCACAGAAGGCGCTAAGAACAGGAAATCAAAGGAAATCCATGATGAGATAGAATTTGCAGGGGCCTCGATAGAGGCATCCACCACATCAGACTACACGGCAGTCGGCCTTTCCACGCTGAAAAAAGACCTGCCAAAGATGTTTGAAATCTTAGCCGACTGTGTCCTAAACCCGACCTTTTCGGATGCGGAGCTAAGACAAAAGAAGGAGCTTGTCAAAGGCAGCATTAAGCATGAGGATGAATCACCGGCATATGCCGCCAATAAGGCTTTCCTGGGCGCCGTGTTTGTGAAATCGCCCTATGGGCGCGTTAACGAGGGGACGCCTGAGGCTATTGACTTGATAAAACGTGAAGACCTGGTGAAATTTCACGATGATTTCTATGTCCCGTCGGGCAGTATTTTATCTGTGGCCGGCGATGTTACCTATGACGAGCTAATGGAACTTGTCAATAAATATCTCTCAGGCTGGGCAGCCCCTGCTAAGAGGCAGGTGAAACAAAGGGCAGTTCCAGAACAGCCAAGGCCCGCCGCTAAAAAGGCCATTCTCATAAATAGAGACACTCAGCAGGCAAACGTCATCCTTGGCGGCATTGGCATCAAAAGGGACAATCCTGATTTTTACGCCGTCTCTGTGATGAACTATATACTTGGCGGCGGAGGATTTGCATCCAGAATGGTTAAGACAATAAGAGATGACCGCGGACTGGCCTACGACATACACAGCCACTTTGCCTCTTTTAAGTATGCGGGGATTTTTCAGGTATTTATCCAAACAAAAAACGAGTTTGCCAATGTCGCCATTACAGAGATACTAAAGCAGATTAAGCATATGAAAGAAGGCACGGTTACCAACGAGGAACTGGCCGACGCCAAGGCCTATCTCACAGGCAGTTTCCCCCGTAAGATTGATACGATGGATAAGATTGCCATTTTCATGGCGCAAGTTGAGTACTATGGACTTGGCATTGATTTTGACAAGAAATACCCGGCTATCATAAACGCCATAACAAAAGAGGATGTTAAGCGCGCAGCGCAGAAATATCTGGCCGACAAAAACTACCAGCTTGCCATTGCCGGCAATCAGGAAAAGATTGGCCTGAGTTCGGACTATAAATAACATATGGAAATCATTCGCTCTATTTCAGGGATGTCGAGCTTCTCGAAGGACTGCAGGCTCTCAGGCAAAACCATTGGCTTTGTGCCGACAATGG
>JAKOEO010000024.1:31790-33022 GCA_022321325.1 Candidatus Magnetominusculus sp. LBB02 | reverse complement strand
TTCTCGAAGGACTGCAGGCTCTCAGGCAAAACCATTGGCTTTGTGCCGACAATGGGCGCCCTTCACGACGGTCATTTGAGCCTTATCAGAGAAGCGGCCAGGGCAAACAACGCTACCGTTGTAAGCATATTCATAAACCCCGCCCAATTTTCTGAGGGCGAGGATTTCGACCGCTACCCAAGAGACTACGAAAGCGACATAAGACAACTTAGCGGCCTTTTGTATGGCAGCGTAAGCGCTCTGTTTATGCCGCGCGTTGACGACATTTATCCCGATGGATATAGGACATACGTAGAGGTCAGAGGCTTGTCAGATAAACTTTGCGGCCAGTTCAGGCCGGGACATTTTACAGGCGTGGCAACCGTAGTGCTAAAACTCTTTAACACAGTGATGCCGGACAGGGCATATTTCGGCCTGAAAGACTACCAGCAGTGCGCCGTTATTAAGAAAATGGCAGCCGACTTAAATCTTGACATGGAAATTGTAACATGCCCAACGGTCAGACAAAAGGACGGCCTTGCTATGAGTTCCCGAAACGCATACCTGTCCGAGGCAGAGCGCCTCGACTCGGCACAGATTTATAAGGCATTAAAAGACGCTGAACATGCCGTAAAAGATGGCTCTTTAGAGATAAGGGCAATCGCAGCAAGACTGCGCCAGTCGCTCTGCCAGATAGCGGCTATTACTGAGATTCAATACGCCTCGGCCTATGACCCTGAGACGCTTGATGAGATAACCCACAGCACGGGGGTTATATTGATTGCAGCGGCGGTGAAGATAGGCAGCACGAGGCTTATTGATAATATATTAGTGGAGTTATAATGGCCGCAGCGTACTGCAAGGAGTAGCGTGCGAACAGTTCTAAGAGATTTTTTTGGATTTCAGGAATTTCGCGACAACCAGGAACTAATCATAACGAACATCCTGCAAAAGAGGGATGTCTTTGCGGTAATGCCCACAGGCGGCGGGAAATCGCTGTGCTACCAGCTGCCTGCTAAACTTTTGAAAGGGACTGTGGTTGTCATAAGCCCTCTGATCTCTCTGATGAAAGACCAGGTGGACGCGGCAGTTGAAAACGGTTTTAAGGCAGCCTTTATCAATAGCTCTATGCCGGTTGAAGAGGTTTTCGCAGCGTACAGGTCAATTCACGACCACAGCCTTGAGCTTCTCTATATAGCTTAACTTCGACAGTCATAGGCAAATAAATCTTCGAAGACCCGCATAGAATGTAG
>JAKOEO010000024.1:18527-30011 GCA_022321325.1 Candidatus Magnetominusculus sp. LBB02 | reverse complement strand
GCTTGTTTTTACAACGGATTTTAGCCTTGTTTAATTACGACTGTCGAAGGTGAGTCTATGGTTGCAACTTGGTATCAGCCGCTGTCATTTGACATTGCGCCGTGTCTGATATATAATAAAACCGTGAAATCCATAGCGTTAATCAACGTAGTGTTTGACGGCGATTACCAGTATGACCAGGAAATACCGCTTGGACTGGCCTCTTTGGGGGCATATCTGCGCGTGCATAATTATAGCGTTTCGTATCATCAGTGCTTTGCAAGCAAGGGCGACGAACAGTTTGACGCCGCAGCAGCCATACGCGCCGATGTCTACGGTTTTCAACTAAACATGGTCAACTACGAGGCCACGCTTGATGTGATAAGGCGTCTTAAGGCGACATGCCCTGCCCGTATCACCGTGGTTGGAGGGCCGTTTCTTGCCGGCATTTATAAGGAGATAATGCAGACAGAGCCGCTGATTGACTTTATGGCATTGGGCGAGGGCGAGCTGACGATGTTAGAGCTTCTGCGGGCGTTAGACTCTACGCAGCCTGATTTCTCTTTAATAGACGGGCTGATTTGGCGTACTTCTGAGCGTGCGGCAACTCAAAACAGAGTAAGACAGTTGATAGACGACCTTGACAGCCTGCCGCCTCCCTCGCGGGATTTTTTAGAGGACGCGCGGCGCGACCCCGTAGATGGCGGCATCGTTGAAAGCATACGAATGATAACCTCGCGCGGCTGCATAGGCAGGTGCAAGTTCTGCTGCGTCAACATGTTTTCAGAGCTGCAAAAGGGAAAGAGATGGCGCGGGCGTTCGCCTAAGAATGTCGCCGATGAGCTTCAGGCGTTGTCTGAAACATATAAGGCAAGGATATTTAATTTCTCAGATAGTTCGTTTGAAGACCCCGGCGAGATAGGCAAGGCACGCTCAAAAGAAATCTGTGAGCAGATAATCAGGCGCGCCATTCCGGTTTCGATTAAGATATACATGCGCTGTGAAACGATGCGCAAACAAGAGGACATCGAGCTTCTCAAGCTCTATAAAGCCGCCGGTATTGACGTAATTATCGTGGGGGTTGAGTCAGGTTCGGACTATGAGCTGCAACTATACGGCAAGAATGCCTCATTGGAAGACAACATCAGAACGATAAGCATGTTAAGAGAGCTTGATTTATTTTACGTGCTCGTAGGGTTTATCATGTTCGGGCCTAACTCGACCTTAGAAACCCTGAAAAATAATATTGATTTTCTGCATAGATTCGGCCTTGCAGACAACCTGATGCAGACGGCGAATATACTAATCCTTGTGCGCGGCTCAAAACTCTACTCTATGTTAAAAGAAGAGGGACGCGTAATAGAAGGCCAGAGGATTTGGCATACCCCGAAATATCTCTTCTATGATAAGAAGGCCGAGCGCTTAGCGAAACATTACCATAATCTATTTGTCAGATACCCGGTGACAAGACAGTTAAATACGCTGCAAATCAACATGTCAAACGTGATTACAAGGATGTATAACAGGATGAACGAGAAAATCCTCGACGCCCTCGGTACGCAATTTGCAAACTTTAAGGCAAGGCACATGGACTTCAGCGGCGCATTAGGGCAGCTTCAATATGACTATTTTAAAGAAACCATAGACATGGTTGACGGCAATTGCACAGATGAGGCGCTTAATGAAAAGGCGGAGCAGTTTTTCAATAAGACATACGGCCATTACGTACCGCTCTGTCAAAAGGATTACGATGAGTTTTTGACAGCGGTGGCAGAGCGCAATTTTTCATTAAGCGGGCTTGTCTTTAAGCACTTCTACTCGGCTATTGCACTGGATGGCACAGAGAGGGTGAAGATTGCATAACGCGGGGGATACCAGACAGGGGCAACGCAATTGAAAAATAAAGCAGAAAATACCTATGCAATCTTGTCGGCTTTTCCCTCGCCGTCATTCCGGCTTGTCCGGAATCTTCCTTTAGTGGGAGTTTCATGATGATTGTGCATATTTTGAGGCATAAGGACAGATTCCGGACAAGCCGGAATGACAACAATAAGGGAGGCAATTTCTAATGCGTTTGCCCTGGGATGCCAGATGAGCTTCAACTTCCTTAATCCGCCTATTGTCTCAGATGATTTGAGCCTGAGAAGTCGCGCCGATGAGGCCATAGGTATTCTTAGTGCCGCAGACGCCGCAGCGCAAGCAGGCCATGACAACCGCTGGCGCGTATGGGTTGACGTTCATGGCAAAATGGCAAGCGAGCTAAACGCAGAGATAATGATGGGGTTTCAATCGCACCCGGCCATAGCCCCATATATAACTGGAGGCAGCGGCAAACACTTTCTGACATGGATAGAGAGGGAATTTGGTCATGCCTGCCTTGACAGTTATCTGAAAAACTATACGGAGACGCTCTGCGGCCTCCCAAAAGACATTCTGATGGAGCGAAATACGTATATCACCATTACCTCGATGCGCCACCTTTACCACTTAGCGAGGCTCAAAGAACACCTGAAAGTCTGCACTACTTTGCCAGTGACTATGGTTGAGATAGGAGGCGGCTTTGGGAATCTTTGCAGGCTTTCGTTTCAGTACGGCCTGTGCGATAAGTACTACATTGTTGATCATCCTGTGTTAAACGCGGTTCAGCACTTTTATCTTACTGAGTTTATGCCGTCTTCGGCTATTGCGGCAGCCGGTTCGGACGGGCAGTTTATTAAGGGCAATGCCGACTGTCCGGTTCAGCTATACTCGTCCTTTTCTTATGGCGCTTTAAAGGGCGCACTGACAAAACCCTATGTGCTTTGCTCAACAATGGCGCTTACGGAAATCCATCCGCCCGGACAGAGAGAGTATCTGGACTTCTTTAGTCCAACATATATTTACGTATTCGGCCAATTAGAAAACCTCGCAGTTGCAGGCGGGGCATCAAGCGAAGACGACTACTTTAGCAACAAGGCGTTAATCGAGGAATTTGCAGATAACTACCACACGCTTCACTACGGCTTCTACGGCTACCATTTCGAGTACATGGGAAGGAAGGCAAGGCTATTATGGTAAACTTAACTGACAGCGCAATTGAGACATTCCTCTTGCAGGCGCCGCTTCCCGTTTTAGTTGACTGCTGGTCATACCGCCACGAACCGTGCAGGATTAATGCCCCGCTTGTTGACGCCCTCTGTCGGCAATTCAAGGAAAAGGTAATCATAGGCAAACTAAACGTGGATGACAATCCCTATAGCGCGGGAAGATATAATATTACCGCAATACCGGCATTATTATTATTCAAAAATGGAAAGCTGCTGAAAAAATTCTTAGGCAATACAGCAAAAGACACCCTTCTAAAGGCGATAGAGGCGCTGCCGTGAAACTACCCGCGCCGTCCGCAGACACCAATGCCTATGAGCAAACTCTCCAAAACGGCCTTCTTAAATACCCCGAAAGAAAAGAAAACTACGAGAGGTTCAAGGCTGCCAGCAAAAAGCCAACCGTAGAGTACCTGCCCCTTAGGATGGACTATGAGGTTACAAGCAGGTGTAATTTCAGATGCGTAATGTGTATGGTTTCAGAGCGAAAGCAGGGCGGGGATATGGCGTTTGAGAGTTTTCGCCGGTCAATTGACGAACTATATGGACTGGTGGAAGTGAAACTTCAGGGGCTTGGCGAGCCATTGTTAAATAAAGACATTTACAGAATGATCTCCTATGCGGCAGAGAGATTTATATGGAGCCGGCTGACTGTAAACGGCTCGCTGCTTCATATTAATGACAACTATAAGCGCCTGATAGACAGCAACCCCGGCGAGGTGCAGCTCTCCATAGACGGCGCTACAAAAGATGTTTATGAGAAAATCAGACGCGGGGCGGACTTCGACACGGTTGTAAAAAATGCCGCCATGCTCAATCAATACGCAGAGTCTTTGGGACTTCAAAAGACGCGCTGCTGGACGGTGGTGCAAAAATATAATGAACACCAGCTATTTGAGATTATTGAACTGGCAGATAAGATGGCTTTCAGAAGGATAACGTTTTCCATTACGCTGTCAAATTTTGGAAGCGACTACTGGGAAGAGAAAAACAAGGCGTTAAGCCCATCCGCCACCTCTGCCGCCCTCTATGAAACAGGACTGCGGCTGATTGAACACGGCCGCGGCTATGGCATAGAGGTTACTTTCTGGGACGGCAGCAATAAGTACAGCCTTAACGGGGGGGATGACCTTCTATGTGCATGGCTCTTTGAACGTGCGTTCATCTCCTCGGATATGAAGGTAGTGCCGTGCTGCGTGATAAGCAGCCCGGAGGTATGTACGTGCGGCAGCGCCTCAGATTTTCGCGGCGTTTGGAATAATGATATTTATGTCAACCTGCGTCAGAGCCACCTGAACAGGACGCCGCCCTCGTTTTGCAGACAGTGCTATGAGTAGAAAATATACCTTATCTGTCGTGATGCCAAACTACAACGACGCCAAATATATCTCAACGGCAATTGAGGCCGTACTGGGCCAAACATACCAGCCTGATGAGTTTATCATATGCGACGACAACTCAACCGACAACAGTGCTGAGATTATCGCGGCATACGCAAGGCGTTACCCTGTAATAAAGTTTATCAAAAATGAGACAAACATGGGCAATGTCAGCATAGTAAACAGGCTGATTGAGACGGCAAGGGGGGATTACATATACGCCGCCGCCTCGGATGATTACATAATGCCAGGCTTTCTGGAGCAATCTATGAACATGCTCTCAAAATATCCCGATGCCGGCTACTGTGCCACCTATGTCTATAACATTACTGAAAAAGGCAGGAAAATCGGCATAGGATATATGCCGGGTATGCCAAAGAAGGCGTGTTTTATGGGGCCTGAGGAGATATTTCAAAGAGTATGCAGGGTTGGCTCTCCTGAAATGTTCTCTACCAATACGATGGTTTACAAAAGAAGATACCTGATTGACTGCGGCGGGTATCCTCTGAAGATCAAATATTTTCACGACGTAGCGCTTGGTTCTGTGGTGGCGGCAAGACACGGCGCCTGCCTCATCCCTGAGCCTCTCACCTGTGTCAGGCAAAAGATGGATAGCTACTCCGCGTCTTTTTTTAATAACTATGAACTATTCACAATGGCGGTGGAGGCGGCGGCTGAGTATATGCGGCAAGTGTACAGCGACAGCCTGCCAGTCAGTTATATCAGGGCATTCGAGGCGAATATGAAATATGACGCCTATTTCTACACTATGGCGGCAGCCAGAAAATCTACGCTCAAAAGATATCGCGCCATGCGTCTGACGCCTATAGGGAGGCCGCTCTATTTAATCATCAAGACATTTCTCTACGGCAGAGACGCCGTTAAATGCCTGCACTACCTAAGCACGCACAAACTCAACATCGTGCAATATGCCCGCAACTACTTAGACACAGTACTATACATGCGCAGGCAGCGCTTTGATTAATCGGCAAGGGCGGCAATTATGGCGATAAACAGACCAAGCATACGCCTCTTAGCAATGGCGCTCAAAGACAGACTGACATCTGGAAGATGCATTACCTACGGCGTGCAAACGGTAAGCGGGACATATAATGAGATAAAAAAGCTGCTGGCAGCCGAGGGATGTTCTGTCAGAGAACCGGACGATGCTTCTATGGCAATTGGCAGGACAGTACAGCAGGACGTACTGTTTAAGATGTTAGGATTTGACACGGTTGAAAGCATAGATGTATCTGACCGCGAAGCCCCCACGCACATTCTGAATCTTAACATGCCCATAGACAAGTCAATGCACATGGGCTACTCTCTGGTCTATGACGGCGGGACGACTGAGCATTGTTTTGATATCAAAGAGGTCTTATCCAACACGGTAAGGCTGCTAAAGACCGGCGGCATAGTTATACATCACCTGCCGATATCGGGATGTCTTGAGCATGGGTATTATCAAATCTCGCCGTCTCTGTTATTTGATTTTTACAGGGCGAATAATTTTACAGATATAGAGGCAAAAATCCAGATATGCAAATCGCAAAACAGCGGCAAAAGCTGTTATTTTAATTTTACCTCACCGGCAAGACTGCCTAATGACTTTGGCAGGCAGGCGCTGATTTTCTTTACGGCAAGGAAGACCGCGGCTCATAATGATGTTATCTATCCTGTGCAGACGGCCAACCCTGAGCACTATATATCGAATGCGAAGGTGGAATCTTATCTTTCGGCGGTATATAGAATGCTGCCTGCGGGCGCTGCGTTTAACGCCCTCCAGTTATTTAAGAAGATTACCTGCATGTATGGCTGTAAGAGGCTCTGAATGACGGCCTCAGTTAAGGCAGCGGCAGGTCCATCTTCATAGTTAGCCCTGTGCCGCCAGAGGTATTTCTAGCAGTAAGCCTGCCTCCATGAAGCAGCACGGCACGGTCGGCAATTGCAAGTCCCACGCCGGCGCCGCCGCTTTGCCGTTCATGCGCCTCGTTGACACGATAAAACGGGCGGAATATGTCCTTCAACTCCGGCTCCGGCACACCCGGCCCATAGTCAATTATCTCTATTGTCGCCCAGAGACGGCTTACCGACTCCCTCTTACGCAAAGACAACTCAACAGCGGTCCCGTCAGCAGTATATCTGACGGCGTTACGCAGCAGATTTTCAAGCGCCTGGCGCAGCAGCTCGCGGTTTCCATTTATCATAAGCGGCGATTGCGCTGCTTTTACGACAACTGAGCGTCCAGTGTTTCTTGCCTCGAAATCCACATCGGCGGCAATTTCAGCGATGAGGGCGGCCACATCTAAGGAAGTCTTTTGAATCATCGCGCTGTCATTTTCAAGTCTTGTAAGCATCAGAAGCTGGCTTATCAGTTCATTCAGACGGTTAGATTCCCGCTCAATCCTGTCAAATGGGGCAGAGAGCGACTGTCCGGCTTGCTGGCGCGCCAGCTCAAGGGCGACATTAAGACGCGAAAGAGGAGAGCGCAGCTCGTGCGATACGTCCCGAATTAACCGCTGGTGCGCGCCCACCAGGCTCTCTATGCGCACTGCCATACGGTCAACGTCGCGCCCAAGTTCGGCCACCTCGCCGCCGCGGCTAACCAGTCCCTCGCCAACTCGCGCCGAGAGATTGCCCTCGGCCAACTGCTCTGTAACCCGGCGCAGTCTGCGAAGCGGCATGATGACATATCTGAAAAAGACAAACCACACGAATAGGGCGGCGGCTAAAGCTGAAACGACACAGGCGATAACTAAAACGGCATAGCGCCATGACGGGCTGGCCGGCGCTGTCTGTTTCACGGCGGCGGGCTGCGGCTTGGCGGTCGTCTCTGTCGGCTCGGGCAGTCTGCGATTGGGCCTGCATGCAAATATATTTTCAAGACCGGCCATGCACTGGCCGTCTAACATCCCATGCGGCGACTTAAACGTGCATGAGTCCCCCTCCTTCTTTCCCTCACATGCGCTGACGGCCTCTGCCGGAGCGGGGCGTCTGGGATGTTGTCGTTGCGGCTCTGCCTGTGCTTGTTCCTGTTTGCCGCCTTCCTCAGCGCCTGAGAAGGCGGCAAGGCTTACTATGATAACGCCGAAGAACACGGCAATCCTTAATAATGCAGCCACCATCCTCACTCCGCGCTATACAGGTAGCCCACAGATCGGACGGTCTTAATCCTCTCGGACTGGTCTGCCTGTGGCCCAAGTTTCTTACGCAGGCTGCTCACATGCACGTCAATGCTCCTGTCATAGGCAAGCAGGTCTCTGCCCATCGCCAGTCTTACCAACTCATCTCGGCTGACCACCTGCCCTACCCTCTGCATAAGGGCCTCAAGGACGGCAAATTCAACAGAGGTAAGGTCAACCTTCTTTCCGTCGCAAAGCACGGTGCGCGTGGCGGCATTAAGCTCAATGCCGCCAACAACCAGCCTTCCTGCAGCTTTCGGCGGCTGCGCTGTCTCCACACGGCGCAGTATGGCGCGGATTCTGGCAACCAGCTCACGCGGGTTAAAGGGCTTAGGCATGTAGTCATCAGCGCCTATTTCAAGGCCGACAATGCGGTCAATGTCCTCTCCGCGGGCAGTCAGCATAAGTACAGGCACACGGGAAACAGCCCGAATACGCCTCAAGACTTCAAACCCGTTTGCACCGGGAAGCATTACGTCAAGCACTATGAGGCAATGCCGCCCCATCAACGCCGCCTCCACCCCCTTAAGCCCATCGTGCACCGCGTCCACAGTAAAACCCTCCGGGCTAAGATAGTCCCTGAGCAGCTCGCACAGCTCCATATCATCGTCTATTATCAGTATATTGTTCGTCATATCGCTGGTTAATTATAGACTATATCCACGCGGTTTGTCTGTTAAGAATTGTAAAATACAGCTTACAAAACTTTACAAAACCCCTGTCAATCTTAACCCTACTTAACGAAATAACGGGCTATAATATTTATAACGCTGATGAGCAGCGAAATCACAATTAAGGAGGCACACTATGTTGATTAGAAAAGCAGCACTGCTAATTGCGGCAACAATTTTGGCATTGAGCAGCCTTACGGCCATGGCGCTGCCAGGCAATAACTCTGCCGCCTACCGCGTCGTTGACACCGGGCAGACCAAGTGCTACGACAACGCAAGGGTAATCACGCCACCGGCTCAGGGACAGGCGTTCTACGGCCAGGACGCACAGTTCACTGCAAATCAGGCAAGCTATACATTAAGTGCAGACGGCCTCACCGTTTATGACAACACGACCGGCCTGAGCTGGCAGGCAAGCCCGGACACCAACGGTGACGGCAAGCTGACCAGCAGTGATAAGCTGACATGGGCAGAGGCAGAGGCGCGCCCCGCCGCCCTTAACAGAGCGAAATATGGCGGCAGAGCTGACTGGCGCCTGCCGACAATTAAAGAACTCTACTCGTTGATAAACTTCACCGGCACAGACCCAAGCGGCCCCAATGTTACAACGACCTCGGCGCTGACACCGTTTATCAACACCAAATACTTCAGATTTGCCTATGGGGATACGAATAGCGGCGAACGCCTCATAGATTCGCAATATGCCTCCGCCACGGTCTTCGCCCTCAACCCGGCTGAGACCGGCACTGCGAAGGTCTTTGGCGTAAACTTCGCAGATGGGCGAATAAAGGGCTATGACCTAAGAATGCCAGGCGGTGGACAGAAGACATTTTTCGTACAGTGCGTAGCCGGAAATGCCGCCTACGGCAAGAACGATTTCCTTGCCAATGCAAACGGGACAATCACTGACCGCGCAACCGGCCTGATGTGGAGCAAGTCAGACAGTGGCACGGGCATGACGTGGCAGGCTGCCCTTGCATGGGCAGAGATGAAAAACGCCGCCAACTATCTTGGACATAACGACTGGCGGCTGCCCAGCGCAAAGGAGCTTCAAAGCATAGTTGACTACTCTAACGCCCCTGACTACAACGGCAGGCCGGCCATTGATACCAGCTATTTCAACACCACATCAATAGTCAACGAAAACGGTGACGCCGACTTTCCCTACTACTGGACATCCACAACACATGCGGCATATAGCGCTCAAGGTCAGATGGGCGGCCGGGCGGTATATGTAGCCTTTGGACGCGCTCTGGGATGGCCAAACGGCGGTTGGGTGGATGTTCATGGCGCCGGTGCACAGCGCAGCGACCCAAAAGTTGCCCCGCCCTATTCCTTTGCGCAAGTAAAGATTGTCAGCAGGGGCGGGACAAGCTATAGTGGTTATTCATTCGGTCCTCAGGGCGACGCCCTGCGCGGACTTAATTTCGTGCGCCTCGTTCGGGACGCCAATTAGGAGGCAGGGCGCAGCGTGGTAAGTAGTTTCTAAAAAGCGCGGGATTTAGTTATAATTTGGCGAAATATTTTACCGTGGCATCTGCCGTGAAGCGGTAAGCCATGGGAAATCACCCCGTACTAAGGAGGCATGAGATGAGAAAAACATTGATAGCATTAGCAATGGCCTGTATGTTAATCATCCCGGCATATGCGGCTGCGGACAATTTAGGGCAGCAGGGGCCTGGCCCACAAGGCCAAGGGCAATGGCCAGGGAAGCAAGGGCAGGGTAATATTGAGGGAAAGAAGGCTGAAATCCTTCAGAACATTGACCGGCGCCTCAACCACCTTCAGGGACTAAAGTCATGTGTGCAGGCGGCCAAAGTGCACAGCGACCTAAAGGCGTGCCATGACAAATTCCCTCCGTTAGATGCCCCAAAGAAATAAATTGCCTGACATCACCAGACGCGCGGCCTGTGTGTAGCGTAGTGCTTCTATACGCAGGCCGTAACTATTTTATGAAACCGTGGAGCTGACACTACTGCATCCCGGAAGGTCTAATGGTGGGGGAGGCTGTCAAGAGAGATTAGGTTTATCATCGAGCGCTGTGGCCACAGCTTGGGGAGCGCTGCGGCCGCAGCTTGGGCATATCACTCGTAATTCTTCCAGAATGCCCGCAGGGCGTCCTTTAGTATGTGAATCGAATCAAGGCTGTTGACTAAAAACAAATGTCCTGAGAGTTCGCGGTCTTCTATCTTAAAAATAGTCTTTAGCAAGATTACCCTGGCTTCGCGCTCGAAGCGGTTCTCAACAAAGGTCTGGGTCAACTGCTCTATTGTCATAACCCGCGGCGGCAGAAATGTTACCACATCTTTAAGCAGCTCTGCCATCTTGCTTACACACGCCCCTGTCAGGATATTGCCGATTTCTATTAACATCTCGTTGTCCAGCTCATCGGACGTCTCACAGCCAGCCCCCATGCCGGTGTCTTCCTTGAATATTGCAATCAACTCCAGTTCGGCCTCATGAGGAAACGCCAGCAGTGCGATACCCTTGGTCTTTCCCCAGTAACTCTGCTCGATTATTTTAAAATTTTCCATCCCGCCAATTTCATTTTGGATAAAATCAACAAGGCTCACGGCCTTCTTTAGTTTTACCTCTGGGACGCTCAACACGATAAATACATTGATCACCTCGGCAAGGTCGGCAGACGCCTGTCCAAAGGCAATATTCATTATTTCCTGAAGCGTGTCTATCTCTAATTCAGTAAAAAGGTTATCGTCGTTATTTACCACAGGGCTACCCCAACATCCCTTGAACTTTGACAAGGGCTTCTTCGACGGCTGACTTAACCGGCGGTTTTTTCAGCACCATAGCGACCCCAAGGGCTGTAACCCTTTCAACGGTTTTTGCCTGAATATCAGCCGTCAGAACTATGATTACCGCCTGAGGGTCAAACTCCTTTATCAACTCAATCGCCTCAAAGCCAGTCATCACAGGCATGGTCAAATCCATAAATGTTACGTCAGGGCGGTTAGTCTTATATGAGTCCACTGCCTTTGCCCCATCGCTCGCCTCAAAAAACTCATAACCGCGGTCTTTTGGAATGCAGCCTTTGATAAAAAACCGGGCTGAAGTCGAATCATCCACTATTAAAATCTTTTTTATAATGCCCATTTCATATCCCTCATGCCTATTTCATATCCCTCGTACTCATTTCTTATCCCTCGTACTCATTTCTTATCCCTCGTACTCA
>JAKOEO010000024.1:9648-18517 GCA_022321325.1 Candidatus Magnetominusculus sp. LBB02 | reverse complement strand
TTTCTTATCCCTCGTACTCATTTCTTATCCCTCGTACTCATTTCTTATCCCTCGTTGGAAATCATTCGTGCGTTTAACGGCTATGCACACCCGTAAATTTAACATTATCCTGCAATAATGTCAAGGAAAAGTTGTATACTATTTATACGCATCAATAACAGTTAATCTTCATGCGGCAGTCATCAAAGTCTTTCGTTTCAGGGTTCCACCTGAAACACTTAACGCCGTTTATGCCTTCCCTGCCTACGGAGATGACTATCTGGGCGGTATCGGGAAATTCAGGCTCTCCTAAGGCGGTCTGTGCGGCCTTGTCCTCGTCGGAGAAATATGCGGGATGGTCAGGATGGGAATGATAGAAGGCGCAGAGGGTTTGACCGTTTTCTCTCATCGAGGAAAACGCCGCCTCGGCCTCAGCCCTGTCAACCGTGTATGCAATGGCGGCAGAGAAGGGATAGCGCAGCGGGTCTTCCTTGTGAAGACGGTTTTGAATGTTTTCAAAGCGGCGGACAACCTGTCTCTGCCCGCCGTCTAATATTACACCGCAGCACTCCTCAGGATATGCCTGCTGCGCGTGCCTGAACATCTCATCAAGGCAGTCTTTGTGAATAACACATGTAGTTATTGTCATCGAGTTGAGGTATTTACCATCGAACCATTAGGTTATACAGGCCTTTTAAGCGGATGTGAACGATGAATAAACAACCAGTCCCCATTATATTTGTTAAGACCTCCACTTGAGAGTTAGCGAATTGTAACAAAATACAGCTATAGAAGTAAAATGGACTTCCAGTCATGGGTCGGCGTCATAAAGATGGGTTAAGCTGTAGAACCTTATATTATGGGCGTGTTTTGTAGATATGAGGTCACTCCGCGACATTTCTAAGTGAACCTTAGCAACAAGGAATTGTGAATTTTCCCTTATACTAAAAAGCAGTCACAGAAATAACTGTAATCGTTTTGTATAGTTTTGGCCTTACCGGCCTATAGGAAACATGCGGGTTTACAGTCATTTATCAGAGGGACATAGACAAAATGATTCATTATGTCTAATGTCAGTGCGTGAAAATATCAATAAATAAATCTGTCTCCTTTATGTTGTCCAGTAATTGGGATGTGTCACTATCTCTCAATTTGCCGATTGGGAAACAACTTGTTCCAATCGGCTTGGCAGTCAGGCTGTCGCCCATAAATACGATTTTTTCATTGGAGGCGTCCGCTGTTGGTACGGCAGCTGATAGAACTATAACGATTAACAGAAGCGTTATGATAATAGATTTATACACGATGCGCCTCATTCCTATTTTAAAAGGGCTGGCAGGATAATTACTGCCAACCCTAATCGAAAACCTTTAACGGTTATGCGTAGACACTGGTGTACTGTCCGCTTTGAGTATTGCCATTATTTGATAGGAATGAATATGCGTCTGTTTGGTTCCCAGTACCTTGTGTCAATGACGACAAAATTTGCAGCAACGATGAGTCTGCCCCGGAGGTATTTCCTGAAGTGTCCGTACTGTTAGCAGCCCCATTAGAGCCCATTTTAGACTCCATTTGGTTCATCATCTGTTTACTGGCGGTTTCGAATTGGCTCTCACTTATGCTGCCGCTGTTATTGGTATCGGCTTGTGAAAAAAACTGATCTACGCTCGGGCCTTGCTTGCCTGTCTTAGCCGTCATCTTGTCATTAAATGCCTGCATCTCGGCTTTAGTGACTTTACCGTCGCCATTTGTGTCCATAGACTTAAACAGCTTCTGGCTCATCTGTGCGCTATCAGTCCCGTTAGCGCCCATTTTCAACGACATGGTCTTCATCTTATCCATCATCTGTTTATTGGCGGCGTCGAATTCGCTCTGGCTTATGCTGCCGCTTTTATCAGTGTCGAACTGTGAAAAGAACTGATCTACGCTCTGACCTTGCTTGCCGGTCTTAGCCGACATCTTGTCATCAAATGCCTGCATCTCAGCCTTAGAGATTTTACCATCTCCATTTGTGTCCATAGACTTAAACATCTTCTGTGCCATCTGTGTCATATCGACAGAGCTTGTGCCCGCAGTTGTTCCTGAAACCATGTGGTTTCCTCCTTTTTGTTGTATTTTAATTCCCAAACAAAAACTACTCAAACATTCAGCTACCGCTTCTCACATTCGCAGATTACCTCCTATTGGGGTAAAATAGTCTGTGTTTCTCTTAGTTGAAGGGGCCAAAGGCGTTCCTTCGCTCTATAAATTTCTTAAATACCTCTTTTTGGTCGGCATGTAAAATAGACATAGTGCTATTGTCAGCCTCTTCGATGTTCATTTTTATCTGTGGAAGTAATGGTTTGTGAATTGCAGCCATTTTTTCATTCATGGTGTTTATTATCACACGCAATTTTTGCTTCTGCTCGTTGTCAAGCCTCAGGTCTTTGGAAATATGTTTAACAATCATATCTGTCATCTCTGCCTTACCGCCCAATGGACCACCATGAGAAATCTGTCCCATTTTACCAGTACATATGTATTGAGTTATAATAGCCCCGACAACCCCGCCAATCAGAAAAATTATAAGTACGCCTGCGATTCCTTTGTAGGCTCTCATTTATTCTCCTTTGGCATAGGCCATGAGCACTATTTGCTCTAACCCTGTGGTATATGTATAGTAGTAGTCTTTCTGTTTATGTGGCGTTACGCCAAACTCCAATGTGCTCAGCAGTATAATTAATGCTAAGAAATAAGGCATCAGTTTCCACGACCATGCGTAGAGAGGGCAGTTGCTTTCTTTCTCCGCATAGAGACGCCTTGCCAGCCGGGCCTCAAAATTCCGTTCCAGAGTTGAAGTATCCGGCCTGATAGTTCGCACCTCACGAAACAGCTCGTCAAGCCTTTTATTTGTCATGGTTTTCCTCCAAGTATCTCCTAAGTTTCCAGCGGGCTCTGAAGGCGCGCACCTTCACATTTGTCTCGCTCCAGCCGGTAAGCTCTGCTACTTCACGAACAGATTTTTCCTCCAGTTCAAGCAGTACGATAATCATCTTATCTTTTGGAGAGAGTCCATTGAGCGCGTTGTATAGTTCCCTGTATGAGTCCTCTTTGTTATATGCCGGAGCTGCCACAAATTCGGCGACATCTTCAAGGGGAACATCACCGGCCTTGCTTTTTTGCTTTCTGAGGGCGTCGTAGCAGCAATTGATAGCGATTTTTGAAAGCCAATGCTCAAACGGCGCATTTGCCCTGTACTTGCTAAGCATCCTAAATGCTTTAACAAACACCTCCTGGCATATGTCGTCCAGTTCGAATTGATCACGCGTAAAACGTGCCGTTATTTTAAATACCTTGCGCTTATAACGCCTGACCAATTCGTTAAAGGCCTCTTCGTCACCGGCCAATACCGCGTTAATACAAATAATATCGGCTGCTAAAGCGTCACTATCTCTAACAAAAAACGTGTCAGCCATTGTTACGCCAAATGAATCTCTGAGCATCGCAACAATGTCACACGGTATAAAATTATAACTCACCACCTGCACTCTCATCTCTTCCTCTTCTATATGTATATTTAACCACTCTATAAGTGTAGACGTTCAGTTTGTTAAAAGGTTACAAAAAAAATATTTAAGCGGCAGAGAAATTTTATCACAGAATGTCCAATTGCGGTGAGCCAGAATTGAGTGAACAGTTTGGGAGTGCGACAGCGACTCCCAACAGTAGAATTCGCAGCTGCTCTGGCGGGTGAAAGGGTTATTGTCTAATACGAAACCTGAGAGACTATCGCGCCGTTTGTGCCGACAATATACTGAGACGATGTCCTGCTGGGGAAAACAGGTTCTCTGCCTATCTTGGTTATCAATGGACATTCGGGGCACACTAAGAGGAGAATAAAATGGAAATAACCTACATTCAAGTTCTTGTCCTTGCTGTTGTTCAAGGTGCTTGCGAGCTTCTTCCTGTATCGAGTTCGGCGCATGTAATCATAGCCGAAAAGATTATGGGTCTTGACTTAATGCAAGGCTCTGCAACATGCCTTTCCGCCCCTTAGGCGTACGCATATATCGCCTGTATGCGGCCTCGTGTTGTCTTTTGTCCTCAATGACGCGCTGACTGGCGGCAGATTTGCCCTACGCGCAAGGCGGCGATTGATAGACGCTCGTTGCTCCGGCATTAGGCTTCGGTCTTGACGGCTTGGGTAATAAGCAAAACTGTTTCGTTGACCGAAGCCACTATCTGTGCGTATCTATCCACTCATAGCTGCTGTTTGGGCGGCCTCTTTTGCAAGTAGTTTAACAGCCTCCCTGTCACCGTTGCGCGCTTCTTTGGCAGTTTGAGCAGGTGTTTCAGTCGCTTCCTTCAAAGCTGTAGCCGCAGCGCTGCTGATACTAACAGTAACGCTTGGACTCGTCTGAGTGTTTGTCTGAGCAGTTGCGGTTGGATTTGTCTGAGCAGTCGTGGTGTTATTCGCCTGCGGATTCGATTGGGTTGTTTTTGCATTCGATTGATTAGATTGGGCGACAGGCTGATTTTGGGCTAAGTTCGATACATTACTAATCATGTGAAGCCTCCTTGCTTTGATTTGATTATCCCATTCCCTTCCAAAAGCATAAAATACACTTCTGATGATATGTCGGCATAAAAACCCAAAAACTTTAGGGAAAGACTCATCTCATTGATAATTTAGGGTCACATCTCAATTATGGCTTAGGGTGTGATGTTACTGACTGTCCGGCTTTGCCTCTGCTGATTTCAACTGCCGGAAAACCTCGCCCGCGTGCCTCATCTGCTGCCTTAGCCATGCGAGTTCGGATGACGTCAAAGGATTGCTGACGTAAGAGATTGCCCCCTTCAGCCTCGGTGAGGGTTGAGATTCCATGACCGAAGCTGACACGCCAAAATTCGTCAAGTTCTTGTCCATATTTTCTCTCCAATGCCTCAAGTGTTTCCAGCCTCAACGCCAACTTCCGGCTGTCTCTGCTTTCTGTTAAGGTGGATACGGCTATAACACGCCCTCCGTTGTCCTCAATGAACCCACGAAGATTCGCAATAGTCCCACCCTGCCCTACATGGTCATCTATTATAACATAATCAGCCCCCTTTTGCACCTTCCCCGTAAATATCGCCGGCGTTACCATTCGGTGTGCCGCTCTGGCACGAGTATGTCCAACCCTGTTTGACTGCACTATAGAGGTGTCTTCAAGTTCCAGATTGAGCCTGAACGCAATTTCTTGCGCCATTACACTTGGGATAGCGTTAAAACCTTCCTGTTCAATAGCTCCTACGGCAACCAAGAGGGGTTTTCTTTCACCAATCAACTGGCGTAGCTGCGCAACAGCCAAATATGAAATGGTATCCTTAACAAGCCCATAGGCTGCTATAGAATCACCAGCTTTAGCAGCCTTATAGCATGGATGAGCATCTCGGTCTTCATGGGTCTTATGGATTACAATATCAGGAAAATCCCTCGGCCAGAGAGTTCTGTGTATTTCTCTCTGTTGCGGTGTACTCATTGTATGTGCCGCTTCATGGTATAATGGTAAATTGTGATGCGTGATTTTTTGTGCATAATTATTATTTTACCATATAGGCAAGGAAGAAAACTAGACAAAAAGGATTCTTCTATCTAGTTTTGGGCCATTTCCCCATAAATCGGAACCCCTTCGACAAGCTCAGGATGATTCTATTAACAGGATTATTTTTACTCATATTGTTGCAACTTAGTATGAGTATCTGACATAAGTAAGAACAAAGGAATATATGGCCGGGGCAGTGTCATTTCTTAAACATCTCCTCAAGCCCCCGTAGTTTATAGACCTCGCCGAGGGCTATTAGTGTATCTCCCGGCTCAACTATAGACTTATGCGTGGGATTGAAAAGCATTTCGCCGCTTGAGCGCTTCACCGCTACTATAATTACTCCATACTTGCGCCCAATTCCTAGTTCGCTCAGGCTCCGGTTGGCAAACTCCGACCCCTCAGTTACCGTCAGCTCCTCCATCTGAAGCTCAATGTTGCCGGTTTTTGTGGCAAACTCAAGGAAATCCACCACGGCAGGTTTTAATATCGTATGGGCCATCTTTAAGCCCCCAATATGATACGGCGAGACAACGCGGTCTGCCCCCGCCCTGATTAGCTTCGATTCAGTGCTTTCCTCGCCCGCCCTCGCCACTATTTTCAAGGTCGGATTCAACCCTCTTGCGCTCAACACCACAAACAGATTCTGGGCGTCGGTTGACAGCACGGAAATCAACCCGGCTGCGCGCTCTATCCCGGCTTCAATCAATATGTCGTCTCGGGTGGCGTCTCCTATGACAAACAACTCTGCGATTTCTATATCAGTCTCAGAGCGCTCTTTTTCTATTACTATATATGGCACATTGTTTGAGCGCAGCTCGTGGCAGATAATCTGCCCCATCCTGCCATAACCGCAAATGATATAATGGTCCTTCATTGCCTTTATCTTTTTCTCCATCTTCCTCCTCCCAAGAAGCTGCTGCAACTCTCCTTCAAGCACTATCCTCATGCCGGTATTTACGGTATATGCAAGCGCGCCGACGCCTACTATTATCAGGGCTATCGTAAAGACCCTGCCTCCGGTAGTCAGAGGATGAACCTCCTGATAGCCTATTGTTGCAAGCGTAATAATCACCATATAAAAAGACTCAAAGGCGCCCCATCCCTCGACAATCATGTAACCGGCAGTGCCCATGGATATTATTAACGCCTGAAGGATGACCAGAACCAGTATCTTTCTTCTCAGGCTGTCGTGCGGTTGGATCTTCATAGTTGTTGCGGCAGGGGAGAGTGCGCCCCCCTGCCATATTTATCATACATTACAGATATTACTCGATAACTTCTTCTTCAACATGTTCATGTTCCTCTCGTTTCACAAACGTGTTGATAAACTTGTCCATACCCGTTCCGCATGGGATTATCTTGCCCATGATGACGTTTTCCTTCAGGCCGTGCAATTCGTCTATTGCGCCGCTTAGGGCTGCGTCTGTAAGAACGCGCGTGGTCTCCTGAAATGAGGCCGCAGAGACCCAGCTGTATGTCGTCAAAGACGCCTTTGTGATTCCCAATAGCAGCGGCTTTGCCGTGGCCGGTCTTCCCCCTTCGCCGATTGCCGCCTCGTTAACCTCTATGAAGTGCATACGGTCAACGTGTTCGCCAATCATGAAATCTGTGCTTCCCGGGTCTTCTATATTTACCTTTCTCATCATCTGGCGGATGATTATCTCTATGTGTTTGTCGTTAATGGCAACGCCCTGAAGTCTATAGACCTTCTGCACCTCGTCAACAAGGTAGCGTTGCAGCTCAGTAGGGCCGAGAATGTCTAAAATATCATGCGGATTGACCGCCCCGTCCATTAATGCCTCGCCGGCCTTTACCCAGTCGCCGTCGTGAACGGTAACGTGCTTGCCCTTAGGAATGGTATATTCCTTTGTGATATCACCACCGCGCACCTTCACCATTCTGACGCCCTTTTGGGTTGAGACAAGCTCCACTGTGCCGTCTATTTCCGATACAAGGGTGGGTTCTTTCGGCTTGCGCGCCTCAAACAACTCGGCAACGCGCGGAAGGCCGCCCGTTATATCCTTTGTCTTAATTGTTTCTCTCGGTATCTTGGCCAATATATCGCCAGGGGCTACAAGGTCATTTCTTTCGACGAGAATATTGGCGCCGGCAGGCAGATTATAGCGTGCCGGAATGGATGTACCGGGCAGCTTCAACGTGGACTTGCCGTGCTCGTCTTTAATCGAAATCCTCGGCCTGAGGTTCAGATGGGTCGGGTAGTCTATGATGAGCTTATGCGATAGTCCGGTTATCTCGTCAACCTGTTCTTTGACGGTAACGCCCTCCTCGACATCGCCCCATGCAACACGCCCGCCTACTTCTGTAAGAATTGGCGTTGAGTACGGGTCCCACTCGGCAATCTTCTGTCCTATTGTCACCCTGTCGTCTTCCTTGACCATGAGGCGCGCCCCATAGACAAGGTTATGTTTTTCGCGCTCTCTGCCGGTTTCGTCGGAAACGGCCACGAAGGCGTTTCTGTTCATCACAACAAGCAGCCCCTCGCGGTTGGTAACATAGTTCAGGTCAACGAACTTAACCAGCCCGGAGTGCTTGGCGCTTAATACGGCCTGTTCTATTACCTTTGTCGCAGCGCCGCCGATGTGGAATGTCCTCATGGTAAGCTGCGTGCCCGGCTCGCCTATGGACTGCGCGGCTATGATTCCCACGGCCTCGCCTATTTCTATCTTGGAGTTTCTGGCCAAATCCCTTCCATAGCAATTGCCGCATATGCCAAACTTTGTCTGGCATGTCAGCACGGAACGTATCTTAATCCTGTCAATGCCGGCCTCAACGATTTTTGTTACAGCCTCTTCGTCTATCTCCATGTTTCTTGACCATATCAGCTCTTGCGTTACGGGGTCTTTGACATCCTCGGCGGGGAATCTGCCCAACAGCCTTTCTTCGATAGGCTGGATTATCTCGCCGCCTTCAATCAGAGACGTGATGATAATGCCGTCCTCCGTGCCGCAGTCTACCTCTGTGATTATCACATCCTGGGCAACGTCAACAAGCCTTCTGGTAAGATACCCTGAGTTTGCCGTCTTTAGTGCCGTATCGGCAAGGCCCTTTCTTGCGCCGTGCGTGGATACAAAGTACTGAAGCGGGGACAGCCCCTCGCGGAAGTTTGCCGTTATAGGGGTCTCAATTATCTCGCCCGATGGTTTTGCCATCAGTCCGCGCATACCGGCAAGCTGCCTTATCTGAGCAGCCGAGCCTCTTGCCCCTGAGTCGGCCATCATAAACACGCTGTTGAAGGCCCTGTTTTTCTCTATATCTTCCTTAGAGAGCGTCTTGCCGTCCTCTGCCCCAAGCTCGGCCATCATAAA
>JAKOEO010000024.1:0-9638 GCA_022321325.1 Candidatus Magnetominusculus sp. LBB02 | reverse complement strand
TATCTTCCTTAGAGAGCGTCTTGCCGTCCTCTGCCCCAAGCTCGGCCATCATAAACTCGGCCACCTTTTCGGTAACGGTCGCCCATATATCTATGACCTTGTTGTATCTCTCGCCCTGCGTTATCAGACCGTCGGAGTACTGTTTATATACCTCCATAACTTCGCGTTCGGCCTCTTTGAGAATTTCAGCCTTAGTAGACGGTATGTGCATGTCGGTGATACATATAGAGATGCCGGATTTCGTCGCGTAGTGGAAACCCAGATTTTTAAGCTCGTCCAAAAACATAACCGTCTTACGCCTTCCGGCATATTTATGGGCATAGTCAATTACCTTCTGCACCTCTTTTTTCGTCTGCACCTTGTTTATCTCAGCAAACGGCACATCTTTGGGCACGATTTCATAAAACAACACCCTGCCCACCGTCGTATTGACATGTGCACCGTCTATCTCGACCTTTATTCTGGCGTGTTCGGTGACTGCACCGCCGTCATAGGCCATGCGCACCTCCTCGACCGATGAGAAAAACTTGCCCTCTCCTTTTGCACCGGGCCTTTCTTTTGTCAGATAGTAAATCCCTAAAACCATGTCCTGCGTGGGAAGCACAATAGGCTTGCCGCTTGCAGGCGACAGCAGATTATTTATTGACATCATCAGCACGCGCGCCTCAACCTGAGCCTCTACGGACAGCGGGACATGCACTGCCATCTGGTCGCCGTCAAAGTCCGCATTATAGGCCGTACAGACCAGCGGGTGGAGTTTTATCGCCTTACCCTCGATAAGAATCGGGTCAAATGCCTGAATACCGAGCCTGTGCAGGGTCGGCGCCCTGTTTAAGAGCACAGGATGCTCTTTGATTACCTCTTCAAGTGCGTCCCAGACCTCATCGCGCTCCAACTCGACGAATTTCTTTGCCTGCTTTATCGTCGTTACATATCCCTTTTCCTCTAACTTATTGAATATAAAGGGTTTAAACAGCTCAAGGGCCATCAGCTTAGGCAGCCCGCACTGGTGCAGCTTTAACTCAGGGCCAACTACGATAACCGAACGGCCTGAGTAATCCACTCGTTTTCCAAGCAGGTTTTGCCTGAAACGCCCCTGCTTGCCCTTTATCATATCGCTGAGGGATTTTAATGAGCGCTTGGTTGAACTCTTAGGAAGCTTTGCCCCCTTTGTGTTATCGAAGAGCGAGTCAACGGCCTCCTGCAGCATACGCTTTTCATTTTTGATGATAACGCTTGGGGCCTTCAGCTCTATGAGGCGTTTTAACCTGTTATTGCGGTTGATGACGCGTCGGTAGAGGTCGTTTAAATCAGAGGTCGCAAAACGCCCGCCCTGAAGCGGCACTAGCGGTCTCAAATCGGGAGGAAGCACGGGAATAACGTCAAGAATCATCCACTCAGGCCGGTTTTTTGATATCCTGAATGCCTCAATTATCTTGAGCCGCTTCGTAAGACGCTTCTTAACCCCTATGGCGCCGGTATCCTCAATCCTCATCTTTAAATCAATTGACAGCCCGTCAAGGTCAACCTTGCGCAGAAGCTCCCTTATGGCCTCCGCCCCCATGCCGCCCTTAAAACGCGAGCCATACTCCATGACATGCTTTTTGTATTCCTCTTCTGTAAGTATCTGTTTTTCTTTCAGGGGCGTGTCACCCGGGTCAACTACCACGTAGCTCTCAAAATAGAGCACCTTCTCAAGGTTTTTCATCGTCATATCAAGCAGCATTCCAATTCTCGACGGCACCCCCTTGAGAAACCATATATGCGCCACGGGCGTACAAAGCTCGATATGAGCAAGGCGTTCCCTGCGCACCTTGGCATGAATTACCTCCACGCCGCACTTATCGCACACAACCCCTCTGTGCTTCATTCTCTTGTACTTGCCGCAAATACACTCCCAGTCCTTGACCGGCCCAAAGATCTTTGCGCAGAACAGGCCGTCCTTCTCCGGCTTAAACGTCCTGTAGTTTATAGTCTCAGGTTTTTTTACCTCGCCGAATGACCATTCCCTGATTCGCTCGGCAGAGGCAAGCTTTATCCTTATGGCATCGAAGTCCTTTTGAGTCTTTGGAACCTGATACATACCGTATACGATTTCACTCAAGAGTGTTATCCCCCTCTATGTTTTTTCTCCAGCAGCTCTACGTCCAGACAGAGACTTTGGAGTTCTTTAATAAGGACATGGAATGACTCCGGCACGCCAGGGTCAAGCGTTGCATCGCCTTTGACTATCGCCTCGTACATCTTTGCGCGTCCTGTAACGTCGTCGCTCTTTACTGTAAGATACTCTTGCAGCGTATAGGAGGCGCCATAGGCCTCAAGCGCCCAGACTTCCATCTCGCCGAGCCTCTGACCGCCAAACTGCGCCTTGCCGCCAAGCGGCTGCTGCGTTACCAGCGAATATGGCCCGATCGAACGGGCGTGAATCTTATCCTCGACCAAATGGTGGAGCTTGAGCATATACATGTAACCCACCGTTACCGGCCTCTCAAACCGATCGCCTGTCTTGCCGTCGTAAAGTACTGACTGTCCGGTCTCGGCAAGACCGGCCTTTCTCAGCAGGTCTTTTATATCCTGTTCCTTTGCCCCTTCAAATACCGGCGTGGCCACGTAAACGCCAAGAGCCTTTGCCGCATATCCGAGATGGGTCTCAAGTATCTGTCCTACGTTCATTCTCGATGGGACGCCCAGCGGATTTAACACTATCTCCACAGGAGTGCCGTCGGGCAGGTAGGGCATATCCTCTTCTGGCAGCACCATTGCGACTACACCCTTGTTGCCGTGCCTTCCCGCCATCTTATCGCCAACCTGAATCTTGCGTTTCATCGCAATATAGACCTTTACAAGTTTGTTTACACCGGGCGGAAGCTCATCCCCTTTTTTCAACCTCTCGATTCTCTCATCGTACTTGGTCTGAAGCTGCTTCAGATAATCCCGCGTCGTCTTGAGATATTCCTCGATATGATGCTGGGCGCCGATGTCGGTAATCTTAACCCTGCTGACCTTTCTATCGCTAAGGGAGGTCAGCGTTTCCGGGGTCAGCACATCGCCGGTCTTGCAAATCAGCTCCTTTGCGCCGGAGTCCTTTCTTATGTCCTCGGCGGAGGTCTTGCCGTTTAGCAGCCTTCTTACGCGGTTGTGCATCTCATCGGTTACTATGCGAATCTCCTCTTCCACGTCGCGCTGCAAAGCCTTTATCTCATCGTCTTCGAGTTCCTTGGCGCGTGAGTCCTTTTTGATTCCCCTGCGGGTGAAAACCTTTACGTCAACGACAACGCCCTTGACGCCCGGCGGGACGTAGAGGCAGCTCTCCTTCACCTCTTCGGCCTTTTCGCCGAATATGGCGCGCAGGAGTTTTTCTTCCGGCGTTAGCTGCGTCTCCCCCTTTGGGGTTATCTTGCCCACGAGTATGTCGCCAGGCTTTACCTCGGAACCTATTGCGATAATGCCGCTTTCGTCAAGGTTTGCCAGCGCCTCCTCGCCGACATTTGGTATGTCGCGCGTGATTTCCTCAGGGCCTAATTTTGTCTCTCTTGCCTCGACGTCAAATTCCTCTATGTGTATTGACGTGAAGACATCTTCCCTTACCAGTTTTTCGCTTAATAAAATGGCATCCTCAAAGTTATAGCCGCCCCATGGCATAAATGCCACCAGTACGCTTCGTCCAAGCGCCAGCTCTCCCATCTCCGTTGAAGGCCCGTCGGCGATAACATCGCCGGCTTCAACTTTCACGCCGACATTCACTATCGGCCTTTGATTAACGCAGGTTGCCTGATTTGAGCGCGCAAACTTGACCAGATTAAAAATATCAACGCCGCCATGGTCTTCCACCCTGACCACTATGCGGTTTGAGTCAAGGGTCTCTATTGTCCCTCCGCGTTTTGCCAATATCGCGGCCCCGGAATCCCTTGCCGCCACATGCTCCATCCCTGTGCCGACAATCGGGGCATTGGGATTTATCAGCGGCACGGCCTGCCTCTGCATGTTTGAACCCATGAGCGCGCGGTTGGCGTCGTCGTTTTCCAAAAATGGAATGAGCGACGCAGACACGCCAACTATCTGCTTTGGCGAGACGTCCATAAACTCTATATCTTCTGGATTGACAATCTTTATATCGCTTCCGACTCTGGCCGATATGGCATTGCCTACAAACTTGTTATCTTTATCGGTCGGCGTGGTTGCCTCGGCTATGACACATTTTTCAGCGTCTATGGCAGACAGAAACAGTATCTCATCGGTAACAGTGGCCTTCACCACCTTTCTGTACGGCGCTTCGAGGAATCCATACTCGTTCACCCTCGCAAAGGAAGCCAGCGAGGTGATAAGACCGATGTTTGGGCCCTCAGGCGTTTCTATCGGACATATTCTCCCGTAATGAGTGGGATGGACGTCTCTTACTTCAAAACCCACGCGGTCGCGTGTGAGACCGCCCGGACCTAAGGCCGAGAGCCTTCTCTTATGCGTTATCTCCGACAGGGGATTTGTTTGATCCATAAACTGGCTTAACTGGCTTGAGCCAAAAAACTCCTTGACCGCCGCCATCACAGGCTTTGCGTTTATTATATCGTGAGGCATGATGTCAGCCATCTCTATTATCATCATCTTTTCCTTGATAGCCCGTTCCATACGAATCAACCCGATTCTGAACTGGTTTTCAAGCAGTTCGCCCACACTTCTTATGCGGCGGTTGCCCAGATGGTCTATGTCGTCAACCTCGCCCTGGCCGGTACGAAGACCGAGCAGATACTTTATTATCTCTACAAGGTCAAGCTCCGTAAGCACCGTCTTTTCCATAGGGACGCTAAGCCCCAGCCGCTTGTTTACTTTAAGCCTTCCCACGGGGGAAAGGTCATAGCGCTTCTCGTCAAAGAACAGGCCGTCAAACAGCGCCTTAGCGGCCTCCGGCGTGGGCGGCTCTCCCGGCCTCATCTTTTTATAAATCTCTATGAGCGCGTCTTCTTTTGTGGTAACCTTGTCTATCAGGAGCGTGTCTCTTAGCGACGGCAGATACTTGACATTATCTATGAACAACAGCCCCAGCGTGTCTATCTTTGCAGAGAGAATTCGGGCAAATATCTCCTCTGTGATTACCTCGTTGCCCTCTACGATTACCTCGCCGGTGTCGGGGTCAACAACATCATGGAGACTTATTCTGTCCACGACATCTTCGCGGGCAATGGGGATTTCTGTAACGCCGGCAGCCTGGAGCCTCTTAATGGCCGCCTTTGTGATTTTCACCCCTTCTTTGATAATCACCTCGCCGCTCTTGGGGTCTTTTATGGCTGTTGTGGACTTAATGCCGGACAATATGCCGGAGAGCCTTCGGGTGAATTTGTTGCCGCCATAGATTTTTATCTCCTCTACCTGATAGAAAGTACTGAGCAGGTCTTCGTTGGTCTTGCCCAGGGCCTTCAGGACAATGGTCGAGGGGAGTTTCTTTCTCCTGTCTATGCGCACATAGAGGATGTCTTTGGTGTCGAACTCAAAATCCAGCCACGAGCCTCTGGAAGGTATTACGCGCGCCGTGTAGAGCAAGCGTCCGCTGGTGTGGGTCTTGGTCTTGTCGGTGCTGAAAAACACACCCGGTGACCGGTGAAGCTGGCTGACGATTACGCGCTCTATGCCGTTGATGATAAACGACCCTGTATCAGTCATCAGCGGGATTTCGCCGATGTAAACCTCTTCCTCTCTGGATTCGCGAAGCTCTTTCTTGCCGTCTTCGCCGCTTTCCCAAAGGTTTAGCCTGACCTTGATTTTTACCGGGGCAGAGAAGGTAAGTCCCTTGTGGATACATTCCCTGTCGCGGTACTTAGGTTCGATAATGCTATAGCCCAAATAGTCAATCGAGGCGGTTTCGTTGTAATCTATTATCGGGAATACGCTTCTGAATGCCGCCTCCAGGCCAACATTTCTACGTCTTTCCGGGGGAACGCCCTGTTGCAGGAACACTTCGTATGACCTGCTCTGAATCTCTATAAGGTATGGAACCTCAAGCACCTTTGCAGCCCTGCCGAGGTTCAGCCTCTCTCTCATTACCCTTGCCATGTTACTCCTTGATTTTAGGAATTCTATTAAGAATTCTTCTGGCCTCAGCCAAAAGCCGAGACTGGTTGTTCGTAACATTCAAGCGCCGGACCTGCGCCCTGTAAGCGCTGGGCCATCGCTTGGCCGGCACTGGGGACAACCTTATTTAATCTCTACCTTAGCTCCCTGTTCTTCGAGTTTGGCCTTGATATTTTCGGCCTCTTCCTTAGTTACTCCGGTTTTCACCTCTTTAGGGGCGGTATCAACCAGCTCTTTTGCCTCCTTCAGACCCAAAGACGTCAGCTCTCTTACTACCTTTATTACCTGTATCTTCTTATCGCCTACTGTGGTCAATATGGCGTCGAAGCTGGTCTTTTCCTCAACTGGCTCGGCTGCCGCCGCTGCAGGGGCCGCCGCTACCGCCACTGCCGCCGCTGCCGTTACTCCATATCTGTCCTCGAATTCCTTGATGAACTCGGACATCTGTAAAATAGTCATGTTGTCGAAAAACTGAAATACCTGCTCCTTTGTAATCTCTGACATTGTGCTGCCTCCTTTAGTTTAGTTTGTACAATTCCTATTCGGATTTTTTTTCTTTTAACGCGACAAGCGCGTGTGCCATCTTGCTTATAGTTGCATTTAAAAGACTTGCCATTTTACTCATCGGCGCCGAGAAGCACCCTGCTATCTGAGAAAGCAGTACCTCTTTGGGCGGCAGGTCGGCAATCTTTTTCAGATCAGTTGCATTATAGAGCTTACCTTCTACAAATCCGCCTAACACCTTGAGCTTGGCGTCCTTGCCCTTTGCCGATTCAAATATACGCTTAGGGACTATGGCAGGGTCGTCATAACCAATAGCCACGCCAACGGTGCCCGTAAACACGTCCTGAGTGGTCTCTACAGACGTACCCACAGCCGCTATCTTTGCCAGCGTATTTTTCACTACCTTATACTCAACTGCCGATGTCCTCAAACTCACCCTCAGGGCGGAGAGTTCCTCAACTGTCATGCCCTTGTAGTCAGTAAGCACCACCGCCTTTGCCCGTGCGAACTTCTCATTTAAATTCGCAACTGCCGCTTCCTTTTCTTTCTTGTTCATATCACGTCCCTTTCGCGTTATTTTGTGTACGGCATCGCATTCTTTAGCGATACCGGCTGCCCGGCAGACGGCACGCTGCGCCTTGCAGCGACGCGGGGGCTATGCCCCACTTTTGACCGTCTAAACAGGCCGGCCTCTCTCTCTGGCCGATTATACTTATCGTACCCGTTGTCTCTGACTGTTCTGTAGTTATACTTTTGTCGTTGTTACCGAATTTAAATCTATTCTTAGCCCAGGCCCCATCGTTGACGATATCACAAGCCTTCTCAGATACCTGCCGCGGCTTGCCGATGGTTTTGCCTTTATTATCGAATCAAGGGCTGTCTTTACATTGTCTGCGATGCTTTTAGACTCGAAAGACAGTTTTCCAACGGGCATGTGGACGATTCCCGCCTTTTCCACCCTATAGTCTACCTTGCCGGCCTTTATCTCCTTCACTGCCTTTGCCAGGTCAAACGTAACGGTGCCGGTCTTGGGGTTTGGCATAAGCCCTCTTGGGCCAAGCAGTTTTCCGAGTTTACCCACAGCGCCCATCAAATCAGGCGTGGCAACGGCCTTATCGAAATCCAGCCATCCCTTTTGAATCTTTTCTATAATGTCCTCAGCGCCCACAAAATCGGCACCGGCGTCGCGAGCCTCTTTCTCCTTCTCGCCCTTTGCAAACACCAGCACGCGGACCGTCTTGCCAGTCCCAAACGGCAGGACTACAAAGCCTCTGACCATCTGGTCTGACTTTCTCGGATCAACGCCAAGATTTAAGGCAATGTCCACCGACTGGTCAAACTTCACAAATGATACCTCTTTTAATACCGTTATAGCCTCCTCGATGGAGTACTCTTTGAGCCTGTCTACTTTCTTAAGCGCCTCTTCAAATTTCTTGCCCATATGCTATAGTCTCCTTCTAATCTACGACATCAATGCCCATGGACTTGGCCGTGCCGCTTATTATTTTGACGGCCTTGTCAATTTCATAGGCGTTGAGGTCGGGCATCTTAGTCTTTGCTATCTCTTTGACTTGTGCGCCGCTAACCTTGCCGACCTTTTCCTTATTCGGCACGTTTGAGCCTTTAATTACGCCGGCGGCCTTTTTCAGAAGCTCCGCGGCGGGCGGCGTTTTCAGTATAAACGTAAAGCTCCTGTCCTTGTATATTGTCAGCACTACGGGCACTATGGTGTCGCCCATAGGTGCGGTCTTTGCGTTAAACTGCTTGCAAAAATCCATTATATTAATGCCGTGCGGACCTAGGGCCGGGCCTACGGGCGGCGCCGGATTCGCCTTCCCTGCCGACAACTGTATCTTGACCATCGCTGTAACTTCCTTGGCCATCTGTCTTGTCCTCCTATGTTGTTCTTTCTACCTGATAGAAATTTAGCTCAACCGGCGTCTGCCTGCCGAATATACTAACCATTACCTTCAGCCTGCCGTGGTCAAAGTCCACCTCGTCAACATAACCGTTAAAGTTTGAAAACGGCCCGTCTGTGATGCGCACGGCCTCTCCCTTTGAGTACTGCATCTTGACTTCCTGCCCTGTCCCCTTTTCCTGCTGCTGAAGAATTATCTCGACCTCGTCATCGGGAAGCGGCACAGGGTGCGTCCCCCCCACAAAACCCGTAACGCGGGGGATGTTTTTCACAAGGTGCCATGTCTCATCAGACAGCGCCATCTCCACCAGTATGTAGCCGGGATAAAACTTCCTGTCACTTTCGGTCTTCTTTCCCCGCTTTATCTCCACGACCTTCTCTGTCGGAATCAATACCCGCGAGATCTTGTCCTCGAGCTTTACCTGAAGCACCTTCTCTTCTATTGCGTGTTTTACCTTGTCCTCATATCCTGAGTACGTATGCACTACATACCATGTTTTTTCCATAACTTACCTTGAGTTTCCACCTCTCCAATTTATCATCAATAATCTGTCAGATGGCAGCCGCCTATCTTATCATTGATTGTATTATTTTTGACAATCCCATATCTACTACGCCCAGAAACATTGACAGCACTATCGTAAATATTATCACTACCCATGTCGAGCCGATAAGCTCTTCCTTCGAAGGAAAGGCCACCTTCTTCGTCTCCAGCTTCACTTCCTTTATGAATGTCTTAATCTTCTCAACCATATCTCTTAACCACCTGCACCATTAAAGTATTTCACATCCACACACAAACCACGGTCATACACACCTCGGCATACACACCCCGGCGCACAAAATTTGGCAGGCCAGGAGGGACTCGAACCCCCAACATTCGGTTTTGGAGACCGACGCTCTACCATTAGAGCTACTGGCCTTCCTCAATCTCTCAGCCTACGCCTTCACCTCTTTGTGTTCCGTATGACGCCTGTCAAACTTACAGTATTTCTTCAGATTCAGCTTCTCGGTCGTATTCTTCTTGTTCTTCCTTGTCGAATAGTTCCTGCTCTTGCACTCCTTGCACTGTAGTAAAATTATATCTCTCATATCCCTCTACTCCAATACTTCCGTAACGACGCCGGCTCCAACCGTTCTGCCGCCTTCTCTT
>JAKOEO010000023.1:46297-47414 GCA_022321325.1 Candidatus Magnetominusculus sp. LBB02 | reverse complement strand
CGTTTAGTTTCACCGCCTCCGGCGCTTTCAACCAGCCGGCTGACTATAATCTCTTTGCGGCATCACTAAGTACATCTGCAACTGACTCCTATATCAGCATGAACGGCATCCTGGGAGGAAACACAAAGAACAGCGCCCTTAATTTCGCGGGCACGTATACGAATTCCTATGACAACACGCAGGGGTTTGTCGTCTCATACGGCAACGGCACCGCCACAGGGACAAGCGGTGCATGGAGTTCAACGGGGCAGCTTGTGACAGTCCCTATAGACCCAACCTATGGCACATACGGCTATGGAGCGTATTATTATGGATTTAACGGTATCACCGGCCAAACAAGCAGGATTGACTACAGCAATGACAAATACTTCGCCATAACGTCATGGGACAGCGGCGGCCTCGTGTATGCGACAAGCTACGGCACATCGGCGTCGGACAATGTCCCTATCATATCTGTGGGAACGGCGATAGGCTACTATAGCGGCAATGTGCTCCAGTTTACAGATGTGTACAAGTATATGGCGGCCTCGCAGTATTTGTACCTTGCATGCGGCGACCAGACGGGTGCTTCCGGCTGTTCAAAGACAACGCCGGTGACCGCCCTGTCGTATCTGAACATACCGTCTGTTGAGATAGGACGTACGAATCTGTCCGGTTCATTGGTAAGCGGCTCGGACTATATCAGCCTGAATATGAACAATGTCATATTCTTTGCCTCATCCACGGGGACAAAGCCGTCCATATTTGCAATAGGAAGCATTACAGGCAATTACAGTTTAGGGACAAGCTTGACCACATCCACAATATTGTCGCAGGCCAACCAGATCTATGTATCGGACTTCTCTAAGAGCGGCATAAACGCGTATTTCAATTTCGACATGTGGAGCAGCGGCAAGTGGAGCGGCACAATAGGTCCGTCATTTACCACGGGCGCCACATCCGGCGGCACGCTTACGGGAAGTTCATGGACCGGCACGGTTGTGATGAACGGACATGCCGGCGGCACTTTCTCTGGTGGCAGCATAGCGGGTAACGGGATAGGGATTGTCAGATGAGACGTCAATTCGCAGCGCTTGCAATCGCCCTGCTAATTCCGATATCGCTGCAAGCGGAGACA
>JAKOEO010000023.1:0-46287 GCA_022321325.1 Candidatus Magnetominusculus sp. LBB02 | reverse complement strand
ATTCGCAGCGCTTGCAATCGCCCTGCTAATTCCGATATCGCTGCAAGCGGAGACACTGAAAGTAGGAGTCTTTGACATACATCGGGTAATGAATGAGGCATCTGCTGTGGCGGCATACCGGCAGCGTTACCAAAACACACTTGAACTGAAGAGAAAACCTCTGGCGGCCACAGAAGAGGAATTAAAACAACTCAGGGAAAAGCTGGACAAAGGCAGCCTCAAACCCGATGAGGCGATGGCGCTGGAAAACGAATTCAACCATAAGGCGCTTACCGCAAGGCACCAGAGAGAAGACCTTGACGCCGAGCTGATGCAGATGGACAGGTGGCTGAAGGCACAGGTTTATAAGGATGTCAGCGAGATACTTCAGGAGCTTAATAAAAAGGAAGACTACACGGTAATCCTTGAGAGGGGCGTTGTGGCATATTACAAAAACACAGTTGACATTACAAGCAGAGTCATAGAGTTATACGAACGAAAGAAGCCATAAAATCGCGGGGACGTACCGCCCCCGCGTTGCTGAAACATTTAGTGCTGGCCGTGAATCAAACTTGGCAGACAGCGAACACAGGTAACCTTTTTCTCACCCTCATGGTAACACTCGAAAAAGACCCTGTTCTTATCAGTCGTACCGCATACAAAGCATTTTAATTCCATGTCTTTACTCCTCCAAAGTTTTATTAGGTTTCAAGGGCGTTAATCTCGTCAACGATCTTCTGCGGGTCAAGGTTATGCATCATTGACCCAAAGGCGATAGTCTCCATATTGATACCGGGACAGGTGAAGCAGCCGCCGCCAAAGTGCTTCTCTATGACGGCCTTAGCGCCTGGAGACTCTTTTATCGCGTTGCCTATTATCGTATCCTTTGTTACTTTTGCCATATCGTGTACCTCCATCTTGCTATATATTGTCGTCTAATATATTGTCATATAAAACAGGGCGCTATGTATATGATGTATATCAGAAAATATTAAAATAACCGCC
This sequence comes from Candidatus Magnetominusculus sp. LBB02, assembly GCA_022321325.1. Lineage (GTDB taxonomy): Bacteria > Nitrospirota > Thermodesulfovibrionia > Thermodesulfovibrionales > Magnetobacteriaceae > Magnetominusculus > Magnetominusculus linsii. Next base: position 45,303 of record JAKOEO010000023.1, on the reverse strand, counting down.
CTAAAACGCCGCCGCAATGCTCTGAAATGTCCAGACCGGAAACTCCGGCCTTAAAAGGGATTGTCTCAGCCGTTTCCCTGCTTGTTATCAAAGACATCCGGCGGTTTAGCCCGCGCTTTATCTGGAAAAGACGGCGTCGAAGAACAAGCTGCCGCCGTAAGAGTTAAAAGCAGCACAAGCACTGTCAAATGTTTCATTTTCCCCTTCCTTGTGAAAAACTGATAACGCTGTCTTCAAAGAAGACATGCTGTGGACAGCCCTTCAGACATTAACCAAGATGCCTGTAACTGCTGGCCGCTATTTAATATTTTAACACTATAAACTCACTTTTATCAAAAATATTTATTTTGTGTTTCATTTTATGTGAAAATACGTTATAATAGAGACTTATAAATACAATAGTTAAAATATCGCCATGATGTAGGGCGTCAATGGCGGGTTATTTAAGGAGATGATTTAATGAAATACACAAATAGGGCAAAGATTCGATTTGATGATAAGTCGGCGGTCAGCCTTTCACGTATCCGCTACAAGCCGATATTAAACCGTAACGAGTGCGATGGCCTGTCTCTGGCTGAGGAGCAGATGCCCTATGGCGATGCGATTCCATTAGGCGATGCCGAGATACCGATCCCGTGCGGCGATGTAGAAGATCTGATTCCATTGGGTGATGCAGAGATATCGAGGCCATGCGGCAGTCATAAGATCTACCAGTTTTCTTCGCTTACCGACGCCATGGAAGTTATCGAGAATCCAGAGAAGTATATGAAGAAGTTGATCACTAATAACAAGGAAATGCAAAAGGTTATTGACAAGATAAAGCAGGTTGCAGAGACTGATTTCACAGTTATTATACAAGGAGAGACCGGCACCGGAAAGACTATGATAGCGCGCATTCTTCATACGCTTAGCAGAAGGTCGCCAAAGCCGTTTGTCCATGTAGATATTAACGCAATCCCTGAGTCCCTGATAGAGACCGAACTCTTCGGCCATGAAAAGGGTTCATTTACCGGCGCATATAGGAAAAAACAGGGGTTTTTCGAGGCCGCCCAAGACGGTACAATATTTATTGACGACTTGCAGAACATGTCATATTGGATACAGGGGAAAATCCTCAGCGTTATCGAAGAAAAGAAGCTCTATTGCGTAGGCTCCTCAAGGGTTGTACATATAAATGTGCGTATAATTGCCGCCACGAATAACGATATAAGAAAAAGCCTGAAGGAAAAGAAGATACGAGAGGACTTGTTCTACCGGCTTGGGGAGTTTTTTATCAATATACCTGCCCTTAGAGAGAGGCAGGAAGATATACCGCTTCTTTTTCGTGCGTTTGTTGACGATGTGTGTGCCGAGCTAGGACGCCCCAAGATGAAATATTCAGATTCTATAATCAAAACCCTGCAAAGCCACTGCTGGCCAGGCAATGTCAGGGAACTTAAATATGTCGCCAGGCGCGCTGTCCTGTTTTGTGGCCCTGACTCTAACATCATCGAGGACAAGCATATAGAGATTATCACGCCTTACGAGGCAGGCGTTGTGGAAAGCGAACAGACCATGTCCCTGAACTTTATGATAAGCGACCTGACTCTGCCTCTGAAAGAGATTACCGGGCGCATGGTCAAAGAAGTCGAGACCGCGGCTATTAAAAAGGCTATCAAGAAAACCGGAGGCAACAAGAGAAAGGCCTCGGCGCTCCTGAAAGTTGACTATAAGACGCTCATGAATAAGATAAAAGAATATGAGATTGAAAAAAAATAGAGCCTAAGCCGACAGCGTGAGGCTATTTTGTGTAATAACCGCCGTTGGCGCACGCCTTGCACACATCCTTGCCATCTTTGTAAACGTGCCTCATATCCTGAACGTAATCGCCGCATATGGCGCATCTTACACGCTTTATGGGGCGTCCCGGCATGTCCTCTGGCGGGATATTTACGGTTACAGGCATTGTATAAAATAGTTCCTCGTCAGACATCTGCTTATAGGCCGTGAGCTGTGCCTCGTATGGGTTTGCTATGTCGGGGAAAAGGCGTTTTGCCTTTTCCCGCGAGTCCTCGCGGGCTATAACGCGCACTGCCGTCCGGGTTTTCATATTCAAAAAAGTGGCCGCCATTATGCCGTAGTCCATAAACTTCATTGACCTGTGGCCAAGAGAACAGCCGGTAACGGACTGAATCGCGTCTGTGGCGCAGCGGTCTATCTCGACATATACAATAATGTCCTTCCTGTCTTTGCCCTTTGGGTCAGAAAGTCCCACTAATTTAAGCCCTAAAATAGACATCTTAACGCCCAACACCTGCCCGGCGCAGAGATGCCCGTGTATTTTTGTTGATTCCTCAAGCAGCCTTTCAAAATCGAATGCCATAGTCCCCGTCGGCCTCCAGTGCGTTAATTATAATTAAGCGGCCATATATGTTTAGTATCATCATCTGCTGATGCACTTTATTATCTTAAGCTGACGCATTTTGGACACAAAGGTCAATGAAGCATTATTTCACTACAAAGATTTTTAACAGTGCAACCATCACGGCTATTTGGCCTATCCAAAATAGAAACATCCACTTGATATTCTCTTTGCTGGATTTCTCTATTTCAAGCCGTAACTTGCCGACCTCTTCTGACAGGTCTGCTTTAGTTGCCAAATCCCTGCGAGATGTCGAGTCCGTCTCATTAATAATATTAACAAGGGCCTCAGCACCATCTTCGCCCAGTTTTTCTCTTAACACCCTCGGTATCGTTATCACGCTCATATGTTTATTATAACAATGGGAAGAGAGATTGTCAAATACGATACGGACCAATGCAGGGCAAACGCATTAGAGAATTGCACCATAAATTTTCTCTTAATGTCGTCATTCCGGCTTGTCCGGAATCTGTCCTTATGCCTCCGAGTTAGGCAAAATCATCGTTTAAAACCCTCAGAAGGAAAGATTAGGGAAGATTCCGGACAAGCCGGAATGACTGACTGGGCCAAGATGGTGTAATTGCATAGGTAATTTCAGCTTTATTTTTCTAATGCGTTTGCCCTGCGGACCAATGCGGCAAGAGGGCGTTTGTAGCCTTAATTTCTTGCTCAATCAAAAGTGTTGCATTGAAGACACACCGCTGTTGCAATATTGCAACACAGGCAGCGTGTCAAACCCTAAACAACTCCTTGACAGCCGCCCTGTGAAATCCCTAAAATCATTGAGCATTTCTGTGTTACTGCATGTTTTGGCATGATTATTGCTTTGTAAATGGAGGCACCGGAGTACTGCGCCGATAAAATCAATTAAACTCGTCTTTAAACGATGCGGCATAATTTATGCTTAGGGGGGTAATCAATGCTGAAAAAAAGGATGCTTACGAAATGCTATATGCTGCCGCTTTTAACCGCGGCCCTTGCCTTTGTAATTGCAATGCACTACATGGATAACCTGAAGGCTCAAAATACCAGATTAACCCAGCAAATGGCGCGCTTAGAGACAACATTCCATGCCGAAAAAGACAAGTTTATGGCCAATCTGCAAGAGGGCGAATTTGAGGTTACCGCATATGAGCCGTCGGACAAGAGCTGCGGCAAGTGGTCAAAGCTCGGTCTTACAAAGTCCGGCACCTCGCCAAATAAATTAAGAACCGTAGCGGTTGACCCAGATGTAATCCCCATAGGTTCGCTTGTCTATATCGAGGGCATAGGCTGGCGTGTCGCCGAGGACACGGGAAGCCGCGTCAAAGGCAGGATTATTGACCTGTTTGTAGAGTCCATCGAAGAGGCAAAGGAATTCGGCAGGCAGAAAAAGACCGTTTACTACAATAAGGCATAAGCCAAACCGGCTGCTGCGCGCAACACTGCCAGAGCCGGTTAAGATAGGTATCTATTAGTCCTGAGGCGTAACGCGCACTATGGTAATAGGTACGCCCGGGCCTTGTGTCACAGAGGTCAGCTCATTCACCCGCCATCTGAAAAAGTGCATTGGGACAAATATCATCCCCTCGGGAATCTCATCCGATATGCGAACCTTCATCGTAGCCATGCCGTTTTTGGACTCAACCTTTGCGTTTCCACCATCCTCAAGGTCATATTTAAGGGCGTCCTGCGGGCTTACCTGCACAAACGCATCCGATACGACATGCGTAAGGCTTGCCGACATCCCTGAAAGCGCCCCTGAGTGCTGCATTAAATTCCCAGTTACCAGCACAAACGGGTACTTGGCGTCCGGCTTTTCGGCCAACTCAAACGGCACGGGGGCATATTGCCACCTCTCGCGCGGCAGGTTAACGGGTATCGCCTCTATCTCATCGCGTATGGCCCTTAGGTTGTCAGCCCCAATAGGGACATTCATTACTCTGGAAAGATTTCTGAGAATCTGCCAGTCGGGCATTGACTCGCCCGTTTGCGCCACAATCTTGTTGACTTCCTGATACTGCCCTGTCATATTGATAAAGGTGCCCTCTTTTTCAGACCAGCTCGACGCCGGCAAAACTACATGCGCATACTGAGCCGAGGCCGACATACGTATGTCCTGAACTACGATAAACTCAAGCGCTCTGAACTTATCTTCAAGCCTTTTCAGATCAGGGTATGTTACCAACGGGTCTTCGCCCATCATATAGAGCGCCTTTATTGAGTCTTTTTCATAGAGCATGTTATAAAGGTCTTTACCCGGCTTATCGGTTATCTTCACATATCCGGGCAGATAGTCCGGCGTAACGCCCATCTTCCAGAGGCCGAACGTGTTTGCATACTCCGCCGGCATTTGCAGGGCGCGCGGGCCGTCCCCTGTCAACATTACAAGATTAGCGGCGGCAAGCAGGGAGTTTAATCCTTCAAGATTGCTGGCAGGAGTAGCAGCAGTCGTAACAAGGCGGCTCTTGGCAGATAAATACTCAGTCGCCGCACCAAGAAACTCATCCATGCTTAAACCAGTGAGTTCACACACCTTCTCAGGGGTAAAGTCTTTAAGCAGCTCCACCATTTCAGCGAAATTCCCTATGTTTTTTGCTGTCTCATTTTTCAGATGAATGTTATCGTCAATGGCCGCCTTCATAATGCCATAGACAAGGGCCTGCGCCGAGCCCGGCTTAATTCTTAGCCATGTATGGGCATGCCGTGTCAGTTTGGTCTGCCTGGCGCTGGCCACGATGAGGCGCGACCCGCTTTGCTTTGCCTCGATGAATTTGAGTCCCCATGTGGGATGTGTAGCCGTAATGTCTGACTCCAGCACAAGCAGCGCCTGTTTACCCAGAGGAGAGTCAAATTCTATTGGCAGCTCATGAAGCCCAAAGGCCGTCTCTATTGCCTTAAATACTTTCGCATACCCAAAGTACGCCGATGAGTCAATGTTGTTAGTGCCTATGACTTTACGCATGAATTTTTGCAGTATGTAGTTATCCTCGATTGAACAGCGTGACGACCCAATCGCCCCGACGCTGTCCGGGCCGTGGGCGGTTATCGCCTTCTTCAGACCGGCGGCGATTACATACATAGCCTCCTCCCACGAGCATGGCACAAGTTCACCGTCTTTTCTGATCAGCGGGGTTTTTATCCTGTTGGCGGAGTATATGTAGTCAGTGCCGTAGCGGCCTTTTGTGCAGAGGTCTCCTTTGCTTATACCCTTGCCTTCGACGCCTTTGGCGTTTAGTATCTTTCCTTCTCTTATGTCCAGCGTAATAGTGCAGCCAACGCCGCAGTACGGGCAGATATTGTCCTTTTGCTCAAGAAACCACGCCCTTGCGCGATGGCGGAAGGGTTTGCTGCCAAGCGCCCCTACGGGACAGGCGTCAACGCACTGCCCGCAAAACTCACAGTTCAACGACTCCTCAAACGGCGGGCTTACCTTTGTGTCAAATCCCCTGCCGATGAAGTTTATAGCGCCCACGCCCTGATGTTCCCAGCACACGCGCACGCACCGGCCGCACATTATGCACCTGTTGGTGTTCCTGTCAATCAGCGGGTTGGCAATGTCCTCCGGGGCGTCCTTCCTATGTCCGGCAAAGCTGCTGCTCGAAGAACCGTACATGTATGACATGTCCTGGAGTTTGCACGCGCCGGCCTTATCGCAAATCGGGCAGTCCAGAGGATGATGGACAAGCAGAAGCTCAAACACTGTCTTTCTCGCCTTCAGCACCTCCGGCGTGGAAGTATGCACTACCATGCCGTTTTCAGCCGGCGTAGAGCAAGAGGTATAGAGCTTTGAATGTCCCTCTATCTCCACGACGCATATGCGGCAGCCGCCAAAAGGGGTAAGGCGTTTGTCCCAGCAGAGGTGCGGGATATCTATGCCATTTGCCATTGCGGCCACAAGTATTGTCGTACCCTCGGCAACCTGAATCTTTTTGTCGTCTATAATGAACTCTACCATGAATCAACCTCCTCAGCAACGCCGGCCTCTATGCGTATTGAATTAAACGGACAGGTCTCAAAGCAACTTCTGCACTGTACGCACATGGACTGGTCTATCAGGTGGGGTTTTTTCTTTTCTCCGGTTATAGCCCCCTGAGGACACTTCCTTGCGCATGAGCCACAACCCGTGCAGGTCGTGGATTCTATCACAAAGGTTGACAGTTTTGTGCATTTGCCCGCCTTACACCATTTATCGTTTATATGAGATTCAAACTCCTCTCTGAAATATTTTAGCGCCGTCAGTACCATAATCGGCGAGGTCTGCCCAAGGCCGCAAAGGGAAGTGCGCCTCACCTCAGTCGCAAGGTCGGCAAGCATATCGAGGTCTTCCATCTTGCCGCGGCCTGAGGTTATCTCAAGCAGCTTGTCGTACATCACCTTTGTCCCTATGCGGCATGGGACGCATTTGCCGCAAGACTCGCCGTGACCAAATTCCATCGCGTTCAGGGCCTCGTTGACCATACACGTATTATTGTCCATAACAATGAGATTTCCAGAGCCTACAATAACCCCAGCCGCCGCTATTGCCTCATACGTAATGGGCGTATCGAGCAGAGACTCAGGGATAACGCCGCCCGTTGGGCCTCCTATGTGAACAGCCTTAAATACGCTCTTCTTTCTCATCCCTCCGCCTACTTCATATACTATCTGCCTGAATGTCATTCCCATAGGGATTTCTATCAGGCCGCTGAGATTGACAGCTCCGGTGAGGGTAAATATCTTAGTCCCGGGCGAGTCCGGCGTTCCAACAGACCTGAACCACTGTTTGCCATTTGAGATTATCAGAGGCACGTTGGCAAAGGTCTCGGCGTTATCAACTATTGTCGGCTTTCCCCACAGGCCGCTTTGAGCGGGAAACGGGGGTTTTGGAGTTGGAAAGCCGCGCTTTCCCTCCATAGAGCGAATAAGGGCAGTCTCCTCGCCGCAAATGAATGTCCCGGCTCCAAAGGCCACATCTATCGAGAAATCAAAACCGCTGCCTAAGATATCATCGCCAAGAAAACCGCAGGCACGGGCCTTCTCAATCGCCGTGTGCAGGCGTCTGAGGATAAACAGATTATCAGGTTCTCTTACATAAATATAGCCCCTCTTGGCGCCAACAGCCCTGCCCGCTATAATCATACCCTCTATTATCGAATGAGGGTCGGTCTCTACTATGCTTCTGGATATTGGCCCGGCGTTACAGATAACATATTTAGTGTCATCCGCCCTTAGTCTGCAAATCTCCCACTTCAGTCCAGTTGGGAAACCGCCGCCGCCTCTTCCTCTGAGGCCGGAGTCCTTTATCTCCTTCACTACATCCTGAGGTTTCATTTCGGTAACGGCCTTGGCCAATGCCATATAACCGCCGTGATAAATGTACGCATCCATGTCGTCAGGTTCGATAAGGCCGGTTTTATTGAGTACACGACGGCTCTGCAAGTTGAAAAACGGTATGTCCTGTCTGCTAGGGATAGACTTCTTGTCCTTCAGGTCTTTATATACAAACCTTTCAGCCGGCTGGCCCTTCTTAAAATGTTCCTCAACGATAGAAGGCACGTCATCGGGCTTAAACGCCTGATATAAGGTCATATCGGGATAGATAGTCATCACCGGCGACTGATTGCAAAAACCGTTACAGCCGGTTTCATAGACCGAAACATCCCCTTCTATGTCATTCAACTGCCCTATGAGGGCATCCTGAATTTTGGCGCTGCCGCGCGCCTTGCATGCCGAACCTCCGCAGACAAGAATAGACGCCTTCGCACCGCCAGCACGGGGGTCTTTATAGCTGTCTTTAATCGCTTTTAAATCCTCGATGGTCAATTTTTTGTTGCTTATGTTTGACGATTTAAGTTTTATCGCAGGCATACGGGTCTCCTCAGTGATAATCTTTTAATAAATCTAATGCCTTATCAGGGTCAACGGCACCGTGGGTGTCGTAGTCAATCTCTACGACGGGGGCAAAGCCGCACGCGCCGAGACAGCGCACGGTCTCGTATGAAAATTTCCCGTCGGCGGTTAAGTTGTCCTCATTAAAATTCAGATTTCTTTTTAATCTGGTCATTACCTGTCCGGATTTTTTCGCAACGCAGGCGTTGCCCACGCACACCCTTATATGATGCTTGCCGCGCGCCTTCATTGTGAAATATGGATAAAACGACACTACCGAGTACACCTCGCTCACAGGAATCCCTAACCCATTGGCTATGAATCTCTGCACGGAGGGCGGCAGATAACCGATTAAATCTTGGGCCGACTCCAGCACTCTCAAAAGCGACCCCGGCGTTGCCTTGTATTCGTTTATAATGTTGTTCAGGGCGTCAGTCTTTTTCTTAGCCTCTGGTTCAGTGGCAGGCTCTGCCGCTATGGCCTTTATTTTCTTAACCAGATACATCGCCTTTGTAATTGTCTCAAGCAGCGTATGAGGGGAAAATGGCTTTGATATATAATCTATTATCCCTAGTTGAAGAATTTCTCTGATATTTTTTTGTGAGGCAAAGCCCGTGATGACCACAATTCCGACAGACGGCTTTACGGCGTTGACCTGCCGGATAAGCTCAAAGCCATCAATGCCGGGCATGTTAATGTCTGTTATGACGATGTCGTAGTCATTGTTGCGAATTAGTTCAATGGCGTCTGTGGAATTGGTCGTGCCGGTAATCAAGAAGCCCTCAGGGCTTAGAATGCCTTCACAGCTTTTAACCACTATGTCGCTGTCGTCAACTATCAGTATGCTGCCTTCCATAGTAAAATGCCTCCAATCTTCCGTATTTCCTAATCAATACCGGCAGACGACGCCGTGTACTCTACCTTTCAAAGGACGTCAGTTATTCCCTGCCGTGGCAACAGCCGTTAAAAGTTCCTCAGGCAGGAACGGTTTCTTTATAAAGCCGTCCGCCCCAAGCTCCAAAGACTTGTCAACCTCTTCCATCGTACCATAGCCGGTCATCACGACTACCTTCAGAGAAGGCCATCTTTCCTTTACCAGCTTCAGCAGCTCAAAACCGTCCATCCCCGGCATTATCAGGTCTGTAAGCACAACATCAAACCCCTCGTCCTCTATGAGTTTAAGCCCTTCCATGACGTTGGATGACATAAACACATTGTGGCCGTCTGTCTCCAACACCCGCTGACAGCTGACCCTCACTATATACTCGTCATCAATTACAAGCACCTTTTTAGTCTGCATATCCCTTTAGCCCTCACACCCCTCACACCCATTTGGCCCTCACACCCATTTGGCCCTCACACCCATTTGGCCCTTACACCCCGCCGGAAAAACGCTTGCAGCCGATATGTCATCCCGCCGGCCATCCAAGCGGCAGCCCTGAGTATTATACAATGAATGGCAAAAATTAATAAATACCCCCATCAGTGCGACTTCACAAAATAATTTGGCGCTCTGCGTTAATTATTCACTTGACCGGCCTGCCATAAATTAATTATTATTTATTCCACAAAGCTGGATGTTGAATCAGGAGGTAGCGCAAATGGAGATAGACGTTAGTCTTGGCGGCAAATCCATCTCGATAGATATAGAAAATCCATACAAGGCAGACTTGCAGGGCGTTGCAAAGGAGATTGCCGATTTTGGCGTCACAATGGGCGAAGAACTATCGGGTCTCGATATCAAGGGTCTGCTGCGCGGGATGATTAAGGGCGTTGCCGGCTGTGAACATGGCTGCCCGGCTGACGCAAAGAGCCTTGTATATAATGGCTACGGCCAGTTTAAGCTCAACTATGTGGATGGGGGAATACTGTCGGCCTCGTGTGAGCTAAAAGACAAGAAATCTTTAGAGTTGAAGGTATTTCCTGGGTTCTGACTTGCCGGAGTCAAAGGCCGCCTCAAAAAACAGCAGCTGGATATATGGGATAAATCCAGTGATGGAGGCGCTGGCCGCAGACGGTGTCGGTGTCTTTGCGGTATATGTCGGCCAGACGTGTAAAAATATAGAGAAGCTCGCCGCCTCTGCCTCGTTAAAAGCCGTGCCATTAAATGTCGTAGGCAGAGGCTATTTTGAGAGATTTGGAAATGTATCCCATCAGGGTGTGTGCGCGTTGATAGAGAGGAGGAATTTTCTTTCTATCGGGACGCTCATAGACTCAGCCCCGCCTGAGGCGGTATTTGTTATCCTTGACGAGATAGAAGACCCCGGGAATTTTGGCGCCATATTAAGAACGGCTGAATGTGCCGGCGTAAACGGGGTAATATTTCAATCAAGGCGAAACGCCGGGATTACCGGCGTGGTTGAGAAGGCGTCGTGCGGGGCGGCAGGGTATGTGCCGCTGTGTGTGGTATCAAACATTAAAAACGCGATCAGGCTCTTCAAAGACCGTGGGGTTATGATTTGCGGCGCTGATTCAGATACCGGCATACCGGTTTGGGATGCAGATTTTACGGCTTCAACGGCCTTCGTGCTTGGATCTGAGGGGCGGGGCTTGAGAAGGACGGTCAGAGAGCTTTGCGACACCGCCGTAAAAATCCCGCTGTATGGTAAAATAAAATCGCTAAATGTCTCCGTTGCCACAGGTATCTTGCTGTTTGAACGCAAGAGGCAGGAAAAAAATAAATTTACAAAGTAATTTTCAGCACAGTTAAAAAAACATGTACATTTTTTTTCTAGCTGTGCTATGATGAGACAGTGGGGATTAACTATTTATGGATGGTGATACTATGGCAGATGACAACGTAACTGGACACAATGTACTCATTGTAGAGGATGACACATCGCTTAGGAAACAGGTTTGCTTTGCCGTCGAGAAGTATTATACGGTTTTCGAGGCGCAGAATCGCAAAGAGGCTGTTCGTGTGCTCAAAAACACGGACATATCTGTTGCAATCCTTGACCTTGGGCTTCCTCCGGCTTCCAACACGCCTGCTGAGGGCCTGAAGATTATTGATCACATTATGGACAACACAGAGACAAAAATCCTTGTCCTCACCGGTCAGGACGACAAAGACGTGGCAGCCACGACAATCAGGCGCGGGGTTTTCGATTTTATAGCCAAGCCTGTCAACATGGAAAAGGTGCTTTATGCCATTGAACGGGCGATTCTTTTCAGGAACTCTGAGCAGGTCATCGGAGATGACGGCGTTAAGCAAATTCAGGTCAGCGCCAAACTTGGCGACGGTTTGCAGTCTATCAGGGAAGAGGCCGAGAGGAAGCTAATCCGCAAGGTGCTGCTTGAAAACAACTACAACATATACAAGTCTGCAAGGATAATCGGTATAAGGCGGGAAAACCTCTACTATTTCATCAAAAAGTTTGGCTGGAAGATAACGCGTAACGCCGCCTCAGGCAGATAAGGCGCAATGTCCTTTGTTGGGACCGCCGCCGTCGTAGTATTGGCGGCGTTGGCTGTTGTCGGTGCCGCGTTTCTTTATCTGCGAGCGCTGATAGCAAGCCGGTTTGCAGCTGCAATTCTTGAGATATCCGACTTAAATGAGCAGGTGCAGTGTGTCGCTGAGGCATTTCTGTCTGAAATCCACGCATATCTGAATAAAATATGGGTCAGAGACTTTTCTTATGACATATCGTATGGCGATACGCATTTCAAAAAAGAACTATCTGCCGCCGGCTGCCCTGTTACGAGGGCTTATGACGGCGGCGATTTAAAGATATCGTTTACTATTGTGCCTATTTCCGGCGGGTTTGGCTTAAAGACGCTCTATTCGTCAGCGCTTGAGCATATATTTCTGATTATCAGACAGGACATGGTCATGAAACATGGCACACTCAACGACGCCCTGACAAACGCCTTAAAGATACAGGTCTTTGTGCAGCATGACATAAAAAATATCGCCCAGTTTATCCAGACATCCTACTATAACCTTCAAAACCTGAAGGACGAGGCCGACGAGCTTAGATATGTGAGGCATTTAAAAGAATCGTACACCCCTCTGATGTTAAAGGCCAATAAGATAATCAACACGATGGAGCTGAAGCCTTCAGACAAGCCTGTCCCGCTTCAAACAATAAAAATTGAGGCAATTGTCCAGCAGCTTGTAAGCCTGTATCACTTAGAATGCGAAGTAAAAGGGACGGGGTCGGTTTATGCCAACGAGGGGACGATATTTTTGATATTCGACAATTTAGTAAAGAACATGTACGACAAGTACCTTGAGGAGGAGTTGGAGATGTCATTAGAGATTATTGACGAAGGGGACAACATAAGGGTCTCGGCCTTTGACAGCGGAAGCCCTATCAAAGATATAGACAAGATATTCGAGCCATTTTACACCACAAAGACCGGGGGAAGCGGCATAGGGCTTTATCAGATAAGGACGCATGTTACAAAACTTGGCGGTACAATAACGGCGGCAAACGTAGAAAACGGCGTCATATTTGACATAACGCTGCCGAAGGCCAACAGTTCTGACACGTTATAAACCGGGGCATACGCATTAGTAAAATGAAGCAGAAATTGCCCATGAAATCGTTCTTGTTTTTCCCTTGTCGTCATTACCTGCCTTCGCATGAATGACAGATTTATTGCATTTGATGCTATATATAGCACTAGTATGACTCTGGCATGACAACAATCTGAAATCACAACAAATTGTATATGGTGCGGTGACCCACGGTCGGGCCATTTGGTGATTGTTTTTTTTCATATGTTGGTATATAATTGGCGTGTGAGGCTGTAATGTAGAAATAAAGTTGACAAAGGGGTGAAAATCAGGAAGAAATAATGAAGAAATGACTTGACACGAGGCGGGTTGATATGTTAGAATAGGGACTGATTAACGTCTCTGATTAACGTCTCTGATTAACGTCTCTGATTAACGTCTCTGATTAACGTCTCTGATTAACGTCTCTGATTAACGTCTCTGATTAACGGCGTTATAACTGGTTGATATTTACTGGTGATGTTTGTTACCATCACCGATTGAAGTTGAGTGCAGATATGTGTGAGGAGGGTGTTGATATGGCGGACTTAGGGAAGAGGTGTCTGGATGTGGGCGTTGGGGCACTTAGTGAATCGTGGGAGTATTCGTATGCGTTTGCCGAGTATACCAGTCTTGTCGTTTTCAGTTACATAAAGAAGGGAAGCGCCGCAGCCGCCACAGCCCTTGAGCCGGTTTCTAAGACAGATGCGTTGACGCCGGTTAAGGATGCCGCCGTGGCCGCCTACAACAAGACCGTTACCGGGCTTGCCGCCGCATCTGAGGCAATTGGCAAGGCGTTCGTATGCCGCAGAAAACAACAGACGAACGAAAAACTTGACTCTCTCGACACACGCCTCACACAGCTTGAACAGAGACTTGCCTATCTCGAAAAACACGGAATAATAGCCACAAAAGAAGGACTTCAGGTCAAGGGTAAGAAGCTCACCGAGGACAGGCTCATGTTCCTTAGAAACATTGTAAAAGAAAATATTGATATAATGGCGGGCGACACCAATGGAGATTAAATTATTTATGGAATTATTGTAGCATATGGAGGCCGGAAGAATACTTGACAAAGAAAAAAGATTATGCCGAAATGTTATAATATGCCATTGAATTTCAATGTACAAGGAGACTGCGGCGTATGATAGGCAAAAGGGTTGTAAATGTCGGCATAGATTTAGGGACATCGAGGAGCGTCATCGCCTGCGATAACGGCGTAAGGACGTATTTGCCCAGCATTGTGGGCTATCCTAAGGATGCGGTATCAAAAAAGATGTTTGGCAGGGACATCGTCTTTGGAGATGACGCCCTGAAACACAGGATGTCGTTGGAGATTCACAGGCCGTTTGACAAGGGGATGCTGAAGATTGCGCAGGACCTTGACGAAAATTCGCAGGAGTATAAGACGGCGATAGAGGCGGCGCGCTCGCTTCTGAAGCGGCTGATAGAAATTGCCCTTGAGGCTGAGCCGGGCGGTACCGGCGCTAATGTGCTGGTACGAGGCGTGCTTGGCGCTCCGGCCCTTGCAAGCAGGAAGAACAAGAAGGCGATGCTTGAGATAGCGCGCGGCATACTGGACGATGTGATGTATGTGTCTGAGCCGTTTGCGGTTGCCTATGGGCTTGGGCTTTTGACCAATGCCTTTATAGTGGATATAGGGGCGGGGACGGTAGATCTCTGCAGAATGCACGGCACGATGCCCACTGACGAGGACCAGATAACGACGATGAAGGCGGGAGACTATGTGGATCAGATATTTTTTGAGCTGTTGTCAAAAAAATATCCCGATGCGAATTTTACCGTAAACATGGTTAAGAGATTTAAAGAAGAGAATTCAAGTATATCGCATCACGGCGACAGCGTGTTTATTGAGCTGCCGGTAAAGGGCAAGCCCGTCCGCCATGATGTAACGTCTGAGCTGCGGGCGGCCTGTAAGGCCATTGTGCCTGATATTGTAGAGGGCATAAGGAAACTGATAGCGTCGTTTGACCCGGAGTTTCAGGTTCATTTAAAGGAAAATGTCATACTTGCCGGTGGAGGCAGCCAGATAGTCGGCCTAAAGAAAGAAATAGAGGATTTTATGAGAGACACGCTGGGCTACGGCAAGGTATCAAGGGTGGAGGAGCCGCTATATGCCGGGGCAAACGGGGCGCTGATGCTCTGCCGCGATATGCCTGACGAGTATTGGCATGAGCTGAAGACAAAGGTCGTAAAATAATAATAGGGTGTAAAGAGGGTTGAGGGTTTGGATAAATTACTGACGAAGAAGCTGTTTCTGCCGCTTATTGCCGCGCTATTTTTGTGCGCGGTGTTTATTGATCAGAACTCATCGCCCGTGCCGATGAAATTTTTCATAGGCAGCCCAATCCATATGCAGCTTAGCATGATAATTATTCTAAGCATGGCGGCGGGTTCAGCCCTGACCATATTGGTTTACATGATTTTTAAGGGTATCCAGCAAAAGATAAAGAAAAGGAAGATGGAGCAGGAGATATTGGATTTTTAGATGAATAGAGGAGGGTATCACAATGCAGACAGGGTTTAGGTATAGGATGGAGCACATAGGGGATTTCTTTGTTGATATGATAGACAAGGTAGCGGAGTCGGCAAGGTGCTCGGCCAAAGGGGTTATTCTTACGTATGATATTCATTTTCTGAAAAAGAAAAGACGCGGGCTGATTAATGAGCTGGGCGCCAGGGTTGCAGAGTTGAGAAAGACTGCCCCTGAGCCGCTTATCTTTTCTGACCAGACGCTGAGAGGGTTATTAGATACCCTCGACGAGGCCGAAAAGAGATATGACGAGCTGGTAGCAGAACGCCAGTTGAGGCTCTATCCAACATCGTCATCATGCTGCGCATGCTCATCAACTGAAGCGCAGGCTAATGCTTATGATGGTACGAATGTGCACGATGCTTCTATTGCATACGGCGAACCTCATACCCATGAAGAGCTGCACGTCTATGACGAGCCGCATACCCATGAGGAAATGCACATCCACGAAGAACACCATACGCATGAAGAACTGCGCGAAGAGGCTCATGAAGAACTGCACGAAGAGGCTCCTCATACCGATGACGAGCCAGATGTCCATGACGAGCCGCAAGCTCAAAGTCCTGAGGACGATAGTGCTATACAGACTGATAACTAAATAAGGAGGCACGATGTCAAAGATATTAGCGGGAGTGTTTTTAGGGGTATTCGTAAGCGCCCTGTTTTATGAGGTATTTCAGAGGCAGGAGCCTGAGATGGCAAAAAAACTTGCTGCCAAGATTAAGGAAAAGTTTAACGGCATAATGGAGCCGGACGGCGAGGAAGCGGTTTAAGCCATGAACCATGTGTGGCGATATTTGAACTACCTGATAATTGGGATGATAGTGGCAACTGCGGCCTATCTCCTGATCTTCAATCCCGCCAAGCTCTTAAAGCGCGACGGGCTCGATGGCGAGGAGAAGTGGCTGGTACGCAATGCCCGCCAGAACGCGCAGACGCCGGAGATTGTGGCGTGGCAGCAACAGGCCGGAAATGAACAGGTAAATAATCAGCTAAATAACAATGTTGGGCAGCAGGAGCCGGCGGCAGCCGCTGACCCGTTTGCAAAATTTAACGACGCCACAGCGCCTCAGTCGCAGCCTGGCGTCCAACAGGGCGCGCCTGATACGGGGGCCTACGCACCGCAGCTTGACACAGCGCCCGCGGCACAGCAGCCTGCCGCTGCGGCTAATTCGCCGCTTGAGATGGTGCTTCAGGAAGGACACTGGATTGGCCTTGAGACCATCCCGCTTACACCGGCAATCGCCAAGGCAAACGGCATACCGGCAGGCGTTGAGGGCGTGCTCGTGGATGAGGTAACGCTGGTTGCGGCAAACTCCGGGCTTTTGGCGGGGGATGTCATCATGGCAATTAATGACGCGAAGGTGACTGATTTGCCCACATTTCGGGCGGCAACAAGGCCCACTGCAATGGCAAGACAGGCCGCCGTCACGGTTTACAGGACAGGCGCACAGAAAAAAATCAACGTTTTATCAGTGGAAGAGCTTGGCATAGCGCAGATGGAGGCGGCCCCGATGATACTACCCACAGACACCGCCCCGCACGGCTACTACGGCCCATGCAGCATGTGCCATTCAATCGCCAAAACGGCAGTTAACACAGGGCAGCTCGCAAAAGACGCAGGAGATGTATTAACCAAAGTACCGCCGCCGATTAAGTGGGGGGCAACGCCGCCTCACAGGGACAGAGGGCAATGCACAAACTGTCACAAGATAATCTAACATACGCTCAGTGCCATAGCTGCGAAAAAAGGGCTGGCGGCATAGCCGTCGCCTCGAATCTGCTGCTGGCGGTGTTTAAGCTCGTTGTCGGCATAATAAGCGGCTCTAAGGCCGTCATCGGCGATTCCCTTTATTCGTTTAAGGACTTTATGACCTCGCTGGTTGTGCTGGCCGGGGTGAAGATATCAGGTAAACCGGCTGACGACGACCACCACTACGGCCACGGCAAGATAGAGTTCGTGGCAATATTTCTGATTAGCCTGCTGATTATAATAGGAACGTTGTTCCTGTTTATACACTCGGTAAAGGATGTGTGGTATGCGTTTCACGGCACTGTACACCCGCCTAAGTTCATAGCCTTTTGGGCGGCTATAGTCTCGGTTATCGCAAATTATAAACTGTCGTCATATCTGCATTGCGTAGGGGAGCGCCGCGGCTCACCCGCCATGCTTGCAAACGCAAAGCACAACCACTCTGACGCGCTGTCCTCGGCATTTGTTGCCGGGGCGATTGTGATGACAAGGTTTGGATTTTATTTTGCCGACCCTCTGGTTGCCGTTATCGAGACTCTTGACCTTATCAGGCTTAGCTCCTCGATGCTCAATGATTCGTTAAAAGGCATCATGGACTCATCAATCAGTCCGGCAATCATACGGCAGATGACGCACTTTGCCCAGCTCGTTCCGGGGGTCAGGCGCGTGGCCTCGATAAACGCCAGAAAGGTAGGGCAGGGCATATGGGTTGAGATAGTTATAAAGGTTGACCACGCCAAGTCGCTTGATAACGGCTATATGATTGGCCGCCACGTTGAGGAGACACTTATGAAGCGCGTTGATAATATTGTAGGAATAAATCTGGCCATAGAGCCGTATATACCATGACGGCGGGAAGGTAATTATGGATATTGATAATATTGATTGGTTTGATAAGTTACTGACCGTATCGGGGACATACCTGCCGACAATCAGGCAGGAGGTCAAAGAGATGATAAATGAATACGACTTAAAGCACTACGGCACAAAGCCGCATAAATATGTCGCCTACGCAGTGGGCAGCAAGTTAATAAAGAAGGCGGCGCTAAAGGCGGGCGGCGTAGGCGGCCTTACGTCGCTGCCGGGTACGCTTCCACTTGTAGGCACAGTCGGCACAATATTGGTTGGCAGCGTGGTTGACCTTGTAGTTGTATTAAGGATGCAGATAGAGCTGTGCTATGCCCTGTCTGTGGCCTATGACGTAAAGATGGATGAGGAAGAGTTGAAGGCTGCGGCCCTTGCAATCGTAGGCTTTTCCGGGTCTGCGGCTGCGGCAAAGGCGGCCACGGCGGGCATGATGAGAAAGACCGTGGATACGCTTGCCGCCGATTATATAAAGATAGGGCTTGAGAGGGCGGTGAGCCAGGTGGCTGAGAAGGTCGTCCCCCGGCTGTTAAGCAAGTGGTATAGATTAATTCCAATGCTCGGAATACCGCTTGGCGTTTCGATAAACGTGGCAACTACGATGATGATAGGAAACTCGGCAAGGAAATACTTCAGCACATGGCTTGATGACGATATTCTGGGCAGGTACGACAGCGAACTATGAGAGCCAATGGAATCAGATATGCGGCATACACCGTTGGGGCGGTTTTCCTGTTGAAAATTGTCATGTCAATTTTTCTCTATAACAGGTTGATTGACGAGGAACATTTCCTGCATATATCGCACGGGCAGCTTGATATTGAACTGCAAAAGCGCAAAAATGTGTATAAAAAGGCGGCATATGCCGTGGACACATATATAGAAACAGAAAAGAGGCTCTTTAATCTGCTGATTGAACTAAACGGGGCAATAAGAACCGGCACAGGCATTGCTGAGGCAAAGGACAAGCAGGACGAGGCGGCGATGCTGTTGACTAAGTTGCGCGCCCTTGCCGAGGCCTCTCCAAACCTGAAGGCAAAGGGGCCGTATGTATATTTCATGGAGACTATCTGGAGGGCGGAGCAAGGCGTTGTGGCAGCAAGAATGCACTATAACGACGCCGTCGCAGAGTACAATACGTTTCTAAGGATATTTCCCTACAATATCGCGGCATTGATGCACGGCTTTAAGAAAGTACAGTTTAACTCGGCAGACAAGGGGGCGGATGTGGCGCCCATTGTTGAAAGCATAGACTTCACACACGCGTATACTAATGAAAAGGGAGCAAGATGAGATATCCTGAATGCACAAGGTGCGGCAAGTGGTCGCCAATATTAAGCGCGATAGGCAATTTCACCATCTCTATATTTAAATTTGTGGTGGGCGGCCTTACCGGAAGCAAGGGACTGATGGCCGACGCCGTACATTCCATAGCCGACGGCGTCTCATCGCTCTTTGTGCTCGTTGCGCTTAAAATATCAGACAAACCAAAAGACGAAGGCCACCCCTATGGGCACGGCAAGGTTGAGTATATCAGCACTATATCGGCAAGCCTGTTCATATTTCTCTGCGCAACCCTTATCCTGCTTGACGCCCTGCATAGTTTCAGGCATGGTTCACATGCCATTCCGGGCAATGCCGCCCTTTTGGCAACTGTTATATCGCTGCTTTACAGCTATCTAATGTACACGTCAAACACATGCGCGGGCACACAGCTAAACTCCCCTGCGATGCTTGCCGACGCGGCAGAGTCTAAGGCCGACAGCCTCACAAGTATAGCGGTGCTCCTGGGTCTGATAGGGACAAAGCTGGGCTTTATATATTCCGATACGGTGGCGGCCTTGGTGGTGTCAATATTCGTGTTTCACATAGCGGTTGAGATGTTTATGAAGGGCGTACACGGGCTGATTGATATATCAATGGACGCCGATACGCTGCGTGATATAAAAAATATCTGCCAGCGCGTAAAAGGAATCGAAGGGGTGCGGGCGATACGGTCGCGCTGTATGGGGCAGACGTGCAGCGTGGATATAGACATAGAGGTATCGAAGAGTTTTACCGTCATGCAGACCCATACGATGATTGAGCAGGTAAAGGCATTAATATTAAATAAGGTGGAGGGGCTTGATGGCGTATTTGTCAGGGCCTATCCGATTGAGAAATGGAGGTTTTGGAACTGATGCCACGGTTAGATTTCTTAGGCACAATAGCGGCATTTTTATTTATCATAGCGAATGCGTACTATCCGGCAAAGGTGATAGCAAGGAATTTGCTTGGAACTTCAAAGGAGATAGCGCAGTTTTTTCAGACGTATCTGAAGTGGCATATACTGCTCAACCTTTTGGGGCTTTGGGTAACGCTCTTTCACGGCCACTATGCCGATGAGAGAAATGTCATTCTTCAGATGTCTTTTTTAGTCACGATATGGCTTTCGGTTGTGGGTGCCATGATGTATTTCAAGTGGCCGTATCAGTACTACAGGGAAATGAAGCTGGTGCATTCTCAGCAGCTTATGTTTTACGTATGGATTACGCTGATTATTTTAGGACATTCGATTTTATGAAGATACACAGGAGGTTAACGTATGGGAATTAATGTGGATACAGGCGACTTAAGGGTATTTATGAGGACTGTATCAATGAAGGGCAAGATGTTTATGGATTCTTTAGTAAACGGCTATAACAAGATGTTACAGCTAAATCCGGCGGACGCCAGAGACATCTACATGGAGGTTGGCGTTAAGCAAAGAGACAAGGGAGATTTTGAAGCGGCAATAAAGAGCTTTAAAAAGGTGCTCGACATTGACAACGTAAACGCCGCAGCCCTCTATGAAATCGGCAGGACGTATCTTAAAGTAGGGCTTCCTAACGAGGCGATTGAGTCCCTTGGCAGGGCGACGAATCTGGACAGAAGCTCGGCCTTTAGCTTCTTTTACCTTGGCTCTGCCTATTTCATGGTGGATGATAACCAGAAGGCGCAGTGGGCGCTCAACGAGGCGATAAAGATAGACCCTGGCTATGCCGAGGCATTCTATAAGCTGGGCCTTGTCTATGACAATATGAACGACCATGACAACGCCATCGAGTCATTCAAGAAGGCGGTCTCGATAAAGCCGAATTTCATCAAGGCATACCAAAGCATCGGCCTTGCCTATGAGGCAAAGGGGCAGCGCGAGGAGGCGGTGAAGTATTTCAAGCAGGCGCTTCAGAAGGAGGAACAGGCCGTGTAGCGGCCGTTTAATATAAAAAACACGATGGGATACCCATCGGAAAGTATAAATAATCTCAATTAGAGGAGTGAAAATATGCTTAGTATAGTGTTTGGATTGATAGCAATGTGTCTTGGCCTATGGGGAATGGTAACGTACTGGTGGTATGTGGTGGATGTGTTTTTGGCCATACTGCCGGTGGCGCTGTTATTTGGCGGCTTTGTGGCTTTGGTTGCCGGCATAAGGAACACCGGACTGAAGGCGAAGGTCAAAAACTTTAACGGCAAGATGCCACAGGACGAAAGCGCCGAAGAAAGAGACCGATAGGAGAACGATATGGCAGAGACTAGAAACGATTATAAACAAGGCGATTCAAAGGGCTATTCGCCGCAGCAGCCGCAGGTGAGCTGCCCCCGGAGTTTCAAGCCGTGGATATGGACTCTGGTCATACTTGCGTCTATCACTCTGGGCTGGACATTGTTTGAAAGCTACAGAGAAGGCGGCATTGTAAAGAATTTGATTGAGACCGACGATATTAAAAAAGTTATTAACTCTAAGTTGGGAAAGCCTGACGTTCCGAACAAGTATTACAACACCGTAGCCGGGCCGACCGTTGTCAACACCGTCCAGGACAGCTACCACAACATAATCGAGACTGTGAGACCGGCGCTGATAAGCATAGACGTTATCGTCAGCAGTCCTCAGCCGCCAGAACAGGCAGCAGCAGGGCAAAATCAGACCGTGCCAAATCTGGTAGTCGGCGGCATGCCGGTAGTTAACTACACGCGCGTAGGTTCTGGCATAATTGTCGAACCAACGGGCTTTGTCCTGACCAGCTTTCATGTAATCGAGGGTGCCGCGTCCTTTAAAGGTACGGTCTACGGCGCAGGCGGGGCAAAGGAATACCCGATGAAGGTCGTAAATGTGGATAAATCCACTGACCTTGCCCTGTTAAGAATTCAGGGTGACGGGCCGTTTCCAACCGCGGTCTTAGGGGACTCAGACGTGGTTAGATCAGGCGATGTTGTCCTTGCTATGGGAAGTCCGTTTGGGTTTGACCAAACCATCACCTCAGGCATAATCAGTGGCCGCGACCGTTCAGTCAGCATTGGCGGCAAGGTCTATGAGGGCATGTTCCAGACAGATACGCCGATTAATAAAGGCAATAGCGGAGGCCCGCTTGTAAATGCCAGAGGCGAGGTAATAGGCATAAACACGGCGATATACTCTCCTACGGGGTCATTTAGCGGCATAGCGTTTTCAATACCGGTTAATATGGCCGCTACACTGGTTGCGGGCGTTGTGGATTTCAACGGCTCACCGGCGCAGGCGGCGGCAGGGCAGATTGCCGCATGGTCAAGGCAGGGCAGGCAGATAGGCAACTCATTTAAACTTCCAAACGGGCAGCTCCTCCAGCCCCCCCATCAGTACAGGGGCAGGTGCATAGACTGCCACCCGCAGCTATGTCCAACGGCCAAGGCAGCGGGGGCGATAGCGGTTGCCGGTCAGCAGGCGGGAGACCCGTTTTTTGGCGCGGTGCTCTTAGATGTTGACGCTGTGGTTGCCAAGCAGTTTAATCTGGCGCACTCAGGCGGCATATTGGTTGATACCGTGTTTCCCGGAACGCCGGCGGCTGATGCCGGTATAAAGCGCGGCGATATTATTATGAGGCTCGATGGGCAGCGCGTGATGACGGTTGCCGATTTCAAAAAGACGATGGCCTCGAAGAAGGTTGGCGCGAGGTTTGATGTGGCCATGTTAAGCGGCGGCACAAGAAAGACCGTAAAACTAAAAACAGGCCCGTATCCACCACAGCTGCCGCAGATTCCGCAGCCGAAACAGCCTAAGGAGTTTGAATGGCTTGGCGGCGAGATCTCACCGCTTCTGACCGCGCTCCAAGGCTACACAACGGGCGTATATGTTGCTGATACAGGCGGCGTCTTAGCGGCGTCCGGCGTTGCCCGCGGCGACGTTATCAGGGCGGTCAATAACCAGCAGGTTAACGACATGATGTCCTTTATTAAGGTGGCGCAGAAGGCCAATCCCGTTGACGGGATTCTGCTTGATATAGTGCGCTCAGGGCATCCAATGTTTATAACGATTAAGGGATAGCGTTATGACTGAAAATGACCAGCTAAACGATATACTAAAGAGAGTCTATGCTAAAGACCTAGGGCTGCTTGGCGATGTGCCCGAGGTAAGCCTTAGACGCAGGGGGCCGATAAGCAGGATGGCCGATAAGGTCTGGACTAAGCAGTCAGCGGCGGTAAGGATAGCGCTTGTGTCGCTGGCGCTTGCGGCGGTCTGTGGCGCAGTATATTATTACAACTACTTTACGATGAACGTATATCAGGCGATGATGGAAAGGGCACATATAGAGGCGCAGCTTCAAAGGCGGGCAGACCTTATCCCTAACCTTATCAACAGCGCCAACAACTATCTGAACTATGAAAAGACGCTGTTTGGCCATGTGGCCGAGGTGCGGTCAGCGGTAAAGACGATGGAGCTTGAGGCCATTGAAAAGGCCGCGGCCTCAGGGGCCAAGCCGGAGTCCGTCCTTGACAGCAAGGCGCTTCTGTCAAAGTTTCAGGCGGTTGCCGAGGCCTATCCCGCTGTAAAGGCGTCAGAGGCGTATAACACGCTGATGAGGGAGCTGTCAGACACAGAAACTAAGATAGCCGAGAGCCGTATCAGCTATAACAGGATAGCCAATTTCTATAACTCCAGATTAAAGATGTTCCCTGGGAATGTCTATAATATGATTTTCAGATTTGAGCCGCTGCCTATATCGGGCACGATAGCCGGGGCTGGCAAGCCGCCAAAGGTGCAATAATCTGAACGAGGTATGAGATGCTGCCAAATGAACTGATAAATAAGGCTATGAGCCTTGGCGCCAATGAAAAGAGCGCCTTTTTGGGAAAACTGCTTGCCGCCGTCGGCAATCTGGAAGACAGCGTGGCCTCGAAGAAGTCCGCCTCTGAGGCGTTGATGGCGCAGTCGCGCGCCTCAGTGGACGAGATAACGAGGATTCTCAATGGCAGTGTGCAGACCCTTGAGAAGAAAAACGCAGAGCTGCGAAAGAAAATCAATGAAATTATGAAAGACACCAGCAAACTTGACGAGGTAAACGCGGAGCTTCAGAAGATGACAGGCGAATATCAAATAATGAAGGCCGCCTACGAACGCGCGCTGAAAGAGAAGAACGAGTCCGACGAAAGGCTCTCTGTCATTCAGCAGCAGTGGGAAACCTTTATGCGGGGTGTTTAGCCATGCCGGGATATGACGATATGAGACAGCCCTCCGCCGCCACTGACCCGCGCAAGAGCACTGACAATATCGCCCTCTTACGGGAGATAGCGGCGCTGCGGGAAAAACACGCCAAGCTCTCAACGCAGCGGTCTGAACTTACTGACGCCCTTGACCATGCCAACAAAAAATATGCCGATGACTCTGACAGGATTCGTAGCTTTAACGTAGAGATGGCGGTGCGTGAGAAAGAGATGAGAGAGATGCAGGGGCATATCTTTGCTCTTAAAAAACGGCGGGCGATGGCCGGTTCGGACAGCTCCGTTGCCGATGAGTTTAACAGGCAGGAAAGGCTCCTTAATACTCTATCAACAAAACACAGCGAGTTGAGCAAGGTACTCTTAGAGATAGAATCCAATATGAAGCTCTACTCTGAGGTCATGGCCGACAAGACCGCAACGCTTCAGAGGGTGTCAATGAACCTTGGCGACAGAGAGCCAAAGCGCAATGCGCTGGCTGACGAGGTAGCAGCCCTTGAGGCAGCGGCAAAGATATTCATAGAGGCGGAGAGGCTTGACGGTGAGCTTGGTGTACTTACAGACCAGATAGCTAAGCACACGTCAGAAATAAAATCACTAAAGGCATACATTGCAGAAGCAGAGCCTGAGGCGGCAGCCCTTGAGACGGAAATTGGCGGCCTTGAGAAGGAACTGTCAGCCCTTGAACAGGCGAATAAGGAAATAAAAGAACTCACTGCCCAAAAGGCGGCGATGATTGATGCCGTTGAACAGCTTGAAGACCAGGACAAGGCGCTGGCTCTGGACAATAGCAAGTCCCAGAGGGATTTAGACAAGCTGTCTGAAACGCTAAAAGAGCGCAAGGCCGTAAACGAGACAAATAAGGCCGCGGCCCCCGCCATTGAGGCAGAGCTTCGTACCTATAGCGCAAAGATTTCCGACGCAAAGATAAATCTGACTAAATACGGGGAATTGAAAAAGAAAAGGGATATGGAGCTTCAGAAATTTGAAAATGCCCTTAACGCAAAGCTGGAACTTGAGACAGAGATATTGCTCATAGAAGAGGGCACGGCAGCCCTCGGTGAGATAGCGAGGTCGGTACAATGACAAAATTAATGGAAGACAACGCAACTTATACAAAGCAGGACATGGTCAGGCTGATTAACGAGTTAGGCACGAGTCTTGTCCTGAAAAAAGACAAGGTGTTGCTTGAGACAAACATTCAGAAGAAACAGCAGGAAATCGAATATAAGAAGGAATATTTTGAGCGCATTCAGAAGAAGGCCGCAGACCTTGAGTCTATCCTTGCCGGCCTTGAAGGCCGTTCAAGGGAGATAAAGACGCAGATTGAACATTTTAAGGCAGAAAAAGACGCGGCTATTAAAGAACTACAACTAATCACTGAACTTGAGAAGAAGGCCGAGGTTCTTAACGAAAGAAACGCCGAAATAGAAACGCTCACAGAGCGGGTGAAGGCGCTTGAGCTAAAGATTCACCGGCTCACCCCGGAGTATGAGGAAAAATTAAAGAAAAAGGACAGGCTTGAGCGCGACCTGAAACAAACAGAGGACGAGTTTCGGTCATTAAGCGCCGAGTATGACAATCTCATCGCCCGCCGCGAACACCTGTTTACTAAAATACCATCCAGAGATAAAATAGCAGAGAGGCAGCAAGAGGCCGAGCGGTCCATAGTGGAAAATACCGCGCAGATTGAGCAGTCAAAGGGGCAGTGCAATGCCCTTGAGAGTGAGCTGCCGCCGCTTAGGGCAAACTCCGGGGCGCTCAAACAAAAAATAGAGACCCTTACAGCCCTCAGAGAAAACCTTCAGAGCAGAGTCGCAGAACTCAACAGCGCTGACAGCAAAGAAGACCTGCTTGCCGAGATAGAAAGCCTTACGGCAAAAAAAGAGGCGCTTTCATCCTCAGTTGATGGCCAAAAAAATAAGTCTGTAGACCTGTCCTCTTCAATTACACTGACAGAGAAATCAATAAAGGACGAAGAGCAGTTTACCGGGCATTTCTCCAAACTAAGCGGCGAATTAGAGGCGGCTAAGACAGAACTTTCAGACCTCGAAGGCCAAATTGAAGGACTTATGATGGACGAGGAGGCCGACCGGAAGCTGATAGAGATGCTGGGGCCTCTTAATGACTATGTGGGAGGCATTAACGGCGTGCTGTCTAAACTTGCTCAAGACTATAAGACCTCTGTTGAAAAGGTGATGATAACTATAGTGGACGAGGTCAAATGAGACCTGCCAGAGTCACGGCACTCTTAATGGTCATTGCGGCTGCGCTTCTGGGCGGCTGCGCCTTTACGCGCCCTGAGGCCCAGCACGATATGATACAGGGGTTTTTAGGCGTCGTTCCCGTAGTGCTGACGGGGGTGTTTGTAGGGCTTATCGGTACGTTGGTTGGTGCCGGCGGAGGCTTTATACTTGTCCCCATTTTGCTGATTATGTATGGCTTTACGCCGCAGCATGCCATTGGCACATCAACCGCGGTGGTGTTTTTAAATGCGCTATCGGGCACGTTTTCATATATGTCTCAGGAGAGGATAGACTACGGGCTTGGCGTAAAGTTCTCGGTTGTGGCCGTTCCCGGCGTTGTAATCGGCGCAATTGTCAGCCAATCTTTTAATATGACGGTATTTTCCATTATATTTGCCCTTCTGTTGATGGCCGTAACCTATACGCTGGTCTTTGTGGATGAGTTTACGCTGGTTTGCGCAAAGGCGCAGTCAGAACCGGCTACGCGCGTTGTATATGACTCAAGCGGGCAGACGCACACGTACAACCCCGACTTGGCCGTAGGGTATGGCGGGAGTTTTCTTGTGGGCATACTCTCAGGGCTTTTGGGTGTTGGCGGCGGGCTTATGCATGTGCCGCTTATGAATTTCATCGGCATACCCATTCATATCGCCGCTGCAACGTCGCATTTTATTATTGTGATAACGAGTTTCTTTGGCGTGATGATATTTGCGGGCATGAAGACCATTGACCTTGACTATACGGTGTTCTTGGGGATAGGGACGATACTGGGTGCTTACTATGGCGCGAGGCTTGCCATGAGCGTTAACTCCGATGTAATAAAAAAGGTCATCGCCGTGCTCTTGCTTATCGTTTCAGTGAAATTGATTATAGGTATAATCTAAAAATATGTGGAGGGCTTAAACATGGAACAAGAAAGAAAGGGCTTAATGGGCGGCGTGGCAAAGGCGCTCAACGCAACCGGTGCGGGGGCGGTGAAATCCTTTGACTACACGGTGGACTGGTTTATAAAGGTCACAGAAGCCGTCAAGAAATCGTCCCCCGGCATTGTGGACACTACGGTGGATTTGTCTAAGAAGACAGGGGATGCCATAGTCAGAGGCGTGGTGAAGTCCGGCGATTACATAGCGGGCGGCGTTTCAAAGATGGGCGAGTTATTCAGCCGCGTTGATTTTGGTTCAATTGATTTTGGGGCGCTTAAAATGCCTGAGCTGAAGCTTGGCTCCGGCAAAGACGACCTCAGAGATAAGATAGCCGAGTACGAAGGAAAGATTAAGAATCTCTATTTCGAAATCGGAAAAGAGGGCGCCTCTGAAGACAAGTCGGACTCCGACAAGGTCAGAAAGATGATAGAGGACGTCAAGGATTACGAGAAAGAGATACAGAGGCTGAAGGCAAGAATCGTTGAACTTGAAGACCTGAAAAGAGAAGAATCTCAAAAGAAATCTGAAACTAAACGAGAGACTGCTAAAACATCGAAAAAGAAACTGGCAGAGCCGCAGGTTGACTCGCTGATTAAGTCAGCCATTGAAAAGGCGTTAAAACACGGCAAGTTTGAGACAGACAGCGACAAGGCGATATTCAACAAGATAGCCAACGATTTACTTGACATGGAGATGGACGTGAAAATCCTTGCCGCTACGGAACTGGGCAAGATGGGAAACAAGGCCTCCTCAGGCGTCCTCGTTGAGGCCGTCCACTATGACAACCACTATCTGACCGCCGAGGTCATTAACTCGCTGATAAACATAGGCGATAAGAAGGCGGTTGCCATATGCAAGGAAATGGCTGCGTCGTCAAACCCAAAGGTGCGCATGAACAGCCTGCGCGGGTTATATAAACTGGGCAAGGAAGATGAGATATACCCCTATCTGACAGACGCGCTGAAAGACGAACACGCCGACGTACGCCGCCAGGCCGTCACATTTTTAGGCTGGAAGGACTGCGCCGAGGCAGTGCCGGGCCTGGTTCAAAGCCTCCAGGACAAGGACGAGTCCGTCAGAAAGGCCGCAGTCTCAGCGCTGGCTAATATTAAGGACAACTCCGCCGTGCTGCCGCTTATGAGAACGCTGGCCGATGACAACCTTGAGATACGGCAGAAATCCCTCGAGGCCATAAAGATGATTTCGGCAAAGGATATAACCTTTAACATAGAACTCACCGGCGAGGCACTCGCCAAGTCTGTCAGCGAGTTGAAAGACTGGTGGCAGAGAGAGAGAATGGACGGGATAAGCGATGAGGTGGTCGAGCAGTACGCGGATGTGACGGCATCCCCGCAGGAGCAGTACTCATATTCGCAAACATATGAGACCCCTGTAGAAACATCCCCGGAAGCTGCACCTGAGGAAGCGTCCTCTTATGAGGAGCCATCAGCCGGGCCACAGCAGTCTGCATCTGTTGACTCAGGGGATGAGACTACCAGCGCCACGCCACAGACTGAAAAACCATCGGCGTCGGAAATCAAGAGGATGTCAAAGTCAGAGCTTATATCAGTGTGCCAGGGGCTTGGCATAGACTGTGACGATACGTTTACAAAGGCCGAGCTTATAAACCTGCTCAACGTGTAGCGCGTGAGGTAGATGACAGATGAACGAACTTAACGAGGCACAGGACTCAATGGCGGAGGGCGAACAGGTGAGCCTGAGGGCGCGGCGCGACAGTCTTCTTGCCCAGAAAAACGCCCTGGACAGCGGAATAGACGCCCTTACGACTGACAACTATAAGGTCGAGCGGCAGACTAAGGAGCTGGAGATACAACTTATAGACAAGACCAAGAAGCTAAGAAAACTCTCCGAAAAGGCGGCAGACCTCAAGCGCGCCCTGCTAAAGCCAATCGCCGACGAAAGCGGCCTGCTTGCCGAGGTGGACTTCCTGCAAGAGGAGAAGGCAGTCCTTGTTGCGGCCTATAACAAGATATCGGAGGAGCTTGGCGGCCATATCTCCAATCTTGGCAATACAATATTGGGGATAGACTTCACTAAGGGCGAGATTGCCGCCCTGAAGAACAAGGTTACGATGATTGAGTACGAGGTTCCTCAGAAGTTTGACGAACTTGACTATCTGATAGAGAAGATAGAGTGGACGTCTAAGGCGCTTACCAATCTGTTTGGCGCGATGAAGGCGGTTGAGAAAACAACAAAGTTATCTTATTATAAAAAGGGGTAACCAATGGATAATATGAGCGATTTTGAAACTCAGGAAGTGTCGGTCATGCCGCCGGGCAGCGCCTCGGCATTCCACGCATCAGAGCCGTCATGGGCGCTTACGAGCACCCTGCCGGAAATAAGAGGCGTAGAGCTGCTAAGAGACGCAAGCGGCACAGTTGACGTAGGAAAGACTATCAGAGAGATGTTCCTCTGCATTCAAAACATGGAAAGGCAGCTTCACGATGTGCTTTCCATTAACGCCTCGCTGGAGCGCGACATCAAGTCCTCAAGGGAGTTGATAACAAACCTGCGTACAGAAAAACAAGAGCTTCAAATGACAATAGATTCTCTGAATCGCGAAATCCCGCAAAAAAGAGAACTTCAGGCACAGGTTGAGCACCTTATCGAAGAGCGCAACAGCTCCCAGTCATACGTGCGCGATATGAAAAACGCCTCTGACAAGGCCAAGTACGAGGCACAGGTCTATAAGGGCCGTGTTGATGAGCTGAAAGAAGAAAAGGCCGATTTGCTAAGGGATATAAACTATCTGGAGACCAAAGTCAGCGCAGCCCTAAGAAAGATAAACGCCTACGCCAAGGAGATAAACATTCTCAAGGGCGAGAGGCATATCCACAGAGAGAGAATCGCAAAGCTCGAAAAGAGCTACAGAGACTGCACAGATGAGCGCGAGAGCCTGATAAACCGCACCATCGGATGACCATGCGGTCACAGCAGTGGCATTGCGGGGGAGGGATAGCACGGCACTGCTCTTTGCTAGTGTTGGATTGATTATGCTGCGTGGCATTGACGCCGAAAATGCCCGGCTGAGCCGTTTGTTATATTGGCTCAGTTGCAAGTGAATCTAAACACTGCCCCCGTGCGGCACGTTCGATGACAAACCAGTTTTTTGCTTGTACGCCTACATATTTCG
This sequence comes from Candidatus Magnetominusculus sp. LBB02, assembly GCA_022321325.1. Lineage (GTDB taxonomy): Bacteria > Nitrospirota > Thermodesulfovibrionia > Thermodesulfovibrionales > Magnetobacteriaceae > Magnetominusculus > Magnetominusculus linsii. The sequence continues at coordinate 14,565 of JAKOEO010000023.1, read as the reverse complement.
TTAAGGCATAATTCAGACTGCCGCCAATGACAATGCCAAATCCAAAAGGCAATGACTTCTCTATCGCTTTTCTTGTGAAATGCGCCCCAACCCTGCTGAATAAGTCTTTAATAACATGCAGCGCCGCACCGCGCAAATAGTGGTGTATCATAGTTACCCCTGCGTCGCTGGCTATCTTTATTCCAATATTTGCCCCAAATATTTGGTATGCAGCCCCTTTAAAATTACTCTTCAGTAAACTCATCATACTTATTTGTTCGCAAGGCGCATCAATACACATCCCTGTTTTTTCAATCGTGCCCACAGCCGCCAATAAAAAAGCTAAGTTGACGGATTCCTCCTTCATGACGTCATACCCGAATGTTTCACAAAGGCACAGACACATATCTATCTGAAATTTCATAGCGGTGACCACATCCACTGTCATACCGCCCGCTATAGCAACTACTGTCCCAATGCCCGGCGTAATGCTGGGTAACGCCGTCACACTGCCCACTAATGCCGCAAGATTTGAGTACTTTCTCACAATCTTATCGGCAACCGCTATGTTGGCCTTAACCTCTGAGGAGTACTTGCTGCAGAGGCTGTCCCTATATCTGTTCACCATGACTTTCACGCTTTCCGGCCTCATCATTGCGGCTCTGACGGCCTTAAAAAGCGGACAGTCGCCATTTTGCGCCTCTGCTTTCATACCCGCAGAGTATAACACATTAATCTTATGATTAGAAACAAAAACTCCGGCATCGGTGTTGTCAAAAGACATGTAGATTAAATTTATCAACAAATGCTACTGTAAAGAAAGAAAGAAGTTGGGACGAAGATCCGGTCGCCTTTGGCGCCGTCTGATAACTAATATATGAGGAGGCTGTATGAAACGCATTATTCTCGCGGCTATAGCCGCAATTGTTTGCACTATAATATCACACGCCACTGCCTATGCGGCAAGCGATGGAGCCACACTCTATGCACAGTACTGTTCAGGCTGCCACGGGGCAACCCCATCAGGGGCGCGCGTCGGCGCCACTGCCTCAACGATAACCAATGCCATAGCAACCATTTCAGATATGAAAAGCAACTCTGCCCTTAAAACTCTGACCACCGCACAGATTCAGGCAATCGCAGATTTCCTCGGCGGCGGTGCCTCAACAACTGACTCAGGCAGTACGCTCTTTTTATCCTACTGCATCTCGTGCCACAACACAGTGCCAACCACTGACCCGCGGCTTGTGGGCGCTACTGCCTCAAAAATAACCAACGCCATATCGTCAATCACTCAAATGAAAAGCAACTCATCGCTTGCAGCCCTGACCTCAACACAAACTCAGGCTATCTCTGACTTTATAACCAGTTCGGGCAAGTCGTCAAACTGGACGATAGTTGGGGTTGGCGATTTCAATGCCGACAATAACACGGATATACTTTGGCGCGATACGGTAAACGGTTATAATGTCGCATGGCTGATGAACGGCACGACCTATCAGGGAGTTATGTCGCTTCCAACCCTTGCAGGGAATTCGTGGCTTGTTGAAGGCGTGGGGGATTTTAATCAGGATGGCTATGCCGACATACTGTGGAGAAACGTCTCAACCGGCGAAAACGTGATTTGGCTTATGAACGGTGCGGCAGTGAAAAGTTATGTCTCCCTGCCAACGCTAAGCGACAGGAATTGGACAGTGGCAGCCATTGGGGATTTTAACGGCGATGGCAAACCTGACATTCTCCTAAGACACCTTGTTTATGGTTATAATGTCATCTGGTACTTAAACGGCACAAGCTACTCAAGCTACGACATCCTTCCCCAACTGTCAGACCAGAGCTGGGTAGTGGGCGGCGCCGCCGACATGGACAAAGACGGGCATACTGACCTCGTATGGCGCAATAAGACCAGCGGTTATAACGCCATATGGGACCTCAGCGGTACGTCCATTGCCAACTCATATCTGTTGTCCCCACAGGTGTCAGATACAAGCTGGTCAATCGCGGCAGTGGCAAGACCAGACTCTAACGGTTACGTCAATATATTTTGGAGAAATCAAGTTAGCGGCAGCAACGCCGTCTGGACAATGAACGGCACAAATGTGCTCAACTACGAGACGCTCACAACAGTGGCACCATAGTGTTCACGCCGCTTCTATTGAGCGGCTTTTGGGTATGCAGACGTGTCAGACGGTCAGCTTAGGTTCTAAGCTGGCCGTTGCCAAATACTATAAACTTCTCCGTAGTCAGCTCCTTTAGTCCCATCGGGCCTCTGGCGTGAATCTTGTCTGTAGAAATCCCAATCTCTGCGCCAAGCCCAAACTGCCCGCCGTCATTGAGGCGCGTTGAGGCATTGACTAACACCGCCGAGGAATCCACCTCGCGTATGAATCTCATCGCCCGCTGGTGGTTATTTGTGACGATTGACTCCGTGTGCGACGAGCCGTATTTTGCTATATGGGCGATGGCCTCATCCATGTCTTTGACGACCCTGACGTTTAGTTTCAGACTGAGGTACTCGACATAGTAGTCATCGTCTTTGACTGGCTCAACCTGGCCCGGCGGGCATATTCTCAGGGTTTCGGGGCAGCCAAGAATGCTCACCTTGCCATCTCTAAAGCGCTTAATCATTGGAGGCAGGAACTGTTCAGCTATTTCAGCGTCCACAAGCAGCGTCTCCATAGCGTTGCATGTGCCGGGTCGCTGAACCTTTGAGTTATAACATATCTCAATCGCCATGCCGAGGTCATAGTCCCTGTCAACAAATACGTGGCAGACCCCCTTGTAGTGCTTCAACACGGGGATTCTGGAGTTTTCCGTAACCGTGCGAATGAGGCCCTCGCCCCCTCGCGGGATGACTAAGTCAATGAGGCCCTCAAGTTTCAACATCTCCATGACGGCCTCGCGGTCTGTGTTGTCAATAAATGTTACCACGCCCTCGGGAAGTCCTTCGAACTTTAGCGCCTCGCGCAATATAGCCACGATGGCCTTATTTGAGTTTATAGCCTCTGAGCCGCCGCGCAAGATTACTGCATTACCGGCCTTGATACACAGCCCGGCGGCATCTGCCGTCACATTGGGGCGCGCCTCATATATCATGCTTACTACCCCGATAGGGACTCTCATCTTGCCAACGAGCATCTCGTTTGGCCGCTTGTGCATATTGGAGATTTCACCCACCGGGTCAGCCATCTGCGAGACCTCAATGAGGCCGTCAGCCATCTCGGCTATTCTTTTTTCATTGAGCGTGAGCCTGTCTATCATCGCCTCGCTGAGGCCCTTTTCTTTTGCCGCGTTTGTGTCCTTTTGATTTTCGCTTATGAGATAGTCTTTTTCTTTGACAAGGGCGGCGGCCATTTTAGCCAATATAGCGTTTTTACGTTGTGTCTCGGCCACGGCTATTGCCCGTGCACCCTCTCTGGCCTCATGCGCCTTTTTCTTTACATAATCGCTAATGTTCATGTTATACCCCTCTATTTATTAGTTTTTCGTTTCCTGTCGTAAGATGCCGCATATGCCGCGGTGCACGAGGCATAGATGTCCTCTACCGTCTTTTCCCATGAGAAGCGGCTAACATACTGTATGCCCTTTTCAATTTGATTGTGCCTCAGCGTATCATTTTCTAAAATCATAAGAATGGCCTTGCTCAACATCGCCGCATCTGCGGGGTTAAACAGCGTGCCGGCCTCTGTGGCAAGCTCCGGCAGCGCCCCAACGTTTGCCGCTATTGCCGGCGTGCCACAGGCCATGGCCTTTAAAACGTTTCCAGCATTGGACGGCTCTATAATCATATCCGCATGAGCAAATATCAAAGGCATATCGGCGTCAGAAATGCCGCCTAAGTACTGAATCTTATGCGACGGCTCACATTCGCGCCCAACAATTAAAAGCGTCTGTTCAACGCGCGACTGAATATCGCGGAAAGCGGCAATAACCGTGTTGCACGCCGTTTCAGCGTCCTCCGGCTCAACGCAGCAAAGTATATAAGGGCAGGCAATGCCAAGCCTCGCCGTAAACTCCTCTTTCGAGTTGGCGCCTGAGTCATCAGGGATGGGGCGGTAAAGGGCGGTATCGAGGCCAGTTGCAATCAGGTCTATGTTGGACAGCAGTACGGTGGTATTGTTTAACAACTGCTCTCTTAGGAAGTCTGACTGTACAAGCGCCCTGACGTTCTGACGGCGCAGATGTCCGACGGCGGTTCTGAAATACTCCCCCTCAAGGCCGAAGCGCTCAGGGTAAAATAAGGGATTCAGGTCGTGAATCATCACCGCCATAGGCAGTATATCTATAAAAGGAAACTCCGTGGCAGGGCAAAACAGCACATCGGCCTTGTTCCAGGCCAACTGATATGGCAATATGGTATTGTTGAACATCAGATTGCTGAAATAACTGACGGCGGGGGCAGCGGGCGCCTCCGAGGTAAGCACAATGTTGGCCTCTTCAACGCCGGCGATGGCAACAGGGGAAAATACAAGCGTATCAGGGGCAATGCGGCAGAGGCCACGCACCGCCTCACGCGTAAACACATCCAATGCGGCTGTGTCAGCGCCGGAATATATTGCGTTTATCGCTAATCTCATAAGGCATGTCCAGCAGCCATAATTACATATTATAATATATTATGGCGTTAAAAGGCCGCCGACCAAAAAAATAATCGGCTGGCGGCTTGACATTTTGATGCGGCTGCGGGTAGTATAGAGTACTTTTTAGGAGGTGGCGGGTGGAGTCGTCTCATGCCTTAATTAATATACCGGGTGTGCCGGTCTACGTAACATATTCGTGGCTTGCTATGGCGTTGCTAATAGGGGTTTCCATCATGGTGCGGATGTCTCTGAAATTAGTGCCGACAGGGCTGCAAAACGTGGTTGAGTCTATTGTTGAAGGCTTGTATGATTTTTGCGGCGAAAACATAAGCCACCACTGGCTGGACTCCATGTTCCCTATGATTGCTACGCTTGGCCTGTATATTCTTGTATGCAATCTCTTTGGGCTGATTCCCGGTTTTGACGCGCCGACTTCCAATATTAATGTGACGGCGTCGTGTGCCGTGCCGGTTTTTTTTGCTACGCACTACTATGGCTTGCGTGAGCACAAGGCCGCTTATATAAAACAGTTTCTCGGCCCGATACAAACAATATATGCCTTGCCCCTGATGATTATGATGTTTTTTATCGAGCTTATTGGGCATTTTGCAAGACCGATTACCCTGTCTGTAAGGTTGTTTGGAAATATGCTGTCAAAACACATTATCCTGACTGTGCTTCTGAGCCTCGCTCCTATGTTTTTACCGGTAGTGTTTTTGGGGCTTGGGGTGCTGATAAGCATCGTTCAGGCCTTTGTCTTTGTACTGCTAACAATGCTGTTTCTGTCAAGTGCTGTTGATGAGGCACACTGCTGATATATCTCAATGAAGGAGGAAGGACAATAATGAAGAAATCTGTATTGACGTTGGCCTTGGTTGTGCTGGTCGTTGCTGCCCCTGTTGCGGTTGTGTATGCCGCAGATGCGGGTAATGTCGTTGCTGCTGCTGGCGCGGATGTGGGTAGTTCCAGCGTGAAGGGTTTAGCCGCGCTTGGCGCCCTTGTAGGCATAGGACTGGCTGCATTGGGGACTGGCATTGGGCAGGGAATTGGTCTAAGCAAGGCATGCGAAGGCGTTGCCAGAAATCCCGGAGCATCGGGCAAGATTACAACGACATTGATAGTCGGCCTTGCAATGGTTGAGTCTCTGTGTATATATGCCTTTTTGTTGTCTTTGGGCGTGCTGATTAATCAAAAGATGTTCTTTTAGCGCGTGAGATAGCTGCATAGTGGACCGACAGCCGGATACGATTGCAATAGGGCGGATAGCGGTTGGCCAACTTGAAGTCAACTGCTATGTTGTCAGCGATGAGCTGACTAAAGAGGCAATTTTAGTAGACCCTGGGGATGAGCCTGACAGGATACTGGATTTTGTTGCCGAAAAAGGCTTGAAGCTGGTCAAGATAGTTTGTACGCATACGCATTTCGACCATATCGGGGCGCTGCCGGAGATAAAAGAGGCTACAGGCGCATCGCTCCAGATGCACACGGACGAGGTTGCCATATACAAAATGGCCAGGGAGATGGCTGCCCACTGGGGCTTTCAGCTTGATAGTATGCCGGTACCGGATGTGCTGCTTACCGATGGTGCGGAGGTTGCCTTTGGCAGCGCCGTATTTAAAGTCCTGCACACGCCCGGACATACGCCCGGCGGCATCTGTCTTTATGGCAATGGGATTCTAATCTCAGGTGACACGCTGTTTGCCGGTTCTGTCGGCAGGACAGATCTGCCGGGCGGCGATATGCCGTCTCTGAAGAAATCGTTTAAAAGACTTATGGCGCTGCCGCCAGAGACAAAGGTCTTCCCCGGCCACGGTCCTTCGTCATCCATAGCGGCTGAGTTGAGAGATAATTTTTTTAATGATGAGATATAACGAAAGGTCGGCTCTGTCTTACACTGAGGCGTACTGATGGATAATTTAATGTCAGGCAAGAGACTGGCTGCCGACATAAAGGCGTGTGTCAAGAGGCGTGTCGGGAGTCTCAGTCAGATGGGTATAGATGTGGGACTTGCCCTTATTCAAGTCGGCGGAGGCGCCTCGGACGAACAATATCTGAAGACGACCATTTCGGTAAGCAAAACAGTAGGGATAAAGACCTATGAATACAGGCTGCCGGAGACGGCCTCGCTAAATGAGATAATAAATACTATAAACCAGTTAAACAACGATGAGAGAATAAACGGCCTGCTTGTCCTGTTCCCAATCCCGCGGCGAATAAATCCCCGGCGGGTGGTAAATGCGATATCCCCTGAGAAAGATGTTGACGGACTTGGCTCTATCTCGGTAGGTATGTTTGCCGCGGAGGAGTCAATGTTTCAGATATTTGACAAAGATGACTTCGTCGGCGGGGTAAGCTCTGCCTTTCGCAACAGGGCGTGCGTACCGCATGGGTTTCTGCCGTGTACGCCGTTTGGCGTGATACGTCTTTTGGAGCACTACGGGGTTGAGATAAAAGGGAAAAATGCCGTAGTAATCGGAAAGAGCCTCGCAGTGGGCAAGCCGCTATCCCTGATGCTGCTCGCAAAAGAGGCCACCGTAACGGTGTGCCATAAGTCGTCAGCCGACCTTGCGGCACACGTCAGGAATGCCGACATAGTCTGTGCGGCAACCGGCGTGCCCGGCCTGATAAAAGGAGATATGATAAAAGATGGCGCTGTTGTTGTAGATATAGGTATCAACATAATGCCCGATGGCTCGTTTGTGGGAGATATTGATTTTAAGAGCGTTGCCCCAAAGGCGTCTCTGATCACCCCGGTTCCTGGCGGAGTAGGACCGGTAACGATAGCCACGCTGCTTGAGAACACGCTGCGTTCGGCTCAAAACAATGTGCTTCTAAAAACCCCGTTGATTTTACAATGAGATGACGATATGAAATCTACTACAAAGCCCGCACAGACGAAGATCAAAAAGAAACTCGGAGAGTCTCTGGTTGAGGCCGGTGTAATTACTGACAAGGATTTGACATATGCCCTTGCAGAGCAGGCGCGAACAGGAGAAAAACTTGGCAAAATTCTGATAGACCTTGCATATACAACTGAAACGGAGATTGTCTACGCGCTTGCGCACAATCAGGGTTTTGAATATATAGAACTGCCCAAGGCCGTTATAGAGGCCGACGCCGTTAAAGTAGTCCCTGTAGCGCTGGCTGAGAAGCACTTTGTAATGCCCGTCAAAATAGTAGATTCAAAGATTATCATAGCCATGTGCGACCCGCTTGATATTTCAGCTATAGGCGACCTTGAGTTTGTTACCGGCAAGAAGGTTCACCGCATAGTGGCGACCCTGTCCGAGATCAGAAGGGCTATTCAGCACTATTACCATAACAAGAAGCCCAGAAAACTTGGCGATATTCTTGTGGAGACCGGGGTTCTGTCTCAGGAACAGCTTGACCTCTGCATTGCAAAGCAAAAGACGATGAAAAAGAGGCTCGGCAGCGTTATCATACATATGGGTTTTTCCACAGAGATTGAAATTGCGCGTACGCTGTCATCACAGCTTGACATGCCCTATGTTGATCTGACCTTTGTAGGGATACAACCTGACGTCATCAAGCTGATAAATAAGGGATTTGCACTGAGGCGCATGGTTATCCCGATAACCGCCACAAGTCGAAAGGTTGAGATAGCTATGGCTGACCCGATGGACATTGATACCATCAGGGAGGTCAAGTATATGGTCAACAGAGATGTGGATGTTGTGATTTCCACGCCGACTGAAATAGACAATGCCATTCGATTTCATTTCAGCGAAGCTACATATAACTGGGCGACGAAGCAGACGGAGATTAATGCGTTTGACAGGCTTAATGAGCTGTTTGAGCAAGAAAAAGGCACTGCTGTGACAACCTCCGCTTTGGAGATAAAACCCGAACAGCATGATGTGGACGCAGACTCAAACAAGGTGCTGCACGACAGTAACTCCCATGCGATTATCCAACTGGTACACAAGATAATCTCAAGCGCAGTCAAAAGCAAGGCAAGCGATATACACATGGAGCCTCGAGACAAGCTGTTTCGCGTGCGGCTTCGCGTAGATGGAATCATGATTGGCCTTACGCAGCTTTCAAAGACCACCGCCCCCGCGCTGGTCTCAAGGATAAAGGTCATGGCCAAAATGGACATAGCGGAGCGGCGCATACCACAGGACGGCAGGATCAGAGTCAACTTTGAAGGCAAGCCAATTGATCTGCGTGTATCAACGCTGCCTACGCAATTTGGGGAAAAGGTAGTTATCAGGGTACTTGATTTGTCATTGAATAAATATTTGTTAAGCGACATAGGCCTGTCAGAGAGCGATTACGCGCTGGCGTTGGGCATGATAGAAAAGCCGCAGGGGCTTGTGCTTGTTACCGGGCCAACGGGAAGCGGAAAGAGCACCACCCTGTTTGCCGCGTTAAATTGCCTGTCCAATGATAAAACGAATATTATCACGATTGAAAACCCTGTGGAATATAATCTGAAAGAGGCCACTCAGGTCAACATTGCCGAAAAGTCCGGCCTTACATTTGCCTCTACGCTGCGTTCGGTGCTGAGGCAGGACCCTGACATAATAATGGTGGGCGAGATGCGCGACCCGGAGACCGCCGAGGTGGCGGTTCAAGCCTCGATAACAGGCCATCTTGTGCTGAGCACGCTGCATACCACAACGGCGGTAGCGGCCATAAGCAGGCTCAAAGGCATGGGAATAAGAACCCACTTCCTGTCGTCCTCGCTTAATGGAGTGATTGCGCAGCGGCTTGTGAGAAAACTCTGTCCCAAGTGTAAGCAGGACTATATTCCCTCGATGGATGAGTTTATGATGATGGGCATAGGGGAACATCAAATAAATTCTAAGGTTGTTTTCTATAAACCGCAGGGGTGTGAGCAATGCAGCGGAAGCGGCTATGCGGGCAGGATAGGGATTTATGAATGCCTGCGCGCAAGTACGAAGGTAAAGAAATTAATATTTGATGACGCCGACGAACACGACATACTTCACGCCGCCGTAGAGGCCGGGATGACTTCTATTATTGAAGATGGCATAGACAAGGCCAGACGGGGGATAACATCGCTTGAAGAAGTGCTGCGGGTGGTGTCGAATATGTCTGATATTGACGAGGTGGTTGCCTGCCCCGACTGCAAGATCACGTTAAGCGCCGATTTCGTGTTTTGCCCGTTTTGCGGCAGCTCGCTCAAGCACAAATGCCCCAAGTGCTCTAACCCAAGAAATTCAAAATGGAAGTTCTGCCCTTACTGCCATAAGATGTTTAATTAACTAAATCAGGCAAGCAGTCTTTGATCTATTACGCACTGCTGGTTGTTCTTGCCGCCGCTACAGGCCAACATGCTTTATGGTCTCGGCAACATTGGGGTCCTTCAGGGCGAGTTCTTTTAAGATCTTTTCGACTTTTTCTTCCCTCTCTTCAAATTCCCTGTTTTTCCTGACAACCGGGGCAAGCGTGGTACGTCTGTCCCATAAGATGAAGCCCATTAAGGTAAGCATCCCGCCTATCAGGACATACATCAATCCGTACATATCGCTCATTCTTATATTCAAGTCGTTCATCCGATGATTCAAGTCGTCCATACGCTGATTCATGGCCTTAAACCCGTCGTCCATACGCTGATTGACGGCCTTAAACCCGTCGTCCATACGCTGATTGGTTGCCTTTAAACCATCGTCTATGCGCTGGTTAGTGGCCTTTAAACCATCGTCTATGTGCTGGTTAGTGGCCTTTAAACCATCGTCAAGGCGTACTTCAAGGCGTGTCAGCCTTTCCCTGTCCTGCTGGGTGAAAGACGAGTCCCCGGCATATGCCCACAAAGGCAATACCATAGAAAACACCAACATCAACACCGCTCTACGAACCGTCATATTCATAAATCTATCTGCCTCGCTTACAACAATTGTATCATAAAGCGGGCATGTCGGTCAATATTACAAAAGCACCAACTCACCCCGCAGGGCAAATGCATTATGTATTTTCTTGTCTGTCATTCCAGCGGAGGCTGGAATCCAGTCTTGTTTAAGGGGACACAGGGTTTTTTGAAAATGAATGGGTTTATTTATTATGATTAACTTTGGATACGATACGGTGTTTTTTTAATATTTTAAGAATCTCCCCGATTACGTCATGGGCAAAGCTCAGTTCCGCAGTGTTCTTAGAAATACCATCATCTTGGCGAGTTCTCTTTCGTGCTTCTTGCTTATTGGCGGCTGGCCTTCAAAGTCAAAAAACACAGTCAACGGAGTGAGACGGCTATATAATCTTTAATGAGGGCATGGAGACGATTTTACTGCACTAATATTTGTTTAATAAAAAAATAGGGGATAAATGATATCCCGTAAGTTCCACACATATACAACCGAATGTCTGCTTAATAGTATATATATCATTATGTTAGTAGTGACAATATAGCGATAGCGATTAACATCAGGCGTTTACTTTATGTAACAAATATTAGATTATAGAGTGTTACCGCAGTGTAATATCAAGTATTATATTATAAATGGCTTGACATATAGTTTATTATACTGTTATAACAGACATGGATTGTTTGGTGTTGTTTTGTCGGAAATTGCATCGTCTTATAGAAAAGGCCGTTTCGGCCTTAAACGAATATCTGTATGGAGGACATGCCATGCGAAGCAGCGATGAGTCTTTCAGGCCGATCTCGGCCGCTTTATTAACGCCTGGATGTAAAACAACAGGGTTCTTTTTCTTAGTTGCTATGATGTTACTTCAGTGTGTCGTTTTAAATTCAACAGTCTGCGCCGACCCGCCATATACCTTTTCATCTGGGACAACCGCAAAATCCAGCGAAGTCAACTCCAATTTCGCTTATGTAAATTATGGTAACATTGTCTTAAAGGACGGCAATGGCAATGAACTTGGAACGCTTATAAGTGATTCAACTTTTTTAAATCCAAAAGGATATATAGTGCAAATTAACACCTATGACAAGACCTATGCTTACGGTGCGCTTACAATATATAATCTTGTTTATACATCTTCCGGCTGCACTGGAGCGACTTATATCGCTCCTAATGGAATGTCTAATTATTTCGCCGGAAAGGTTGTTAACGATGGCATGGGGAATCTTTACTATATCGCAAAAAATACATCCCCAACCACCATAACTGCCTATAGCCAGTCTCAATACGGTGCCGGCTGCGTTAATGTGGGCGGTGGTTTTACAACATTTGGATTTGCGGCGCTGCCCAATGACTCATCCATAACAGGGGTATCTTCTTCGTCCGTCGCACTTCCTATAACAATTGGTCGGAGATAATTCCATGACAAGACTACTACACAGGGAAACACAAATATTAATATTGCTGTGTATGGTTATGATTGTGCCTTCATTTACATGGGCGTCAAGCAGTAACTGGGATACCCTCGTATGGGACTCAGACGTATGGGACGGCTCTACAACAAGCAGTTACTCCTTAACCGTCACGAAATCCGGCACAGGGTCAGGCACTGTTACGCCAGATTCTGGCGCGCTCTCGTGGAGCGGCAGCACCGGCACGGCGTCTTATACGTCAGGTACAACCGTTAATCTTACGGCATCGGCCAGTTCCGGCTCAACGTTTTCAAGCTGGTCGGGATGCGATTCCACAAGCGGTTCTTCCTGTACCGTTTCAATGACAACGGCCAAAAACGTAACTGCCTCATTTACAAGCAGCTCCTGCATCTCGACATACACGATTGACACATCAAGCGCAAGTTACACATACGCCGGTGGAAATGGCAGCGTAGGCGTTACGGCGGCAAATTCCCTTTGCTCATGGTCGGCTGGAAGTAACGTAAGCTGGATAACTATAACATCGCCGTCGTCATTTACAGGAAGCAATACGGTAACATACAGCGTCTCGGCAAATACCGGTTCGACATCGCGCACGGGAACAATGTCTATCGCAGGACAGACATTTACCGTAACACAAGACGCACAGGGCAATAACACCCTCACCGTTATCAAGGCGGGTCAGGGGTCGGGAAGCGTTACGCCAAGCTCCGGTACACTGACATGGAGCGGTAATACTGCTACAGGTTCATACGCCTCCGGCACGGCGCTATATCTGACGGCAACAGCCGCTGCCGGTTCGACATTTATAGGCTGGACAGGCTGCGACAGCGTAAGCTCAACCACCTGTACCGTGTCCATGTCGTCCTCTAAGACCGTAACCGCTACATTCAGCCTCAATAACGCAAGCACCTACAAGGTGACAATTGTAAAATCAGGAACCGGTTCAGGTTCTGTAACCGCCTCATCAGGCACAATAACATGGAGCGGCAACACCGGCACGGCAAGCTACAGCTCAAGCGCGCAGATAACCCTTACGGCGGCAGCCAATTCCGGCTCGACGTTTGACTCATGGTCTGGCTGCGATTCGCTCTATAACACACTCTGCGGCCTTACGATAACCTCTGACAAGACCGTTACCGTGTCGTTTAAGGGCGGCAAGACGCTCAGGCAGAGCAAGTTCGACTTCGACGGCGACGGCAATACCGACATCCTGTGGAGAAACAACACCTATGGATATAACGTGGTGTGGCTTATGAACGGCACGACCTTTTCAAGCGCCAAATATATTGACAGCGTCAATGACCCGTCGTGGAGAATTGCCGGTGCGGGGCACTTAGACCAGGACAATAAGACAGGGATAATATGGCAAAATCAAATGACCGGCACTGTTGCCACATGGCAGTATAACGACAACAGCTCTGTCCTAAGCGGCTACGCACAGCTTGCCACCGTGCCTGATACGAACTGGAGAATTGTCTCAGCAGGCGACATAGGAAGCGACAACAATACAGAGATAATCTGGCGGCACAAGACTACGGGATATAACGCCAAGTGGAAGATAAAAAAGTCAGCGCTTTCGTCAGTGCTGCTGCTTCCAACGCTAAGCGATTCGTCATGGGAAATCGTAGGCACGGGGGATTTCTACGGCGACGGCACGACATCAATCCTCTGGAGGCACTCTGCCTACGGCTACAATGCCATATGGCATATGAGCGGCGAGAGTGAGAGCAGCTATGAGTACCTGCCGACATTGTCAGATACAAACTGGGAAATCGTCGGCACAGGAGATTTCAACGGCGACGGCATGACAGACATCATATGGCGGCACAAGACCAGCGGCCAAAATATCATCTGGCTGATGAACGGCATCAAGGTAACAGAAATGGTAACGCTTCCCACGATGTCTGACACGAATTGGGAAATAGTTGCGCCTAAGTAATAGTCAACATTAATAAAGGGAGGGGTGGAAACACCCCTCTTTTTATTTAAAACCTCATACGGAGGTCAAGCCATGCTGTCTTGTTTGCAGCCATTTTTTAAAAGAAGACTGGCTTTCCCCTGATTGCCTGCCTGCTAACAGTCCCTCAACGCTGATGTCCTCATCAATATCCACCCAGTGGATACCATGCCCGCCGCCTATCAATCTCCAGTTCTGCCGCTCTTTTGAAGAGGCATAACTTAGACGTGGAAACCACCCTATTGGAACAACAATTGTTCTGCCGTCACTCAAATCCACGCTTAATGAATCTTGTGACACGGTTACACTTGTGGCGCTTGGGATATTGATTTCAACTGCCGAAATGCTCATTCCACGCCTCCAATAATCTTAGCTGATTTTCATTTATAATTTTGTAAATATTGCTTATCTCAATTCTATTAAATCCTTCGCTAACCTGCAATCTTATAGGGTCAAGCCAGAATTTGGCAATATTGTCATCACGATCAACGTGTATATGCACAGGCTCATCGCCGTCACCGGAATAAAAGAAAAGGCGATATGGCCCAACCCTTAACACCGTTGGCATCTTCACTCCCATTGGTAACGTAGAGTATCTACCCTGCCATAGGCACAGCCATATTATAACATAACCATAAACTCCAATATTTTACTAAACAAAACAATTGACAGCTGCAATGCCATAATGTTATTTTCCTACGATAATTGCTAAATCATGGAAATGAAAGATAATATCAAGCCACGGCAGTCGTCTTTGATTT
>JAKOEO010000022.1:39140-49176 GCA_022321325.1 Candidatus Magnetominusculus sp. LBB02 | reverse complement strand
GATGGTGTAATTGCATAGGTAATTTCAGCTTTATTTTTCTAATGCGTTTGCCCTGGGAGATTGACTGACGTCATATTAATTTTGCATTGAAATATGTTACGCTTACACGCTTGATATGATAGAAGAGATACTATTAAAGGCACTTAAAGCAATAGGGATTGAGGCCGATTATGTCGAGGTAGTGGTGCCAAAGCACGAGTCGCTTGGCGATGTTTCCACCCCTGCAGCAATGCTGTATGCAAAGAAACTAAAGAAAAACCCGTCAGTTATCGCAGATTCCATTATCACGGCTATCAACGCGCCAGATGTATTTGACACGATAGAGAAGGCCGGGGCGGGGTTTATCAATTTCAGATTTAAGCTGTCATATCTCTATGGGCAGCTTTTGAAGCTCTACACAGAGGGAAGCGGCTATCTAAGGCCGAACATTGGCAAAGGTCAAAAAATTCAGATAGAATTCGTAAGCGCTAATCCAACCGGCCCGCTGCACTTGGGCCACGGCAGGGGGGCTGCGCTGGGGGCGGCAGTGGCCAATCTGCTTTCAGCCGCAGGCTATTGCGTTGAGAGGGAGTTCTATGTAAATGACGCGGGCAGGCAGGTACGCCTGCTGGGTGAGTCGGTCTTTGCCCGCTATAAAGAGATTACAGGTACGCCATACAATTTTCCAGAGGACGGCTACCGCGGCGATTATGTGGACGAGCTGGCAAGGGATACTCACGCCGCTTATGGAGATAAATTCTCACAGTCAGAATTTGCCGTGGCGTCAGAATTTTTTATCGCTTACGCCTATAAACAAATGCTTGAGGAGATAAAAAATGACCTCGCCGACTTTGGCGTCGAGTTTGACAGGTGGCAGTCAGAGAAGGAACTATTCACTGATGGCACGATAACAAAAACTATCGAAAAGTTCAGAGACAAAGGACTCATATATGAACAAGACATGGATAATATTTGCGAAAAAAATCGCAAATATGGAAACTTTAAAGAATCAATAATAGAGAAAGGCGTTGCCGTGTGGTTTAAGGCTACAGAATTGGGAGACGAAAAAGACCGTGTGCTGATGAAATCTGACGGCCAATATACATACTTCGCCTCTGACATTGCCTATCACGTCTTAAAATTAAACCGCGGCTTTGACGGGCTGATTAACGTCTGGGGAGCAGACCACCACGGCTACATACCGCGCATTCGGGCCGTCATAAAGGCGGCAGGGCACGACGAGAACAAGCTCACTGTCCTGCTTGTCCAGATGGTAATGCTGCTACGGGGCGGCGTACCGGTGCAGATGTCTAAGCGCGCCGGTGAGTATGTTACGCTAAGGGATGTTGTAAAAGAGGTGGGCAAGGACATTACGCGCTTTATCTTTCTGACGCGCCGTCCGGACAGCCAACTTGAGTTTGACATGGAGGCGGTGAAACAGGACTCACCTGACAATCCCGTCTATTATATTCAATATGCCTATGCAAGGATTAACAGCGTCTTTGAAAAGGCGGAGAAGCGGCAAATATCGCTGTCATTTGACAATACAACAGACCTCAGCGGCCTGTCATCGCCTGAGGAGCTTTCGCTTATAAAGAAACTAATATTCTATCCTGCGGCGTTTCAGACTGCCGTCAGGACGCGCCAGCCGCATATGATTACGTTTTATCTACAGGAACTGGCCGGGCTGTTTCACCCATTTTACTATAAACACAGAATCCTGGACGAAGAGGCTCAACTGACCAGGGCGCGCCTGATGCTCTGTGCCTGCGTAAAAATAGTAATCGGCGAGGGACTGTCCATACTTGGCGTCTCAGCCCCTGACAAGATGTAGCGCCAGATGAGAGTTCATGTGCCATTCTCAGGCCACGGCGCTGGTAACATAGGGGATGAGGCCATGATGAAGGGGTTTCTTCACCTTCACCCCCTGCCCGAAGGCTCTACAATAGAGCTGTATAACACAAATACCAAAGAAGTCATAAGCCAACTGCCCTCTATCTATAACTATATAAATTTCAACGACGAAAATGCCTGTAAAGAGGCCGCCCTCGCAGCCGGCTGTGCCATAATTATTGGGACAACTATCGTTACAGAGATGCACGGCCCACAGTGGCCATTAACAATTCTTGGGGCCAAGTACGCCTTCTGCCATGAAAACGGTATCCCCGTACATGCGGCAGGCATTGGGGCGGACATGCTCTATTCGGAGGAGGCCAGGCAGTTATTTAATAAAGGCTTTCTGCCCTTTGAGTCATGGACGGTGCGCTCTGAAAGAAGCAGGAGGAATCTCATCGCCCTGGGCGTCAGCCCTGAACGCGTCGTTGCGGCGGCAGACCTTGCATGGCTTATGCCGACAGAGGGCGTCAATAAACAGTGGGCTAATGAGTATCTGTCATCTTTGGGCGTCAAAGAAGGCGTACCAGTTATTGGCGTCAATATAGTCAATGAAAACTGGAAAGACGACGACGCCATTAAGGCGGAGACTGCGGCAGCCCTTGACTGGGCAGCCCATGAGTTGAAGTGGCAGGCAGCGTTTTTTTGCAACGAGACCAGAGAAGGTCAATATTTCGATAAAGAGGCGGCAGTGAAGACGGCCTCTTTTATGAAACACCGGCCAATTATAGTGCCAAACAGGTATTTCACGCCGGAGCAAATGATAGCACTGGTTTCATGCTGTACGCTTAGCATATCGTGGCGCTATCATTTCACCGCCTTTAGCGCCATAGGCGGGGTGCCGGTGCTGTCTGTATTAAGAGGGGAGAAGTTAAGAGAGATTTCGGATGAGCTTAACGGCACAAATCTTGGCCGCCCCGAGGGGCTCACAGCCAATATAATCAAAGAATCCATTTTGCACGCCTTAGACAATTATGACGCGATTCGATACAGGCAGCGTGTCTCGCTTGAGGCACTTCGCCAAAGGAGCCTGCTTAACAATGTTTTCATTAATAAACTCTCTAAGGAAAACACCCGCCTGAGGGCTGACTGTCTCAACCACGAACCGCCTGAGGCTGCATACTACAAAGAGGCCGTAATAACAGCCTCCCAGCCAGCCGCTAAGAAGGAGTACGTGGTCACAGTGCTCGTCTCAGCATACATGTCAGAGGTGTTTATAGGCGAATGTCTTAATAATCTCAGGGGGCAGACGATATGGGAATCTATCGAGGTAATCATCATAGACGCCGCCTCGCCGCAAGCTGAACAGGCAATTGTTACCGAGTTTCAAAAAAAGGCCGCTAACATTACATATGTGAAGACTGGCAGCAACATTGGCATCTACGCCGCGTGGAACATTGGGCTTAGGCTGGCCAGAGGCCGGTATATTGCGGTATTGAGCACAAATGACAGGCTTGCCACAAATGCCCTTGAGATTATGTCTGAAACCCTTGACAGTCGTCCCGACATAGCCCTTGTCTATGGCGATTCCTATATGACTGAAACGCCGCATGAGACCTTTGAACGCCACACAGGAAGCCCCTCTATGACATGGCCGGACTATCACTATGAGGCTCTCTTAAAGGACTGCATCGTAGGGCCGCATCCTATGTGGCGCAAGGCTGCCTCTGATGAGACGGGGTTTTTCGATGAGGCATACACGGCAAACGGCGACCAGGAGTATTGGCTGAGAATGGGGGAGCGCTTTGAGTTTCTCCATATCAACGAATTTACCGGCCTGTATTGGCAAAACCCGCAGTCTCTTTCAAAATACGGAGACGTACCGCTTATGGAGGCGCACAGGGCGCAGTCGCTATACCAGAAAAGATACATCAACAATCTCAAACGCAGAGTTGCCGAGGCCGGCACAAGCCGCCCTGTCTATATCTGGGGTCTTGGCCGCCCTGGTCTGATTACAAATCATATGCTTGTGAAGCTTGGCATTGCGGTAAGCGGTTTTATTGGCATGAGTTCTGAGGCAACATTTGCCACCGTGCCGGTTTATAGCGCCGAGTACATATTAGGATTAAATGCCGAGAACCGCCCGTTTATCATAATCGCCGACGACGGCCCAATAAAACCCCTGCTTGAGGCGGCAGGATATGTCAGCCGCGAGGATTTCTGGACAAACATCCACCAGCTAAGCTGGGTCTGGGACCTGCATAATCCTGTTTGACAGGGCAGACCAATACAAAAATGAATCTTAGTACATTTGCTGTAAAATGCAATGCCTTCCTAATCATATTACCGCGTTCACGTTCAACGCAGCACCATATAGCGTTCTATACACTTCCCCCTAAAACACCTCCTAACTCATCCACCGAACCGGCTTTCTTGATAAGATTTTTAAACTCCTCCAATTTGTCCACAGTAGGTATAGCACGAACCATATTCATTAACTCAAGTCCTGCTGACCCATATTTGAGTTCAAGCATTCCTTCTATACCCTCAAGTAATCCTTCCCTTTTACCTTCAAATAAACCTTTCCGTTGCCCTTCAATCAACCCCTCCTCTTTCCCTTCAATCAACCCCTCCTCTTTCCCTTCAATCAACCCCTCCTCTTTCCCTTCCTGATAAATATCACTATTTTTAACATCAATCGTTATAGGCATCTTACTTACCTCCATTTTGACTTTTGGATATAATCTCCTCAAATCAGAAAGATACAGCAATTTTCTGATATAACCTTCCCTCTCCTTCAGGGGCAATACAGACAGTTTGTCAAGGATTTTTCGAATGGTTGCATCAACATCCTCAGTCTTACACAGTATTGCCAACACTATATCTTCAGGTGAATCACTTTCAAGCAGTTGGCTGCAATCAAGTTCCCTTAAATCAATCAATTCATACGAATATTTTATTCCTTCACCTTCTATATGATTTTTCATATTCATAGGTTCGTTGCCAACATATAGCACAACCTGTTTAGGTATTATTTTATATTGATTTAAAATCAATACACCATACAGAATCATCCGTATATCCATATCTTTTTCATTCGTTGACTGGATTTCAAAATGGATTAACTTTCCATCAGTTACCTCAAGCACCAAATCCGCTTCTCTTAATTGAATATCAGGGAATTGTACGTCAATAAATTTACCAGTTTCATATCCTGTAAGCAGTTTTAGGAATACTTTGGGTATATCTTTCAATAGGTCTTTTAACGTAATGTCGTATTTCTGATGCATATGTCACTCGTTTTTTCTAATGTTTCAGTAATTAACAAAGCCTCTCTACCAAAATAAGAGGACCCCTAATGTATTCTAACATAATCAGCGTCTTGGTGGTAAGTTTTATTTATTAAAATACCCCGGCCTCTGGCAAGCTGCAAACCAAGGGAAGGCGTATTGTTACACTCGTTCCCTTTCCCTCTTTACTTTCTATCTCGATAGTGCCGCCATGACGGTTTAATATCCCCCTCACCATAGACAACCCTAAACCTTTCCCCGCGCCAACATCCCTTGTGGTAAAAAATGGTATAAACGCCTTCTTCATGGTATCCTCAGACATGCCGACGCCATCATCTTCAATCCTGATTGTAATGACATCTGCTTTCTCTGATGTATAAGCAGTAGCAATCCTGATAGTGCCTTCACATTTAACGGCCTGAACTGCGTTATCAAGTATCTGATATATACATTGATTGATTGCCGCCGGTTCGCATGGATATGCTGGCAATTCAGAGTATTCCTTTATTAGATTTATTCTATGGCTGCTATTTATTACTATTTCTGATGCTATATCAATGCATCTGTTAATATCAACCTCGTCAATGCCCGATATATCACGCCTTGAAAATAATTTCAGAGAATTGACGACTTCTACTATTCTGTCAATACCCCTGTTAGACGTGCTTATCTTCTTGTGCATTTGAGCAATTGACTGATCTATTTGAAACTTTTCTAATAACTCACAGTAATCATCTAACGACATACCCTCTTCAAACATCTTTTTAGTATGTCTTATGAAGTGTTCAAATACCAGAATATATTTCTGAAATGTGCTTATTGACTGTTTAACAAACGCCAAAGGGTTATTGATTTCATGCGATAAACCGGCAGATATCTTTGCTAAATCCGTCCTTCTGTTTAATTCAGACATCAGGACTTCATTTTCTCGCATGTATTCTACTAGTTCAATCTTCCTCTTCTGCTTCTTCACTACTGATATATCTGTTATAACGGCAAAGGCCCCTGTAATT
Organism: Candidatus Magnetominusculus sp. LBB02; assembly: GCA_022321325.1. Lineage (GTDB taxonomy): Bacteria > Nitrospirota > Thermodesulfovibrionia > Thermodesulfovibrionales > Magnetobacteriaceae > Magnetominusculus > Magnetominusculus linsii. Next base: position 43,061 of record JAKOEO010000022.1, on the reverse strand, counting down.
CGCCCACTGTCATCTGTCATAGGCGATGCAGATACAGATATATCAACTTTTGAACCATTTTTATGTAATAACTGACTTTCCAGCCGCTCATTTTTCCCCTGCCTAGGGAGTTTTAAGGCGCTGTTGAAGATTAAGCGTTCCTCTTTAGGTAAAAAGTTAAACAGTGCCCTGCCTACCATCTCATCGGACGAGTATCCAATCATATCACACATTGCCTTATTTACAAACGTAGTGAAACCTTTGTTATCAAGAACCCATATGCCGTCATTGGTAAGTTCCACGATTTTGCGATACATCTCTGCGTGCAATCTTTCTTCGGCGTCCTCATTTACATACGTAATGCTGTCTTTTTTATTGAGAGCGCATATGCCATCATTGGTGAGTCCCATGATCTTGCGATACATCTCCGCGCGCAATCTTTCCTCGACATCCTCGTGATTTTGCCTTTCATAGCAATTTAGCAGATAAAATATAGCTTCGCCCTGGTTTCGTAATCCTGTCTTCATTGCCGCCTCCTGATCATTAAGGGTCAATCTTAACGTCGGCCGGTACAAAAAGGTAACATTTATTCATAGACAGAAAACAATCACTTATCCTAGCCGTGGCACTTTCTTAGCTCTCACATTTCATATCCACCCCCAATGGAGCATATGCACAATGTCTCGACGCTACGACGTTATTCAAACACATGTCGTTTTGTTTTGTAAAGAGAAATTTTATTAACATTAGCACAAATAGTAAATCCTATGTATTATGGCATCATCCTCGATTGTCCTTTATTAATCATTACTTACGGTAATTGCTAATGTATTTCTAATGGCTGTCGTTAGAGATACTGTATTGGTTATAAATATGATGTCAGAAACTATATGGTTTATAAGGATAATTTCTTCTAATGAACAATATGGGACAAGATAGGGGGTGATGCGAGAGACCACAAGTGTTGAACTGTAACGACGAATCAGGACACGACAGTCTTTTAAACCATATAAAAAGGTTGTAGGCGATTACTACTACCATGAAAAACACCGCATTAGCATAGGTCTGACCACATGGCATACGCTCCATACCAAATCCAGCTTTTAACTCTTTGTTAAAATTCTCAGCGTCCCCTCGTGCAACTGGATTACATCATTATCTGATCTATAGCAAGTGTTAAAAGTATGTTCGCATAGCATCTGCGCTAGATAGATAGACATCAAGGGTTATGCTAAGTAGCGTTCATACACGTAGCAAAATCTTTTCGCATCTGTCATTGCCGCCCAGAAGCGGTAATCCAGTCCTCACCCCACATTCCAAACTCTGGATTCCAGCTCAAGGCTGGAGTGACAGAACAAGGGAGATATACTTACTTCTATGAAAGCACTTTGGCATTACAAAATAATTATTAAAATGAGTCCTCATCTGGTACCAGACAAATAATAGGTAATCGTATCGTCACACTCGTACCCTTTCCTTCATAGCTTTCTATTTCAATATTAGCGCCATGACGATTTAATATGCCTTTTACAATAGACAACCCTAATCCTTTGCCGGAACCAACTTCCCTTGTTGTAAAAAATGGCACAAACGCCTTCTTCAGAGTATCCTCAGACATTCCAACGCCATCATCCTCTATCCTTATTGTTATTATATCTCCTTGTTCTACGATATGCGATGTACTGCAGCGAATAGTGCCGTTATCGCTGACCGCGTGTTTTGCATTTTCTAATACCTGATATAGACACTGATTTATTGCTGTTGGCTCACACGTATACGGAGGCAGCTCAGAGTATTCTTTTACAATATTAACTTTCTTTCTTCTATTTATAACTACTGCTAATGTATTATCAATGCAAGCATTAATATTCACCTCATCAACACCTAAGACATCGCAGCGTGAAAAAGTTTTCAAAGCGTTCACAACTTCCATAATTCTATCAATACCTCTATATGACGTATCTATTTTCTTTTTTATCAATGCCATATACTCATCAATTTCGAATTGTTCCAATAATTCTTTATAATCATTTAATGATGACCCTTTTTCAATCAGCGACTTGGTATGCCTTATAAAATGATCAAATACCATTACTTTTTTCTGAATTAAACTTACTGAAGATTTAACAAACGATAATGGATTATTGATTTCATGAGATAGACCAGCAGATACTGTAGCTAAATCCGCCATCCTATTTAACTCGGTTAGTAACACCTCGTTTTTCCTCATATACTCTATATATTGAATTCGTTTTTCAGCATTATGACGTCCTATGACGCTGTGCAATATTTTAGATGCGGATGATAACAATCTTTTCTCTAAATTATTAGGCGTATGTCCTTCCTTTACATATAAATTGAGCACACCCAATAAATTTCCATCTGAACTTATAGGCACAGAATATTGTCCGCGTTTTGTTGTTTTCCCATCTATAAATATCTTGCATAGTTTATTGTCAATCACTGATTTAAACATCACAGTACCTGTCTCAGCGGCGTACCCGCAAATACATTTGTCTTTTACTATGAAGCCGCATGCCTTAATTATACCATCTTCTAATCCGACCTGAGATTTAAGAACAAGAACGTCAGGGTCATCCTCTATTAAGAAGATACTTGCCGCCGGTTTGACAGGCATAGATCGTATCGCGCAGATTATATTGAGTATTTTCCCCAACTCAACAGTAAAATCCATAGGTTGCAGCGACACATCCTTTATTCTATTAATAAAAGACAGATGATACGCATTATCTATAAATTTCTTTTGTATGCTGATGTTAAACTCCCTCAGTAAGAGTACCAAAGAAGCAAGCATTGTTAAGGCTAACATACCACTAACAAGTTCGATAGGCATACCTACAAACAAATGAAAGGCAGAGTAATTTAACATATTTGACGGGGTAAAACTACCCTTAGGCACAATTAGTCCAGAGATAATGCTATAAACAGTAAAGGTTGCAGCGGCGAATAGTAATGTCCTGGTTGTTGCAGCCTTTTGTATTTCATTCTCTTTATTGACGAAAGATACGAAACTAATCGCAGCCATAGAAGAACCTGGCAGTGCCAATAAATACCGTGATAATATGTCTATTGCCGTCGGCAATTCAGTCTCTACGTTAAATGCAATAATCACAACTATAGCAATTGCAGCCGGTAATATGATTTTATTTTTGCAAACGAAATTCATTACGTTATTATCGCATATTGATAGAAGGTTCTTTCCGAATAAGAAAAGAAAACAACACGATGTAAGTAATAACGTCGTTTTAATCGCAAGTAACGGTGGACTTGAGGGATATGAATACAACAACATTTCAGCAAGTTCGTGAAAGCCATGAGTTAAACAAAACAATATTAACAACCATAAGTTTTTCGTCAGAACATTATTCTCCGTTCTCGGTTGGATATATAACGAGACACCCATAAATATAAAACAAGTACCGTAGAAGAAGTAAACCATATCCATATGGTTACTAAAATAATTTTGTATGAACTCCATGCCTAAACCCTCCAAATCAAGCAAGTATGCGATGCCGTCGATGAACCTGACCCCCGCCTGCTGCCATCTACTATGTCGTCATGCGCCGCATGGCGCAATCAATTTCGCTGCGTACTGTATCAAAAAAAAAATCACTGTCAAGTGAATTATTGTTGACATCAGGATAAAGCAGTATTTGCATCTGTAATCGTAATTATAAAAGTGTACGCTATCATGCAAATAGTTAATATAACGGGATTTCTTAATCATTGTCCGTGCAAATATAATACTATAATATTATCATTATACTTCTTTCTAATTGCCTCTATTCGATGCTGCTTATTTAATTTGGAAAGGAAACAAGAAAATCACTCAATTGGAATATAGATAGTGTTAATTCGGGTAATTTTGCAACGGTCTCAGCTTGGCATTGACGGTTAAAACCTTGTTATTTTGATACCTAT
>JAKOEO010000022.1:0-39040 GCA_022321325.1 Candidatus Magnetominusculus sp. LBB02 | reverse complement strand
TATGGTAATATAAATACATGATTAAGACGATAAATTGGGGCGGCAGCGTTGCAGTCATAATTCCACAGGCTATAGCAAAGAATCTTTACATGTCCAGCGGCACTCAAGTAGAGATAAAGGAGCTTGAGGGAAAGATTGTTATTGAGCCAGTCAAAGAAACCCTCGATAAACTTGTAAACGGTGTTACAGAAGAAAACCGGCACGAGGAGTTTAGTTTCGGGCATCCTGTTGGAAAGGAAGTTTGGTAGTTACTGGTTATATCCCTGACCGCGGCCACTGTGTGTGGCTTTCCTTTAATCCCCAACTTGGACATGAACACGCAGGCAGGCGGCCAGAGATTGTCATTTCCCCCAAAAAATACAATGCAAAGGTTGGCTTGGGCAGTCCGCTCATATTTGTCTTTTAACCCTGTTTATGATATACTTTTAATATGACTGAAGCAATGACGGCCAATGACCATGAAATTGAACGTATCAACGAAATGCTGAAAGGGCTGGCACCTGAAACCATTGCGTCTATCGTTGCCTTTATAGCTTCTCAGGCCGATAGAGAACGTAGGCATAATGAGTTTGTTGCTGAGACGCTTGCCGCTGAACAAGAACCTGACTCTATAATTTGCGATACTGCTGAAGAAGTCATGGAAGCTATAAGGAATTGGACAGAGTAGCTTGCCGGGATTAATTCCTAAAAGCAGCTTTTTACGGCAGTCATCGAAAATCACAAAGAAATCGCCGTCATTAGAGGCTAAAATCTTGAAGGCATTAAACCTCTTGCGCGAGAATCCCTTTGCACAGCCTTTAAAAACGCATAAGCTGTCTGGCGATCTAAGTGATAGATATGCGTGTTCTGTGACTGACGATATTCGCATAGTGTTCACAGTGTCAGACGACACAATTCGCTTGCTCAACATAGGCTCTCATGACGAGGTGTATTAATTTAAGTCTTGGTATTAATAAAGTGTACCCCTTTGTCAAGACCGCCGGACTTAAGATATACCCCTCTAAGAGGGGGTGTGTTATTTTAGGCATCCTGTTGGAAAAGAAGTTTGGTAACAACTGCACATGGCAGCACGGTAAATTTGTTCTGACTGATAAAACAAGTTTTCATAAGAAGTTGCAATGATTCCTGACCTGTCCTTTTCTTAGTCTGTCATTCCATCCTCAATTTTGTCATTCCGGCTTGTCCGGAATCTGTCCTTATGCCTCAGGATATGCAAAATCATCATGAAACAACCAATCAAAGGAAGATTCCGGACGAGCCGGAATGACGCAGAGGGAAAAGCCAGAAAGATTGCATAGGCAATTTCTATCTAATTTCTAATGCGTTCACTGCTTTATCATCCAGCGATAACACCCATCAAATGGCGGAATTATGTTATTATAAGCCGCTTGACGGCCTTTACAATGTTATTATGAACTATAAACGCAGCCATATAATATTAATCTGCCTACTGCTTGCGGCGCTGTCCTGCCTTGTTTATCTGCCAGTTCTTAACAATGGCTTTGTCAGCTATGACGACGGCGTGGAGGTGTTGGAAAACTACCATGTGATGGAAGGGCTGACGTGGAAGGGGATTGCGTGGGCATTTACACACACGTATGACTCAAACTGGATTCCGCTTACGTGGGCTTCCTATATGCTCGATGTGGAACTCTATGGGACAAACGCCGCCGGGGCGCATATGACCAGCGTTATTATCCACACTTTTAGTGTTGTGATGTTATTCCTGTTTCTATATTTCACGACTCGAAATACGCTAAGCAGCGCCTTTGTGGCCGCAGTCTTTGCAGTGCATCCTTTGAATGTGGAGTCGGTTGCATGGGTCTCTGACAGGAAGAACGTACTGTCAACATTTTTCTGGATTGCCGCCCTGTGCGCCTATGCCGCATATGCAAGGCGGAATACCTTGGGGCGGCCTTTGAGGGCGTATTATGCGGCAGCGCTTGTGCTGCTCATCCTAGGGCTAATGTCTAAATCCATGCTGGTCACCTTTCCCTTTACGCTCCTGCTGCTGGACTATTGGCCGTTGAGGCGGCTCACATCAAGGGCTGACGTCAAGCGGCTGGTAGTTGAAAAACTCCCGTTTTTTTTCTTTGCCGCCCTGTTTATCTTTATCACACTATACGCACAGCGTGACTCAATTGCCGGCTTTGAACAGCTTCCTCTTAAGACCAGAATACTTAGCGCCCTCACCTCCTATGTCTCATACATCGGCAAAATGGCCGCACCCACCGATTTGGCCGTTTTCTATCCCTATCGCCCTATTAAATCACTTTGGCCTGCCGCCGCTTCAGCCCTGCTTTTGATTTCCATCACGACTGCCGCCTTTGTTATGAGAAAGAACCGTCCTTATCTTATTGTGGGCTGGTTCTGGTACATGGGGACTATGGCGCCGGTGATTCAAATCGTTCAGGTCGGGCTTGCCCCTATGGCTGACCGCTATGCCTATGTGCCGTTGATTGGGATATTTACTATGTGCTCATGGGGGTTGTGGGATGTATTAGAGAGGGGGTGCCGCCGCTCTAATACACTGTTTATCTCAACCGCTATTTTGATTACCGCTATTTTCAGCGCCTTTACGTGGAGGCAGGTTGGTTACTGGAGAGACTCCGGCACGCTATTCAAACACGCCCTCGATGTTACACAAAGCAACTACGCTGCCCACAACAGTTACGGCGTCCACCTGCTAAAGCAAAACAGATTCGATGAGGCGCTCAAAGAGTTTTACGATGGGCTTGAGGTGATGCCCGATGACCCGCTTCTTAATTTCAACGCATGGAGTACGCTGACATATCTGGGCAGGAACGACGAGGCAAGGAAATTCTATGCCAAGTCGCTGCCATACTGGAAAGAGGGCAGGCAGCCTCATCTGTATAAACTCCTTGCCATTGATTACATGAAAGAGAAACGCTATGAAGAGGCCATATTATATTTCAGGAAATCCCTTGAGATTGCCCCAAAAGAACTTGATACGATAAACTACATGGGGCTTGCCCTCATGTCAATAGGGAAGAACGAGGAGGCGCTTTCGTATTTCAACGGCGGCCTTGCCATAAACTCCCGCATGTGGGAGATAGTATTTAACAAGGGCCTTGCGTTGTTGGCCTTAGGAAGGGTCTCTGAGGCCGCCTCCGCATTCAGAGAAACACTTGCCCTTAATCCAAACTATGAACCGGCTAAGGGCAAACTGGCCATTTTAGACTCAGCGCGAGGTGATAGGTGATACCAAGTTGCATCCATATAAGTAGATTATCTCTCACACCCAAAACCTCGTCTTCACATGCCTTGTCCTGTCGTCATTCCGGCCCCATTTCTGTCATTCCGGCTTGTCCGGAATCTTTTTTTGGCTGGATGATGTGCATAGACAGATTCCGGACAAGCCGGAATGACAGAATTTTCAAATATCTCTACCTCTATGGTTGCAACTTGGTATGACCGCCAATAAGAACATGCCCGTTATCCTTGCCCTTTGTCTTGTCGTGTTCGCGGCTTATTTCAGAGTTAAAGACTGCGGCTTTGTAAACTATGACGACTATAAATATGTCATAGACAACTACAATATACAGGGCGGCATCACCATAGACAGCCTCATGTGGGCGTTGAAGACATCCTATTTCTCCTACTGGCACCCGCTTACATGGGTTTCGCATATGGCTGATATAGAGTTATTTGGGCTTAATCCATGTGGGCCTCATGTTGTCAGCCTCATAATTCACATGGGGGCCGCTGCCGCGCTGTTTCTATTCCTGCGATATGCAACCGGGGAGCTCTGGCAGAGCGCATTTGTGGCGGCGGCCTTTGCGGTGCATCCTATAAATGTGGAGTCTGTTGCGTGGATATCTGAGAGGAAAAGCGTGCTCTGTGCGCTCTGGTGGTTTATCACCGCCTCCGCCTATGTGCATTACGTGCGGGGGCCTGCGGCAGGACGATATATTATTGTGATGTTATGTTTTATGTTGGCGCTTATGTCAAAGCCGATGGCCGTAACCTTGCCTATTGTGATGCTTATTCTTGATTTTTGGCCGCTTGGCAGGGTTACAAACAAAACTAAAATGATGCCGTTAATCATAGAGAAGACGCCATTTTTTGCGCTTTCTCTTCTGAGCGGCATATTGACGATTTATGGGCAGGCCAAAAATGACGCGGTTGCGGGCGTCAATGAATCATCCATAGCGTTTCGTCTGGCAAGCGCCGCCCTTTCCTATGTTACATATTTGGGGAAGGCGGTTTGGCCGGTTAATCTGTGCGTGTTTTACCCGTATAAAGAGATAAGCTCGGTGTGGCCGCTTGCGCTGTCTTTACTTGCCCTTGCGGCTCTGACGGCGGCTGCCGTTTGGTTAAGAAAGTCCCGTCCATATGTCTTAGCCGGATGGGCATGGTTTGTCGTAACGCTTATACCCGTGCTTCAGTTTGTTCAGGTCAGCGCGGCCCCTGTGGCAGACCGCTATGCGTACATTCCATTTGTGGGACTTTTTATAACCGCCTCATGGGGCGTTTATGACTTGTTTAGAAAATATAGAACCATCGCATTGGTCATCGGCATTTGCGTAGTTATTGTCATGTCGTTTTTGACATACAAGCAGACCGCTTACTGGCACGACACCGGCACGTTATTTAAACATGCTATCGAGGTGACAGAAAATAACTACCTCGCTCATAACCTCTACGGTACGCATCTGTTGTCAACAGGAAGGACAGACGAGGCGATAGAAGAGTTTAAAACGGCACTGGCTGTCATGCCGGATTATCCCGGCCTGAATTTCAACATGTGGAGCGCGCTGACTATCAAGGGTTTAAAGGCCGAGGCCGAACCCTATTTCGAGAAATCCCTTCCATACTGGGACAAAGAGGGCGAGATGCCCGTGCTTAAACTTGGGATTTCATTCTTAAAGCAAAGAAACTATGATGTGGCGGGCGAGTTTTTTCTAAAGGCATTGGTAATCGCCCCACGCAATATTCTAATATACAAGTACATAGGTATGTCGCTAATAGGGCTGAAAAGATATGAGGACGCACTTAGCTATATAGACAAAGGCATTGCGGCTGCGCCCGACATCTGGGAGTTGTATTTTCAAAAGGGCCTTATTCTCAAAGAAATGGGGCAGCGCGATGAGGCCGTATCAAATTTCAAAGAGGCTCTGCGCCGTGCGCCAAATAGAGGCAATATCGCTGAAATCATTTCTAAAAACATTGAAACCGCAACGGAGCGGAGGCGGCAGCCGTGAATGCCGAAATGCGGCCTGAAAGGGTCTTTCTATGCTTAGCCATTGTCTTTGGTGTCTTGTTTATTGCCGCAGTGCCGCCTTTTGAGGCCCCTGATGAGACAAACCACTTCTACCGCTCATATCAACTGTCAGAGGGCACGGTCTTAGCGCAAAGGCGCGGGGGCGATGTTGGAGGTATGCTGCCCGAATCACTTATAAAAACGGCACAATTAGTCTCTAAGGACATCCCCGGCCATCCTGAAAATAAACAGCAAATCAGCGAGATAATCGAGGCGTTTAAGACCCCTATTGACGGCCACCGCAGGGTGTTTATCAACTTTCACTACACGGTACTCTATAGCCCCGTGCCGTTTGTGCCGCAGGCCGTGGCTATCTATGCGGGGCGGCATATGGGATTGACGGTGCTTGGTCTGGTCTATGTAGGCAGGGCTGCCAATCTCTTTGTGTGGATTGCGCTTATGTATCTGTCAGTCAGGACAGTACCCGCCTATAAATGGCTGTTTGTGTTTCTTGCCCTGATGCCATTGTCGCTGTTTCAGGGGGCGTCACTGTCGGCAGATGCCTTTACAAACGCCATATGTTTTTTATTTAGCGCCGTACTTTTAAAGGCGGCCTCAGACAAGGAACGTCTGATGGCAAGTTTACTTTCTATATTAATAATCTCCATACCGCTGACGATGTCAAAACACGCGTATTTCCCGCTGTTATTATGCTTTTTTCTGATACCAAAGCATTATTTTCCCTCGATAAGGCACTACATAGCGGCCTTTGCTATATTATTCATAACGAATCTCACGCTGAATCTCTGGTGGTCGTCAAAGGTGGGCTATCTTGTAGTTGCATATAATCATGGTCTTGATGTATCGCCACAGAGGCAGTTAAGCTATGTCTTGGGGCATCCTGTCACATACGTACTGACATTTATCAGGACAATTGTCCGGCAGTTGCAGCTTGGCTGGTTTACGGTTGTGGGGAAGATGGGCTGGCTGGATACGAATATGCCTGAGATTTTTCAGGTCTCCTATGTGGGCGTATTAGCGGGGGCGGCGGTATTAGGAAGCCCCGGTGCTATCAGGCTTACAGCAATGGGACGGGCGATAATCCTCACGGCAGTCCTGTCATGCGTCTTTGTGTTTTCCACGTCAGAGTATCTTATCTGGACGCCGGTTGGCAATCCCTACATTGACGGCCTGCAGCCTCGCTATGTGATACCGCTGATGCCGCTTCTGTTTATCTTATCGGGCGGCAGCATGTTGGGCGGTCTCATAGGGCGGCGCCGCGTGGTTGAGCTGGTTTTGGGGGCATATCTGATATTTTCATTGTTACTAGCGCTATTTGTAATAATAATAAGGTATTATGTGCAGATAGATTGAGGCTATGAATAATTTTATAAGACTAATCAGGCCAAAGCACTGGGTTAAGAACATGTTCCTGTTTGCCGGGCCGTTTTTTGGCGGGCATCTGCTTGACAGCGGGACGCTGCGCAGCGCCCCGGCCGCATTTGCCGCGTTTTCACTGGCGGCAAGCGCCTCCTACATTCTTAACGACATTGCCGACAGAAATGCCGACAGTCATCACCCGCAGAAAAAGCACAGGCCGATTGCCGCCGGGGCTATCTCTGTGTCAACGGCCACAATGCTGGCCATTGCGTTTCTTATTGCCTCAACGGTGGCGGCATATTATATAGACAGCGGGTTTCTTGCATATCTGATTGCGTATATAGCAATACAGGCGTTGTATTCCATGTACTTTAAGCTCACTGCAGTGCTTGACATATTTTGCATAGCCTCCGGCTTTGTCTTGCGGGTCATGGCCGGTGGTGCGGCATTTAATGTGGCTATTTCTGACTGGCTATTTCTCTCGATGTTTATGATTTCCCTGATGTTGGCAACTGGAAAGCGAATAGGCGAGATAAAACTGCTCAATGAACATGCCTCAGACCACAGGGAAAGCCTCTTAGGCTTTACGCCCGCGCTGCTTAACGACATCCTGCTGATTACCTCAGCGGCAGCCCTTGTCTTTTACGCCACATACACGATAGAGCAATATAAGAATTTTATATACACCGTTCCCGTAGTAACGTTTGGACTTTTCAGATACCTGATGCTGGCAAAGGCTGGCCGCGGCGACCCTACTGACGCCATGACCGGCGACAGGTGGCTTGCCATTACTGTAATGGGCTGGCTCCTGTTTGTCGGCGTAATCAGATACACGCGGCTTATTCACTGATGAGGGTATGTTTTTACAGATATTCGCTAAGAAACCGCGGCGGTGACAGGGCGGTTATCGAATATGCCAATCATCTTGCCGTATCGGGGTATGACGTAACGTTTTGCCTTAATGTGCTTGATACGGTGTTTGCGCTTGAGCCGTCTATTAAAATTAAATACATCAAACTTCCCACGCCGATAGGGACGATACTAAGCGGCGCTATAAGACGACTGCCCTATGACATTGTGTTTGTGGATATCATACACCTTGCCGTGCCGCTTGGGCTAAGAAACCGCGTGATATATCTTGCCCAGGCCTATGATTCGCTGTATTATGAAACAAAAATTCAGCAGGCGGCGGTTGATCTCTTATATAGGATATATTACTCACGCCGCGAGGCGTTTAGTATATCTATATCGGAGATGCTTACGGCGATATTAAAAGAGAAATTCGGCGCTGGGCATGATAAGCTCAAAACAGTAGTGCTTGGCATAGATCACCGGCGTTTTTTTTACCAACGCGATGACGCGCTCATCAGGGAAAAACACGGACGGGCGGCGATAGTGGTACTGTCGCGCGGCGATGTCTTCAGAAAGGGATTCGATATAACCATAACGGTACTTAACGACATAGCAGCGGAGATGAAGGACAAGGCGGAGGTCTGGGTATGCGGCAGCCCTGTGGAGTTTAAGTTAAAGACGAGGCAGTTTGGAAGACCGCAGGATGAGGAGCTGCGGCGAATATTAAGCAGTGCCGACGTATTTCTCTACCCATCGCGCCACGAGGGGTTTGGACTATTCCCGCTTGAGGCGATGGCCTGCGGCCTGCCGGTACTGACCACCCCCACGGTCTCATTCGTAACGGGCGGCTATGACGCCTTCATTTCAGAGCCAAACGCAGAGGCCGTCAAAAGGACGCTGCTAAGTGCCCTTTCAAACCACGAACTGCGAAACACTATCAAAGAAAACGGCCTTATAACGGCAAAAAAGTACGACATAGCGAAAAGCAAGCAGGAGTTTGAGGGAATAATCGCCGCGGTTAGATAAGTGGTTTACCAAAAAACCATGCCAAATTGTATAATTTATATAGATTGGAGGCCGAGCGATGAGCAAATATGAGTTTTCAGTGGTAACCGAAAAGGACAGCGATGGCTGTTACGCGTTCTGCCCGGAACTTCAAGGCTGCTACACGCAGGGCGACACGTCGGTTGTGAAAATATCAAGGACGCGATTTCTCTGCACTTAGAGGACAGATCAATAAATCTGTCCCCTCTCCGTAGTTGAAACTGCTCAAGTTGAAGGAGCCCTGTTGATCTTGCGACAGAAATTACAGTCATTGAGCTTGTTCTCTGAACCATTATCTTTGCTGATTATGTCATCAAGAAGCGTTTTGTCTGTCTTTAAAGCCAAATAGGCGGCCTCCAATACGTAAATTACCTCCCTTACGCGCATATAATGAACGCATCTGCCAAGATGGCGCCGCATGAAAAAACATAATAGAAGCAGTAATACAGCAAAGGAATATGAAACAAAAAATAGAAATCCGATTTCTTTTGTAAGAATATAAGAGAGTTTTCCCATCAGTAGTCTTACAAATAACGGAACTATAGCCACTGATGAAACAACTATAGAAAATAAAGATACACGTGCAAGCGCACTGGATACATACCAAACTGACGTGGATAGTCTCACATGGGCTTCATTCCTGATAACATCACGCGATAAGTTTGGGAAAAAAGAAAGCAGACGTATCTTCAAAATATTAATAAACATTTTAGTTCGGCAGCCCTTTGTCTCTGAACAGAGAGGACACCATGGCACTAGTTGAACGAGGTGATTGAGTCCTCTGGCGGCAAGGTAACAGCGAATATGATAATATGGAAACTGTGTATCAAGGCCCAACTCCTTGATGCATTTTTCCCAACGGGTATAAAAATGATAGCTTGAGCATTTTTTTATCCTTTTAGCTGCGGCAGTGTCACTTATTGCATCCAGATTCTTCTGAGACTGGACAGCCAAGCCGTTTCGTTCTTCTTTACTCGATTTCATCCAGACATAAAGAGAGCTAAAGGCATCAGGCTTTTTGGGGTCCTGACGAAAAAAGGCAGCGCCTATCACATATGCAGATACAACGGTGGCTACACCAACCTCCCAATGTAGAGCCTTGAGAAATTCAAAGATTCCTTTAAGTTCTTGTTTAGTCAAAATAATCCCATTGAACAACGTGTAACCCAATGGCATTAACATCAGACAGATCAAGGCTCCTCCAAAAATCACCGTGAAAAGTCCAGGTATCAGGCTGCCAAGTAGTTCTATGTATAGTTCATGGAGAAGTGATAACTTATTTTTTGCCTCATCATCTTCTTTTGCTTTCTTCTTTACGGCAGCAGTGTCTGGTGTCCAAATAGGCATCGGTTGCAACATAATTTTAAGTGAATCAAACCACCTGTCTCTTTGTTCCACAATAAACTCCTTAAATATTCATTTTCTTGCGATTATACTATACCATAAACTCATTATTGTCAATATTTTATTTACATTATCCACTATCTATTATATTTAATTATTCTGATATGTTACATTGATATCATAATTATTTGCATTGGCTGTCTACAGATATAATTGCGTTGTCATCTGAATTTCAATATATTTAAAGAAATTAGTGGTCTTATGGATGTTACCATAATTATATAATTTACTAATAAATTATGGCACAAACGGTCTGTCGGCGCTCTGGAAATCCGATTGTGCCCCTTAGTATACACTTGTGGCACGGCCTGTCTGATATGGCCTTGATACTATGACGACCATTAAACTGGCGCTGACAAGGTATTTTGTAAATTTACCTACCATCTGGTCTCGGTTTTGTTGTATAATAGCGAATGCTGGATATTAAGTTCATTCGTGAGAATCCTGACTTTGTCAAAGAGGCTCTGCGCCTCAGAAATTATACAATAGACATTGATTTGCTTCTTGCACTTGAAGATGAGCGCAAGCGGCTTCAGCAGCAGGCTGATGAGCTGCGAAGTCAGCGCAATATCATCTCCGAGGAAATCGGCATGATGAGAAAGCTTCAACTCAAGTCTGACCACAACATTGATACGACAAAAGACAAGACCGCAGAGGTGAAGGTAGTCTCAGACACAATTAAGTCGCTCGAAGAGACCATAAGTGCGGCAGAGGACAAAATTGCCTCCATTGCGATGATTATACCAAACATCCCCCACGCCACCGTCCCCATTGGCAAAGACGAAACGGCTAACGTTGAGATTAGACGATGGAGCGAACCGCGGCAGTTCAACTTCACCCCGCTAAACCACTGGGACATTGCTAAGACGCTTGATATTATTGATTTTGACAGGGCGGCCAAAATAGCAGGGGCGCGGTTTGCGCTTATGAAGGGGCACGGGGCGCGTCTTGAGCGCGCACTTATGAACTTCATGCTTGACCATAACGGCGCACGCGGCTACAAGGAGATATTTCCTCCAATATTGGTCAATCGGCAGAGTATGACAGGCACAGGGCAGCTTCCAAAATTCGCAGAGGAGCTGTTTCGCACGGCAGACCCGGAGTTTTATCTCGTCCCCACCGCCGAGGTGCCGGTAACGAATATTCACGCCGGGGAAATCCTCAAAGAAGAGGAACTGCCTATCTACTATACCGCATATACGCCGTGTTTCAGGCGCGAGGCCGGCTCCTACGGCAAGGACACGCGCGGGCTTATCAGGCAGCACCAGTTTAATAAAATTGAACTGGTCAAATTCGTCAAGCCGGAGCACTCCTACGACGAGCTTGAGGGCCTCACGGCAGACGCGGCAGATATTCTTGAGCAGCTTGGCCTTCCATACAGGGTGATGCTGCTTTCAACCGGAGACATCGGGTTCTCTGCGGCAAAGACATATGACATAGAGGTCTGGCTTCCCGGGCAGACGCGCTACAGGGAGATCTCATCTTGTTCAAATTTTGAGGATTTTCAGGCGCGGCGGGCTAAAATCCGCTTTAAGCGGGCTGATAAAAAGGGCACAGAATTCGTACACACGCTAAACGGCTCAGGGCTTGCCATTGGCAGGACTGTGGCCGCTATTATAGAGAACTACCAGCAGAAAGACGGCTCAGTAGTCATTCCCGACGTCCTCAGGACGTACATGGGTATTGAAGTCATCAAATAATCTGAGGACAACTCAATGGAAATCACAATTGGAACGCGCGGCAGCAAGCTGGCGCTTTGGCAGGCTGAATGGGTGAAAGGGCAGATTGAGCGGCTTGAGCCAGGGCTTTCTGTAAATCTAAAGATTATTAAGACTACAGGAGATAAGATTCTCGACGTGCCGCTTTCAAAAGTCGGCGGCAAGGGACTTTTCGTCAAGGAGATAGAGGAGTCGCTTCTCAATGGCGGCGCTGACATAGCAGTCCACAGCATGAAAGACGTGCCGGTGGATTTTCCCGACGGCCTTCACCTTGCTGCGATATGTGAGCGTGAAGACCCGCGCGACGCCTTCATAGGCAGACAGGGCATAAGCAGTTTTGACGCCATGCCCGACGGGGCAAAGCTGGGTACAAGCAGTCTAAGGCGCTCCTGCCAGCTTCTAAGCATAAAACCGCATCTAAATATAATTGCGCTAAGGGGAAACCTCGACACACGCCTGAGAAAACTTGACGATGGAGAGTTCGACGCAATAATCCTCGCGGCAGCCGGCATGAAAAGACTCGCTGTAGAGGGCAGGATAACCGAGATGCTGCCCGTTGAGATAAGCCTGCCCGCAATTGGGCAGGGCGCTATCGGCATAGAATGCAGGGCAGACTGTGGGCAATCAAAAGATAAGCTCATAAATGCCCTTGTCAAGCGTTTGAGTCATGAAGCAACGGCGGTCTGCGTGCTCGCCGAACGGGCATTTTTAAAGAGACTTGAGGGCGGCTGCCAAGTTCCCATAGCGGCCTATGCAACGCTTAGTAACAGCGGAAAGATTTATATTTCCGGCCTCGTCGGAAGCGTTGACGGCGGCAGGATGATTCGCGGCGATATTAAAGGCGATGCTAATGATTCGGCAAGCTTAGGGGTAATGCTTGCCGAGGATCTCATCGGGCAGGGCGCGGGCGATATATTGCGGGAGGTCTATGAACGCAGGTAAAGTCTTTCTTGTTGGGGCAGGTCCTGGCGACATTGGCCTTCTGACGCTAAAGGCGCACAGGTGTATCAGGAAGGCGGATGTCATTGTCTATGACTTTCACGTAAACAGCCGGCTGCTTAATCTGGCTAAAGAGGGGGCGGAGCTGATATACGCGGGAAAACGCGGTGGAAGGCATGAGATGACGCAGGACGAGATAAACGCCTCTCTGCTGAAGAAAGCCCTTGAGGGAAAGACCGTCTGCCGTCTCAAAGGCGGCGACCCGTTCGTCTTCGGGCGCGGCGGCGAGGAGGCTGAACTCTTAGTCTCAAACGGCGTTGAGTTTGAGATAATCCCCGGCGTCACGTCGGCTATAAGCGTCCCCGCATACGCAGGAATACCCCTTACGCATCGCAGGCTCTCATCGTCTTTTGCAGTAATAACCGGCAACGAAGACGAGGCAAAAAAGGACAGTAAGATAAACTGGCCTGCTATCGCCAGTGGTTTTGATACGCTGGTCTTTCTGATGGGCGTTAAGAATTTAGAATACATAACATCAAATCTGATAAAACACGGGAAAGACCCCCTGACCCCTGCCGCTGTGATTCGATGGGGCAGCCGCCCAGACCAGATGACGGTGACGGCTGCGCTTCAGGATATTTCTGATAAGGCAAGGGTCAATAAAATCAGGCCGCCAGCCGTCATGGTAGTGGGCAACACCGTTGGCCTTAGAGACGCCCTGAACTGGTATGAGAAAAAACCACTCTTTGGGCAGCGTATCCTTATCACAAGGCAATATACCGAGGACTACGCGCCGCTTGAGGAGATGGGGGCGGAGATATTCGACTTTCCAACCATAAAGACCGTCGCGCCCGACTCATATGACGACCTTGACGCCGCAATAGCCAATATTGAAACCTATGACTGGATAATCATAACATCGTCAAACGGCTTTAAGTATTTCTTTAACCGCCTCATCGAAAAAAATAAGGACATACGAGACCTCAGGGGAATAAAACTGTGCGCCATTGGGGAAAAAACAGCAGAGGCCATGAGGGGCTATGGGCTGATAACAGAAGCCGTGCCGGAGGAGTTTAACGCCGAGGGGTTAATTGCAATGTTTACAAAAAATGGCTCGATAAGAGGTAAGAGATTTCTTCTGCCGAGGGCCGGGAAGGCGCGCGAGGCATTCCCTGACGCTGTCAGACAGTCAGGCGGCCATATTGATACCCCGGCAGCCTACAAGACGATAAGACCACAAGCGCACGCTAAAAGGCTTGAGCGCTTTTTAAGAGAAGGCAAGATCTCTATGGCCACGTTTACAAGTGCGTCGTCATTTAATAATCTCATGGAAATCATTGGCGGCGAGGGCGCAGAACTGCTAAGAGATGTGCAAATAGCCGCCATCGGCCCTGTAACAAAAAAGGCCGTTGAAAAGGCCGGTCTTGCCGTTTCAATAATGCCGGAGACAGCGTCTATTGACGCCCTGGTTGCGGCCATAATCTCTGAGGCTTCACGCGCTTTGTCACATGCGCCATCCAGATGACACCATAGCAGGCGTCTCCACTGCGCCCGGTGTGGGCGGCATAGGCATCGTCAGGATAAGCGGCGCGAATGCCATAAGCGTGGCAGAGAGAATTTTCCAAAGCCCCAAAAAAATCGCCTCGATGCCATCGTTTACAATGGCCTATGGATTTATAGCCGACATTGGGTCTGCCGAAAAAACCGCCGTCACGCCGCCAAATATAATTGACGAGGTACTGGTAAGCGTAATGCGCTCACCGAGGTCCTACACGGCGGAGGATGTCGTTGAGATTAACTGCCACGGCGGCCTGCTTACAGTAAGCAAGACGCTTGAGGCAGCGCTAAAGGCGGGGGCGCGGCTTGCCGCACCCGGCGAGTTCACCATGCGCGCGTTTTTAAACGGCAGGATAGACCTTGTCGAGGCCGAGGCCGTGTTGGATGTTATTAATGCCGCCACAGAAGGCAGCGGCAGGATGGCGATTGCACAGCTTCGCGGCGGACTGTCCTCTGCCCTTGCGCCCATTGTGAATGAACTTATCTCGATTTGCGCAGAGGTGGAGGCGCAGATTGACTTCCCGGAAGACGACATCGCACTGCCGGAGAAGGCTCTGTTGGTTGACAGGATTGACGCACTGCTGTCAGCCTTGAGGACGCTTGCAAAATCATACTCATTTGGCAGGTTCTATCGCGAGGGCCTCATGGCCGCAATCGCAGGCAAACCGAACGTCGGCAAGTCCTCATTGTTAAACGCCCTGCTGCAAAAAGACAGGGCCATTGTAACGCCGAACCCAGGCACAACAAGAGATACCATCGAAGAGACCATAAACATTAACGGCCTTCCTGTGAGGATAGTGGATACTGCGGGAATAAGGAATTGCGCGGACATTGCCGAGGCGCAGGGCATTAGCCGTTCCATTGCCGCAATAGAGGCCGCAGATATAGTCATCGCTGTCTTTGACGGCAGCGCCCTGCTTGACTCGGAGGATGAGGAAATTCTTAGGCATACCAGAGGCAAAGCAACAATTATAGCTGTCAACAAGTCCGATAAAAAGACCGCTTACTCAAACGATTTTATAATTGATAAGTACGGAGACGCCGCAAATCAACAAGGCGGAAACTGTGCCGTTAATATTGTCAATATCTCGGCATTGTCCGGGGCCGGCCTCGATAAATTAGAAGGAACCATATACAGCCATGCCCTTGGCGGCAGCTCCTCTGATGCGGCAGAGGGTATAATCGTAACAAATCTAAGACATAAAACCGCACTTGACGAGGCGGCGGAGGCACTGGCAAATGCCCGTCTGCTTGCTGATAATCCATTTGAAATAACCGCGCTTGAGCTGCGAAACGCCCTGAACGCGCTTGGCCAAATCACAGGCGCAGTAACCACAGACGATATCCTCGACAAGATATTCAGCAATTTTTGTATAGGGAAATAAGATGGCTATTGACTACCGGCCACTATTTCATGCTACTATATTGAGCCTTCTTTGAAGGCTTAATGAGCAGAGATATGCCGCAATAGCGGGTTATATCTCACACAGGAGGGTTCAGCATTGATTTACTCGAAGGGAAGAACGCTTAACTGGTTATTTATTTTAATTACCGCAGCCGTCCTGACGCTAAGCCTGTCATCGCCTTGCTTTAGCGCGTCAGATTATGACGATGAGACGCCGACTCCGGCCAAAAAAACAAAAAAGAAGATATCTAAAGAGGAAACATTTGCCTATATTAAAGAAAGATGCACTGTTGATAACGATAATGTCGAAACTAAAGACAATGTGTATCTTGAAGGATGTATGTTTATTTCCGAGACCAAAAGCAATGACGGCAAATATATGCACAGGCGCTATGCCCCATTAGACAAGTTAAACCCGGAAAGCACTAATAACGGCATATGGCCATCCACAAACGGCACCAAATTCGGTCTCATAGCCAACAGCGTCAGCTATGCTACCAAAGACGAAAAACCCCACGTCAAATTTGTCGTTGAGAGGCCGGATGATAAGTATAACTCGGAAAACATGCAAAACTACGGTTATTTCCAATGCGAGACCGAAGCAAAGGCAGCGCAGGCCGCTAAGGCGTTAAAACATCTGATTAAACTATGCGGCGGGGAAAAGCAGAAAGACCTTTTTGACGACTAATAGACATGGTTAGTGCGCCGGCAGCCTGCGATAATACTTAAATCAATGGTTTTACCGGCGCCGCCCTTTCGGCGCTTCTAACTAAGGTTCAATAGAAAGTTCTATTGTAAAGCACGCCCCGGCCTTTGAATTAGAGGCATATATCTTTCCTGACAGATTGTTTTCTACTATCATCTTAGACATGTAGAGGCCGATGCCGGTACCCTTGCCGTCTTCTTTTGTCGTAAAATACGGCGAGAAAATTTTATCCAATATTTCACCGGGGATGCCGCTGCCCGTGTCGCTGACGTTTATGGTTAATACATTGTCGGCGGCTGACAGACAAAATGAAATCTCTCTGGGTTTTGGAGCTGCCTTAACGGCGTCTCTTGCATTATTGACTATATTAAGAAGTGCCTGTTTGAATTCATTTTTGTATGTAGTTACAAAATACCCTGCGAAATCCGCCGAACTGTTCGGGTCATATACTGTGCCGTTTATCAGGATTGAGATAGAGTGTATTTTGAGTTGTCCCCATGCGATGGAAAGCACTTCTTTGATGGCAAGGACAACATCGAAGGTCTCTTTTGCCTTAGACGGTTTGAAGTAGTTCCTGAAATCGTCTATCGTCCTTGACATGTAGTCAATTTGCTGCATTGAGTCTGAAACGGCCTCTTCAATGAATTGCTTATCGCACTCTCCATTGGCAAATGCCTCGGCAAGGTCCTGAACAACCAGACTCAGAGAGTTCAGGGGCTGGCGCCACTGGTGGGTGATTGCCTCAATCATCTCGCCCATTGAGGCCATTTTCGCCTGCTGGACGAGGATCTTCTCTTGTTTTAATCTCTCTTCGACCTCTTGTTTTACCCTTTCTTCGAGATGGGCTGCAAGCTCCTCAAGGGATTTTGTCTTTAGCCTGAGTTCATTTTCAATTTTAGTGCGCCATGTAATATCCCTAAAGTGCCAAATTCTTCCATAGTTTCCCCCTTCCTGTGAGGTTACGCAGGCCGAATGCTGTGAAAATATACGGCCATCTTTCATAACGATAGCGGCGCTGCTGTCTTTGGCATTGGCCTCTGTGGCGCCTGCAGAGCCATCGCATGTGATCAGCCCTTTCGGGTTTTGCAGCTTTGTCTTGAGCAGCTCTAACAGCGTACTGCCATCCATATTAGTCAACAAACTGGCCGGTAAATCCCACATCTGACAAAACAGGCCGTTGAAACCCGATATGTTTTGATTCTCGTCAAGAAACACAATGCCGTCTATCGAGGCTTCCTGCTGGGATTTCAGCATAGAGTTGCTTCGTATAAGCTCATCCTCCATCTGCTTACGCTCTGTAATGCCCACGCATGAGCCAATATAACCTATAAACGTGCCTCCGGCGTTGTATCGCGGGGTACCGGTGTCCAAAATCCACCGATAGACATTGTCCTTGCGCCTGAGCCTGTACTCGGCCTTAAACGGGACAAGGGACGACAGCGCTTCATTGAATGATTCGCAGTAGTTGGCATAGTCGTCAGGATGAATGCCTTCCATCCACTTGCCCATGCGTTCCTCTTCGATTGACCTGCCGGTATAGTCCAGCCAGACCCTGTTGAAATATCTGCGCTCTCCATAGATGTTGGAAGTCCATATGAATACGGGGGCGTAGTCCGCTATAGAAAAATTATCGTCATGCTCATTGTTAATCATTTTCAGTATTTCTCCCGTGAGCCAGCTATGCTATTTCTCGCCAAAGACGCGGTTGTATATGAAATCAACATGCTTGAGGTAGTCGTCCAGGGCAAACAACTTATCAAGCGCACCATCGGCAATATACGTCTTAACAGCCTCGGCGGTTTGCAACAGCTCCTTAAAGTCCAGGCCTGCCGCCCAGGACTCCATAGCCTTTTGCTGAACCTCCGCATAGGCGTCTTCTCTGGTCATTCCCGCCTCGGCAAGCGCAAGGAGCACCTTCTGCGAATTATAAAGCCCGTGGCTTAAGTTAAGATTCTTTAGCATAACCTGCGGATAGACGACTAGCTTGGACAGGATTCCCCTCAGGCGCACAAGCATATAGTCAACAAGTATTGTACTGTCAGGAATAATAATCCTTTCCACTGAGGAGTGGCTGATGTCGCGCTCATGCCATAGGGCGACATTCTCAAGGGCGGCCATCGCATTTGAGCGCACAACGCGGGCAAGGCCGGTGAGGTTTTCGCTTCCTATAGGGTTGCGTTTATGAGGCATTGCGGATGAGCCTTTCTGGCCGACGGTAAATGGCTCCTCTGCCTCGCGCACCTCTGTGCGCTGAAGGTGCCTTATCTCTACGGCAATTTTCTCCACTGTAGCTGCCACTATGGCAAGCGTTGTCATAAACTCCGCATACCTGTCGCGCTGCACTATCTGTGTAGCCACCGGCTCGGGGACAAGGCCAAGTTTCTCAAGCACTATAGTCTCCAGCTCAGGCTCAATGCTGGAGAATGTCCCTACCGCCCCGGAGAGTTTTCCAGCGCTTATCGTCTTGCGCGCACTGTCCATTCTGCCGAGGTTTCTCTGCATCTCCTCGTACCAAAGCGCAAATTTCAGGCCGAAAACCATAGGTTCGGCGTGAATGCCGTGGCTTCGCCCTATACACCGCGTATTTTTATATTCATATGCCTGCGTTTTAAGGACTTCCATCAGCGCCTTTATATCGCCTATGATTATGTCCGCCGCGTCGCGCAGGAGCAAGGCATTTGCCGTATCTAAAATATCGGATGACGTAAGACCCTTGTGAATATATCTTGATTCAGGGCCTACATGTTCTGAAACGCTGGTCAGAAAGGCGATAACGTCGTGTTTGACCTCGGCCTCTATTTCGTCTATACGGCTAACGTCAAAGTCCGCCCGTTCTTTAATAACTTTAAGCGATTCGGCGGGGATTTCCCCCCTTTGCGCCCACGCTTCGCATACGGCCAACTCAACCTCAAGCCACTTCTTGTACTTGGCCTCAAGCGTCCACAGCCGTCCCATCTCTTTTTTCGTGTATCGCTCTATCATATTGTTACTCCTTCTGCGTAAGTTTAGTGTCCATAGGACAAGCGCTCAATGAGCCTTACCGGCAGTTTGGCCTCCGCCATTTCCTGCTGAGTCTTGTCAACATCATATGGTACTCTGACTAACAAAATTTCAGCGCCGCTGACAAGCGCATATGAGGCGCGCGGGTCGCCGTCGCGCGGCTGCCCGACGCTTCCCACGTTTACTATATAGCGGCTTGCCTCCTGCATCTCAGTCCTGTCCCATGCTGTTGACATATTGCCGGCGCTGTCCATTTCTATTATAACCGGCGTGTGGCTGTGGCCTACGAAACATAGTTTTTGTTTAAAACTCTTGAAATTCACAGCCGCATTCGACAGAGAAAAGAGATAGTCCCATTGGTCGGGGTCTTTCGGCGTGGCGTGAACAAAAAATGCGTTTATCTCAGGGTCAGACTTAAAGAGCTTAAATTCCTTTATATCATCCATATGCTCATCGGACAGTGTCTGACGCGTCCACTCGATGGCAGCCATAGCGTTTTCATTAAAATACTCGGTTTCGGTATATCCTACTGCCGCCCAGTCGTGGTTACCGGCAATCAACACCTTGCAGCGCCGCTTTATGATATCTATGCACTCATTCGGCCTTGGGCCGTAGCCCACTATATCGCCACAGAAGTATATGTCACTGACGCCGCGGACTTCTATGTCCTCGATAACCGCAAGCAGGGCATGCAGGTTTGAGTGCACATCTGAGATTACCGCGTATGGCGCCATTATCTCTGCTCTCTGCGCTGTTTAACGTCGCCGCCGACGGCATTGGAGTGCGCAATTGTATCCAATATCCCGTTTATAAACGAAAAGGACTCAAGGGTTGAATACCTCTTTGCAATATCCACAGCCTCATTAATAGTAACCGCAGCTGGAATATCCGCCCTGTAGAGTAATTCATACACGGCAAATCTGATAATATTGCGGTCTACGGAGGCAATCCTCTGCAGCTCCCAATTTTTTGAGACCGACTGAATCGTCTCATCAATTTCCTTCAAATGTTTAATTACCCCTCCTATGAGGTCCTCTATGAATTCAATTATATCGTCTGACGGGGACTTATACTCAAGCCTCTGCCGTATCTCTGCGGTTGAGGCCACAGACTTCGTAAATTCATATTGAAACAGACTCTGTAAAACATATTCACGGGCTTGTCTTCGCGTCATATGTGGCTGGGATTAGAGTTTCTTCATAAGATTAGCCATTTCTATTGCCGTCATTGCCGCATCCCATCCCTTGTTGCCGCTTTTTGTCCCGGCACGTTCAATTGCCTGTTCTATGGTGTCTGAGGTAATTATGCCGTAGCTTATGGGCACGCCTGTGTCCATCGAAGCCGCAGCTATCCCTTTTGACGCCTCTGCCGCCACATATTCAAAGTGAGGCGTTGCCCCGCGTATTATTGCCGCAAGCGTGATAACCGCGTCGTATGACTTTGACTCAGCCGCTTTCTTTGCAATCAGCGGCACCTCAAACGACCCCGGTACTTTTATTATCGATATATCGGAACTATCAGCCCCATGCCTTGTGAGGGCGTCAACTGCCCCTTCAAGCAGACGGCCTGTTATGAAATCATTAAACCGGCTTACTATAAGGCAAAATCTAAAACCCTTTGCGTTTATGTCTCCTTCCAAAATCTTCATTGCGCTCTCCTTTATTTAGACTTTATCCAGGATATGTCCCATTTTTTTCTTTTTAGTCTTCAGGTAAACCATGTTCTTATCGCACGGTGTGACCTCAATGGCAACCCGCTTCACTATTTCAATGCCATAACCGTCTAAGCCGACGATTTTCCTCGGATTATTTGTCATCAGGGCAATTTGCTTAATACCGAGGTCAACAAGTATTTGCGCCCCTATGCCGTAGTCTCTGAGGTCGTCCTTGAAGCCAAGCTCAAGGTTGGCCTCTACGGTGTCAAGGCCCTTGTCCTGAAGCTCATATGCCTTGAGTTTATTTGCGAGGCCAATTCCGCGCCCCTCCTGTCTCATATAGAGTATCACGCCGCGTCCTTCTTTGTCTATTATCTCCATTGCCTTTTGCAGCTGCTGGCCGCAGTCGCACCGCTTTGAACCAAACACATCGCCGGTCAGACACTCAGAGTGCACCCTGACCAGTACCGGCCCTTCGGCAGTGATATCGCCCTTTATCAGGGCAACGTGGACATTTTCATCAACGGCGTTTTCATACGCTATGGCCCTGAAGTCGCCGCCGTATCTTGTCGGACAGTTTACATTGGCCACCCTTCTTATCAGCCTCTCATTTTTGAGCCTGTACTCGATAAGGTCTTCTATGGTTATTATTTTTAGTTGGTGTCTCGAAGCAAACTCCATAAGCTCCGGCACTCTGGCCATAGTGCCGTCTTCGTTAAGTATCTCGCATATCACGCCGGCGGGGACAAGGCCGGCAAGTTTTGCAAGATCTACGGAACCTTCAGTCTGGCCTGCCCTTTGCAAAACGCCGCCGGGCTTTGCGCGCAGCGGGAATACATGACCGGGGCTTGCGAGGTCCTCCGGACGGCAGTCCGGATTTATTGCGGTCATTATTGTCTTTGCCCTGTCGTGGGCTGAGATGCCCGTTGTCACGCCCTTTCTGGCCTCTATGGATATCGTGAAGGCCGTGCCGAAGGATGAGGTATTGTTGCTTGTCATCATAGGTAGGTTCAACTGTTCGACTTTCTCAGGGGTCAGGCTCAGGCAAATCAGCCCTCTGCCGTACCTGGCCATGAAGTTAATCACATCAGGGGTAATTTTCTCTGCGGCAATGCAGAGGTCGCCCTCGTTTTCCCTGTCCTCATCGTCTATGAGGATTACCATCTTTCCTTCCTCTATATCCTTTATCGCTGACACTATCGTGTTAAACGAATGCTTTGCGCTCATCGTGCGAATCCTTCCTCTCTTAGTTTATTTAGTAAATTACCGCCGCCGCTATACGCAGCCACAAATTTCTCTACATACTTACCGATAATATCTGTCTCAAGATTTACGCTGTCGCCGCGATTCTTTAACCCAAGCGTTGTTACGCATGACGTATGGGGGATTATGACAATAGAAAACCCGCCCACACTGACGTCGGAAACCGTCAGGCTGACGCCGTCAACCGCAACGGAGCCTTTCTTTACGATATACTTTTGAATCACAGGCGGGGACTCTATAAATATCTCCAAAACGCCGCCGCCTGCCGCGCGTTTTGATTCTATAACCCCCGTGCCGTCTATATGTCCCGTAACAAAATGCCCGCCGAACCTGCCTCCTGCCGACATAGCCGGCTCAAGGTTGACCTTTGCGCCATGCGTAAGCGCCCCTGCCCCGGAGCTTTTCAGGGTTTCCTCAGACATATCGAAATACATCCTGTCTCCTTCCCTTTTCACTACCGTAAGGCATACGCCGTTTACAGAGACGCTGTCTCCTATCTGCACATCTTTCGATACAACCGTATCAACGACCGCCAATTCGGTTACGCCGTGTTTCCTTTTTAGCGAGGCCACCTCGCCTATGGATAGCGTAATGCCGGTAAACATGGTTATTCCTTTACGTCAACCTTGAAATCAAGGGTTTTCTTATAGAATCCCATCAGGTTGACCTCAACTTTCCATGCCATTTTTATCGTAACAATCTTCTTTTCCCTGTCGTATGTTACCGCTATCTTATCTTTCTCTACCGGGATTCCCAGCTCCTTGACCTTTTCGTTTACCAGCTCAAGGGTTTTCTCTTTTTCTTGCCCCAGCCTCGCTATCTCCTTTGCCTCCGACGTCATCGTGTTGTGTTTGAAGTAGGGCGTTGCAAACATATATCCTGAGTACAACGCCGCCAACGTCAAGGCTATCATAAAGATTGCCTTAAAACCCCCGCCGTCTTCGTTTTTCAATACTTTTATCATTTTATCAGCCTCCCTATACGATTAAATCTGATATGTTCATACCAGCGTAGCTCTTTAGCATTGTCCCATGACCAATAGATAATCAACGCCTTGCCGCGAATAAGGTTCTGGTCAACGAAGCCCCAGAAGCGGCTGTCCTGGCTGTTGTCGCGGTTATCGCCCATGACGAAGAATTTGCCAGGCGGTACGCGCCGCGGCTCCATGTTATCGCGCGGCGGAATGCCGTTTCTCATTGACGTATCAGTGTGTTGAATAAACGGCTCCACTAACTTTTCATGGTTTACATAGACCTCTTTATCCACCACCTCTACAACATCGCCGCCAACCGCTATGACGCGCTTTATGAAGTCGCGGTTTAGGTCCTCAGGGTATTTAAACACTATGATGTCGCCCTTTTTGGGCTGGTTGAACGTGAATATCTTTATCTCGGTAAAAGGAATCATTACGCCGTAGATGAACTTATTAACCAGCAGCTGGTCTCCCACAAGCAGGGTTGTCTCCATTGAGCCTGACGGGATTTTATATGCCTGTATCACAAACGCGCGTATGAAAAGGGCCAGCAGGAGCGCTGTAACAATTGCCTCTGAGTATTCCCTGTAGACGGTTTTTTTCACTTATCAACCCTCATAACGGCCAAAAACGCCTCTTGCGGTATCTCTATGTTGCCTATTTGTTTCATCCTCTTTTTCCCTTCCTTTTGTTTTTCCAGCAGCTTTCTCTTTCTCGTAATATCGCCGCCGTAGCACTTGGCCAGCACGTCTTTTCTCATTGCCTTGACGGATTCTCTGGCTATTATCTTTCTGCCTATGGCCGCCTGTATAGCGATTTCATAGAGCTGGCGTTCTATGACTTTGCGCAGGTTTTCGACAATTTGCCGTCCCTTATAGTAGGACTTGTCCTTGTGTACGATAAGAGAAAGGGCGTCAACGGCCTTGCCGTTTATCAGAATATCGAGCTTGACCAGGTCGGCGTCGCGATAGCCTATGAAATCATAGTCCATCGAGGCATAGCCCTTCGATATAGACTTCAGTCTATCGAAGAAATCCCACAGTATCTCGTTCATGGGAAGTTCATATGCCACCATCACCCTGTCCTTGCCATAATATGTAAACTCCTTTTGCGTACCTCTTTTTTCCTGGCACAAGTCAAAGATGTTTCCAACGAATTTCTCCGGCACGAAAATCGTAGCCAGAATAAACGGCTCCTCTATTTTAACAAAACTCTCAGGTAGTTGTGTTGGATTATCTATTAATTCAATATCGCCGCCGTTTTTTGTGACCCTGTATATAACTGTAGGGGCGGTGTTCAGAAGCGACAGATTAAACTCGCGCTCAAGCCGTTCCTTTATAATGTCCATGTGGAGCAGACCTAAGAAGCCGCACCTGAAGCCAAACCCCAGCGCGGTGGAGGTCTCAGGCTCATAGCTGAACGAGGAATCGTTGAGGCCGAGCTTTAAAAGGGCGTCTTTCAGCTCTTCGTATTCGTGCGTCTCTGTGGGATAGACGCCGCAAAACACCATAGGCTTAATCTCTTTGTAACCGGGAAGCGGCAAAGTGGCAGCGCCCTGGGCGTAGGTTATAGTATCCCCTATTTTCGTATCCCCCACCGTCTTCATATTTGCCGAGATAAATCCAACCGTGCCAGGGCCAAGGGCCTCCGTCAGTAGAAGTTTTGGCGTAAACACCCCCACGTCAATTACCTCAAACACCTTGCCGGTTGACATCATCTTAATCTGCGTACCCTTTTTGACCGTGCCGTCAAAGACCCTGACCATGACGATAACGCCCTTGTAGCTGTCAAACCATGAATCGAAAATCAAAGCCCTAAGCGGCAGTGCCATGTCTCCTTTTGGCGGCGGCACCTTTTTGACAATGGCCTCGAGGATTTCCTTTACGCCCATACCGCTTTTTGCAGAGGCCATCAGCGCCTCAGAACAATCAATCCCTATGGCCTCCTCTATCTGCGCCACGACGCGTTCAGGCTCGGCCTGCGGCAGGTCTATTTTATTTATAACGGGCAGGAGTTCAAGGTCATGGTCGAGGGCAAGATACGTATTGGCAAGCGTCTGCGCCTCAACGCCCTGTGTAGCGTCAACCACCAGAAGGGCGCCCTCGCAGGAGGCAAGGCTGCGTGATACCTCGTATGAGAAGTCCACATGTCCGGGTGTATCAATAAGATTGAGGAAATAACTGACGCCGTTTTCGGCCTCGTAGATAATCCTGACGGCATGGGCCTTGATGGTGATGCCGCGTTCTTTTTCGAGGTCCATCGAGTCAAGCACCTGCTTAGTCAGCTCTTTACGGCTAAGAGCGCCGGTAAGCTCTAAGAACCTGTCGGCAAGCGTAGATTTGCCGTGGTCAATGTGCGCGATTATAGAGAAGTTTCTTATATTTTCAGTTAACAAATTCTGTCGTCGTCCATTTCATACTTACGGCATATCCACTGGTAAACCCCTATTATACACTAATCGCAAAGAAATAGCGAAGCATGGGGGAGAAATTGGGTAGTGTCTCAGTTTGAATTTTATTCCTGAAAATCAAGCGTGCCATTTACTGGATTAACGGCATCGGCTTTCTTATATGTAGAAAGCTGATAAATTGACGGGATATCAGGCTTCTTGCCGTTGAATAAGTCTTCAATCGTCAATATTTGAATTCGTGCATAATCTTTATTTGTGAGTTGAAAACGGTACAACCCCTTGCCTGCCGCTTCTTTATTCATATCCCGTGTAGGCACTTTTAATGTGACGAGTATACCAAGTTGCGCTTGTTCTCTATCCATCACATGTCCTAAATCCCGAATATCCTTAACAGCCACTGTACCGCTCTTCACAGACACAATGCCCTTAGCTACTTTGCCCATATCTTCATTGAAATAGATATACCCATCAATACCAGTATCCTTACCTTTTTTCTTATCTCCATATGGACGGGCATTGATAAGAGACAGCGCCCACCACTGAAATTGATAACGGTTTTGATTCGCAAGCTCTTCTGCACCGGTCAAGTCCTCTGGCTCTCCGATGACAAGATAACCTTTTTTAGGCTCAAGGTCAAACACATCTTTTAATCGTTTCTTGATAAGGTTAGTAGCAAGATGAGTTATATCTATGCCTATCCATTGACGTTTCAACCTTTGCGCGGCTGTTATCGTTGTCCCACAGCCGCAGAATGGGTCAAGAACCGTATCATTCACATTTGATGATGCCAGCATTATTTTTTCTAACAGCACTTCAGGTTTCTGAGTAGGATAGCCAAGTCTCTCTCCTGATGACGGTGCAATTGGTTGAATCTGCCACCAATCATCAGGTTGTTTTCCGAGAGGATTCAAAGATTGAGTTCCAAAATCTCTTCCATTTCTGATATTGCCGATATGATGTTTGAACCTTTCCTTTGTTGCTTCAGCATATTCCTCTCTTACATCATCAAGGTTAAAAATATAGTCTGAAGACTTACAATATCGGAATATTATGTCATGCCGCCTGCCAAAATCTTTTTTAGGATAGCCTGCTCCCCGATAACACCATACAATCTCATTCCTAAAGTTCTTTTTACCGAATATCGCATCCATGAGTATTTTTAGATAATGGCTTGCCGTAGGGTCGCAATGTAGATAGATAGTGCCTGTATTTTTCAATACTCGTTTAAGCTCAACCAACCTAACACACATCATAGTTAGATATGCCATCATATCGTTTAGTCCGACAAACCTCCTGAATGCGGTCATCATTTCTACAACATTGGCTGGTGCGGTATCTACAATATCTTGAAAAGTCCGTTCTGCCTCCTCGTTCCAGTGCCATGTATCCTCAAATGCGGTTATTTGTGCGCCAGATGATTCCCCTGTCTGCTCTTTGAATAATATATTGTAATCGGCTTTTGAGTTAAACGGTGGGTCAAGATAAATAAGGTCAACCGAACCATCGGCGATATGTTCTCTTAGTATATATAAGTTATCGCCATAAAATAGCTGGTTCATGGATTGCATTATGACATAAAAGACAATATTTCCTCAATATACCCAACGTGGCTGCCTCCTTTACCAAAGTTACCCTCATAGTCTTTTGAATCAATGCAAAGTTGTAGTAGTCATAGTAAATGAACTAAAGAGGAATTTGAAAACCATTTTGGTACCTAAAAAGAAGGGAATATTCTACGTCTCCACATAATCAAGGTCTTTATCAAATGTCTCATCAAGGCGGTAGTATGAATAAAAGGCAATCATAAGGCATATTGCTCCAACCACAGCAGCGGCGTTGACAATCCCTATGTAGCCTCTTAGAAACTGGAAGGCCGCCGTAATTGGTATCACCGTGCCGCGTATGATGTTTGGCACGGTGCTGGCCACAGTTGCCCGTATGTTTGTGCCAAACTGCTCAGCCGCTACGGTTATGAATATCGCCCAATACCCTGCGGCAACTCCAATCAGCCCGCAAAACACGTAAAATACCGCGCTGCTCACCCCGTTAAGCATGAAATACCCGGCCGCCGCGGCGGCGCATAGTATCTGAAACAACAGCACAACCTTTTTCCTGCTCCTCAGGTATTGGCTTAACATGCCGCTGCTAAAATCCCCAACGGCAAGCCCTATATAACAGTACTGAACCGCCTCACCGGCGCTTATCGTACCAGATATGCTCATCGCCTTAGCAAACTCAGGCGAGAGAAAGATCAGTATTCCCACGCAAAACCATATCGGAAGCCCTATCATAATGGACTTCATATACTTGAAAAAACGATGCCTGTTGGTAAACAACATAAGCAGATTTCCACGGCTGATATTTTCTGACACTATCTGCTTATACATCCCTGACTCATAAACGCCAATTCTCATCAGAAGCAGAGCCATGCCGAGGCCGCCGCCTATCAGATATGCCGCCTTCCAGTCAAAAGTCTTTGCGATATAATTAGCCAGCACAGCGCCTAGCACGCCAACAGTGGCAACAATCATAGTCCCATATCCCCTGACGCCCCTGGGCAAATTCTCAAGCACAAGCGTCACACCGGCGCCAAGCTCACCTGCCAGTCCTACGCCGGCAATAAACCTGCAAAGCGCATAGGCAGCCGTGGAGTGCACATAGGCATTTGCAATATTGGCCGCCGAGTACAGGAATATAGAGCCAAAGAGGATCTTCACCCTGCCCCTCTTATCGCCAAGCGCCCCCCAGAGAAAACCTCCTATAAACATACCGGCCATCTGCATGTTCAGAATGAAAATCCCTTGATTTAATATCTCCTGCGGCGCTACCCCAATATCCTTGAGGCTCTGAACCCTCACAATGCCAAACAGAAGGAGGTCATAGATGTCAACAAAATACCCAAGGGCGGCAACTATCACAGCGACCGACAGTACATCCTTACTAAAACCAGTTCTTTGGTTGTCCTTCACAGACTGGATTATACACTGACAGAAGGCATTGCCGCAACTATGCGGCAGGCGGCGCGCCTAGGGCAAACGCATTAGAGAATTGCACCATAAATTTTCTCTTAATGTCGTCATTCCGGCTTGTCCGGAATCTGTCCTTATGCCTCCGAGTTAGGCAAAATCATCGTTTAAAACCCTCAGAAGGAAAGATTAGGGAAGATTCCGGACAAGCCGGAATGACTGACTGGGCCAAGATGGTGTACTTGCATAGGTAATTTCAGCTTTATTTTTCTAATGCGTTTGCCCTGGCGGCGCGCCCTCCCCGTTGCAACGCCCCATAGAGTTATGTTAGTATTTGAGCGCTTAGAGGTTATAACAAGCGTTTGGAGGCGCCGTAAATGGCAAAGAGGACTGATGGGCTGACAAGATGGGCGGCGTAGCAGAGGTCTATACCGCAATAGGCATAGCAGCCATATTGACAGGTGTTATAATGCTTTACCTGCGGTATCGTTCCAAAAAGAATGCGGAGACCTCGGCGCTTGTTGCCAGCATTATCAATGCGGAGGAGCTTCAGGAAATCAAACCGCTTGAGGCCCTGGGCGTATATCATGAATTATTAAGCAATCCCTCTCTGAATAAAAACGCGCCACTTCGCGCGCGCCTGCGGCATGATGAGGGCTGCTGCTATTATACATTGTCTTTAATAAGCGGCAAAGAAGACAATCTCGCCCACGCTATAGCCGCGTTTGAAGATGCGCTTTCAGACAGGTCAATTAGGAAGTTTCCGGAGTATTACGCATCAACACAAAATCGCCTTGGAAATGCCTGGCAGTGCCTGTCAAAGATTCGCGACAAAGAAGCGAATTTAAACCATGCGGCAGTGGCATACGAAGAGGCGCTGAAAGTAGACGAGACCGCAAGGGTGCCTACTGAGTATGCGGCAACGCAAAACAGCCTAGGAAATGTCTATCAGGCTCTGTCAGAGACAGCCGGAAAAGAAGAGAGGCTAACCCTTGCGATTAAGGCATATAAGGAGGCTATCGTAATCAGAAACGACGACGACTTTCCCATTGAGTACGCTATAACGCAAAACAATCTTGGAAACGCCTATACCGGCCTGTCGCAAGTGCGCGACAAGGAGAGTAACCTAGACCTCGCGATTGAGGCGTATATGGAGGCGCTGCGCTTTAGAACCTACGATGACTATCCAACCGATTACGCGGCGACAAAGAATAATTTAGGCACTGCGTACAGGAATCTGGCAGAGGCACGGGACAAGGAGTACAATCTAAACCTTGCGATTGAGGCATATAAGGAGGCGTTGAGAGTTAGAACCATCGAGAAATATCCCGCCGATTACGCAAAGACGCAAAACAACTTGGGCGTTGCCTACAGGAAACTCTCGCAGCTACAGGATAAAGAGGCAAATCTGGCCAAAGCGACAGAGGCATACAAAGAGGCGCTAAAAGTCTGGACAGAAGACAAATACCCCGCCGACTATGCCCGCACAAAGAGCAATCTCCATGTTGCACAGAGGAATCTGAACATGGTTGAAAGCGGTGTAGATAATTAGACAACGCTAGTATATCTATTTACAGAAGATTGCAAGGCAAGCGGAAAACATTTCTATCTTGGCTTGACACCTTTTTTTGTATGTTGATAATAGAGAGATATCTATGCTATGATAAAACGTAGCAGTTGGTGAGCTATTGAAAATAGTTACTTACGGGAGGTTGGAATGTCATATATGAGCCTTATTGAAAGTGGTGCTCGGAATACAGTGGCGATGTCGGCGTTAAATAAATTAAGGCATAAATTGCAAAATAGAGAAGGGGTTAACATGACTTCGGCGGACTATACTTTGATTAATAAATCCATAGAAATATGTCAATCTGATAGATTGACCAAGGATATGATAATATACAGTTTTTATAGCGTTGGTAATATAACTGAATCATCTGCCTTGGAGCTTTCTGACGCAATAGAAACGGCACACAACAATCTAAGAGTTGATAATAGTGACGCTGACTTTATAAACAGCTTAAAGAAAGTTATAGACTGTTTACAATTAAACGAACCGATAACAGATGGCGATAAGGAGCTGTCATTGAAATTAATTAGATATGCAATGCATACGATTAGCACAAGTGAGAGTGCGAGCAAAGACCTTATTATAAATCCAATAACATTATAGGTGCAATCAATGGACATTTACAAGGAAATCGCTGATGGGTTTATCAATGCAGAAATTGCTATCATTGATGGCTTGATCTTACAGGACCCTCAGCCATTTGTGATGGACGTTTGCAATAAGGTTAAATCGTATCTAACGATTGAAAGGAACAACATCGCTGACGACATCGATTTAATAACAATAAAAAAGAAACTTCGTACCATATCGGAAATTATAGATATATTTATAATGGCTCTTCCAAATGAATCCTCATGGTGGGTTATGCCATTAGTGAAGGAGTGTTATGAAAGATGTAACCTTCGTTTTGAACAAAGAAAAGTGCTTATTATTCATTCACAAGATAGTAGTTATTATGGAGTAATACCTGATATTACCAGTTATATATCTGACATTGTTAATGATAACAATGTAAAGATAGATGTATTTATTATTCCATTAGTAGCCGGATATGATGTTTCTTCTATATCTATTTTAGGCCATGAGGTAGGACATATAGCATTCAAGGAAAATATGAATGCCATTAATCGTACAGTTGATGAAGAACTATATCAAATATTTGGTGCACCCAGCTTGTTCGATCATGGTTCAGAGAAATATAATCAAAGAAGGCGGGTAGCATCATATATTACTGAATATGTATGTGATAACATAGGGTATGAACTATTTGGAGCTGCATTCATTTATGCATTGCTTAAAGAGTTTTGCCCATATATTTATCAGCCAAAGAATAATACTGATAGTCATCCTTCCGAGGTAAGCCGTTTTTTTAATTCACACAGTAAACTGAAGGATTGTTCTTTGGCGGCAGAACGTTTCGGTAATGGTTTAAACACATGTTTACAAAACATATTAAATAACATCAATCCTCTTATAGATAAGATGACACTGCTGTCCCGTTATAGATCGAATAAAGACAACTGTTTCCATGAAACACTATCCTCAACTTTGTAGTATAATTTTGTAAGTGCCTGATAAAGCGGTATTTTCTCGAATAATGATAAACTCAAAACCTGTAGAATTGTGTAAAGGCTCATGTCCAGCTTTAGGCGTTTCTTGATGATGGCAACAAGCACATAGACTGATATGGCTATCCATATTTGCGTTTTTACAGCATTTTCAGATGTCCCGTAAAAGGCTTTGATTCGTAGGTGTTGTTTTATCCACTTGAAAAATAACTCCACCTGCCAGCGGCATTTATACAATTGAGCGATTATCAAAGCAGAAAGGGCGAAGTTATTAGTTAGAAATACCAAAGTTTTATTGTGTTGGGCATCGAAGTATTTTATGCGCCGGAGCTTTTCTGGGTAATCGTCTGCAGCGTTGACACCTGTAAGCACAATCGTTTGGTCACATTGCAATCCACTGGACTTATCAACTGAGTGCGAGTAAATCCTGCGAAATTTGGTATTCCGTTTAGAACGAATTACAAAGAAGGCACAATTCTGACTTAAGGTATAAAGGCGCTCAAAGTCGAGGTAGCCACGATCCATTACATAATAAGACCCTGGCTCTGGTATTAACTCATCCAATATGTTTACATCATGGACTTTACCATCTGTAATTTTAATAAAGGATGGGATACTGCCACGCAAATCTATTAAAGTATGCAACTTTATAGCTCCTTTGTGTTTCCTAAAGCGAGCCCAAGGAAATAAAGAAAGACACAAATCTATGGTAGTGGAGTCAAGGGCATATATCGTATCCTGCAATTCTAATCCTAAATCTTCGTCTGCATATAGCTTTCTGGCTGTTTGTATCAGAACTTGAGCAAAATCTGCATATATACGCCAATCACGGTTTTCATTTGCCCTTGCCAAAGTACTTCGAGAAACGTCACCTTGAATACCCATGTGGTATAGCTTATTTTGTTGAACGCGAAGACAAGCTTCTATGTCCCTCAAACTTTCCCTATATGTAAGCTGGGCAAACGCCATAGTCAAATACTGGCTTAGACATGAAAATGTCTGAACCTTGTAATTACCTTGGTAACGATTTACACACTTCCTAAATTCATGCATCGGCATATAACTCATTAGTTGAGAAAATATCATCTTTCCTGTATACATTGGTCTCTCCTCCTGTAACTTGCGTTGTTGGCTGACCATAGTATAACGGAAAATTCAAGTCGATTACAGTCTTTATATCCTCTATCACCATGATTTTATTGTGTTTTTAGCAAATTCTCAATTCAACAACGGGACACCAGTGATAAGATGATAGAGCCTCCCAAGAATCAAACCATAGAGGAAATAGAACAGCATTCAAATAAGATGGCTGAAAAAGTGTACGCTATATTCAAAATTACGCAGTCAAAACCATTAGATGAAATGTGGAAGTTAGTTGAGCCTGAACTAAATGCCTTTAGACCACCATTTGAGTCAGTTAGCCATAGCAAACCTGACGTTATTTCTCCGATTGAAGCAGTAACTGCAGTGTCTATTTATTACCACGGTAAGCACTATAAAGAACATAGCGATTTTTACAAAGAAACCTTAAAGAGTGATGAGACTAAAATACCAATCCTGCACAAAAAATTAATTGACCATTTAAAATATGCCATCAGTATATATGATTTCGTTAAAGTATCCAACGATGGATATTGCCAAAAACTTAATTATGATTCTCTAGCTGATACGTTATGGCTTAAAAGAATACATAAAGAAGGTGGAACCCCAAATCCATTAGTCGTCACACCATCTATTGATCCAAAAGAACAATATAGTCAAAATTCCGTAGATTTAAGACTTGGCACATCTTTTTTACTAAATAAGTTAACTAATTATACTCATTTAACGCCTGAAAAAGAAACTTCAGCCAGTCAAATGCCTTTAGAGAAGTTCTACACCAAGAAACATATTCCGGTTGGCGGTGATTTTATATTACATCCTCATCATTTTATATTGGCAACGACATTGGAGTATATATGTTTGCCATATGATTATTATGCTTTAGTACTTGGAAGATCAAGCTGGGGTCGTCTGGGCTTAACTATTGCAACCGCTACTACAGTCCATGCGGGTTTTAGAGGATGCTTAACGTTAGAATTAAGAAATTTGGGTGAAACACCTTTAGTATTGAAAGCAGGACTCAGAATAGCTCAATTGTGTTTGATACGCGTACCGATAGATTTCTCTACAACCAAAGGTTACTACGCATCGACTGGAAAAAAATATATCGGGCCTGTTTCAGCAGAGATTCCTAAGATTAGGGAAGACCCCGACTGGGTAATTCTTAACAGTTTCTTCAATACTACTTAAGGGTTTATAAAGAAGCCTTCAATGTTTACCCCCCGCGTGTGCTTTCGCGGGGGGATTGTTTTATCTCTGGCTTATGTCAAATCGGGCTGGCCTATCTCTTTTAGGAGGGTTTTGTACCAGCCTGTCTCCGGGTTGAAGGGTTTGCCGCCTTTGATTCTCTCAAACTCTATCGCCCTTAACACATCGTTACGCTCCTCGTCGTGCCCTATTATGCCCGGCACTCCCTTTTGCGCCATCTCCACA
Organism: Candidatus Magnetominusculus sp. LBB02; assembly: GCA_022321325.1. Classification (GTDB taxonomy): domain Bacteria; phylum Nitrospirota; class Thermodesulfovibrionia; order Thermodesulfovibrionales; family Magnetobacteriaceae; genus Magnetominusculus; species Magnetominusculus linsii. Next base: position 4,872 of record JAKOEO010000022.1, on the reverse strand, counting down.
GCCATATCTACCATTGACTTAATAAGCATTATGTCTTGACTGTTCGGCCTTGCCGCACGCGCGAAATAGCCGCTCTTTTGCACCAGCACCTTTCCAGCCTTCGTCTTTTCCAGCAGCACATCGGCGTGCCACTGCCCTACGTTTACCTTGTCCAGCTTGACATGGCCAAAGGCGTCGCGCGGTACCTCAAGCCCCTTTGACTCCAGCTCCTTTACAATGCCCGCCGCACCTGCCCCCTCAGAGATAAATATCTTTGCGCAGTCATTCTTTTCTAATCTCTTTCTTAGGTGGTCGGCAAGTTTGTCCATGTCATACTCAACCTCAGGAATCAGCACCGCGTCTATCCCATACACATCTTTGTCAATGCCGAAATTCTCTATAAAATCAGTCTTTTTCAGCTGAGATTGATAGTCAAACGCAGTCCTCGCGGTAAGGTAGCCGCAGTTTCTTCCCATTACCTCATGCACGATAAGCATCTTGGGATTTGCCGACGTCTCGGCCACCACGTTTAAGAAAAAACGCGCGCCCTGCTCCGCCGCAGTGTAGGCCCCAAGGGTCTGGGCAATGGGCGTTACGTCATTATCTACGGTCTTTGGCAGGCCGATTACCGTCAGATTGTAGCCGTGTGTGTAGAGATATTTCGCAAGCTCAGCCGCGGTCAAAGACGTATCATCACCGCCTATGGTGTGAAGCACCTCAACGCCAAGCGCTTTAAGATTCTCCGCCGCTACCTGAAGCGGGTCCTCTCCCTCTTTTACAAGGCCCTTCTTGACGCAGTCCTTGACGTTTGAGAGCTTTACGCGGCTGTTGCCCAGCGGGCTGCCGCCAAAATTCTGCAACACATAGGCCGATTTTCTTACCTTTGGCGTTACTTTTAAGAAATTCTTTCTCAGAAGGCCGTCATAGCCGTTTGTGAAACCTATGATTTCCGTATCGGGCAGTATCTCCGTATAACGTTGAATAAGCCCGCCCACCGCCGAACTCAGACACGGGGCAAGGCCGCCGGCTGTCAGTAGAGCTACTTTCTTTGGCATGTTGTAAAATCCTCCTTGCAATTTAATATGTATGAATCGTCTCAAAATTAAGGCGATATGATTATAAATATTCCACAGCAATTTTTGCAAAATATTTCGACGGCCGCGCCCTTAAAAATATGTGTTTAGTCCAGCTTGATTATGCGCGCCTTCATAGAGCGCGTGTCAAAAATAGCCGCCGTGGCGCTTCCATGCAGCCATCCGCACAGCTCTCCGGGATTCAACACGTATGTTTTGCCAATCACAGTGGCCGACGCCCTGTGCGTATGTCCATATATCAGGACATCGCAGCGGCCGCTTCCGGCAATGGCCTCCACATCGAAGTGCTCGTGAATCATGATAAATCTCTTGCCGTCAATTATAAATTCGTGAGGCTGTCTGTAGATAAAGCCACGTGCATGGGTTTCTAACGACAGTGGGCCTGCGCCGTCATACGTGGCAATACCGCCGTCGTTATTGCCGAAAACTCCGATAAACTGCGCATTCAAATCCTTTAACGCCTCCAAAGCGGCAGTGGAAGAAAAATCGCCCGCATGAAGCACATAGCTGATATTGCTGATATTAAACAACGCCACCGCCTTTGCGATGGCTGCTATGTTGTCGTGAGAGTCGGCAATTACACCTATAAGCATCGGCTGCCCTTTAAGGGCGGGTCTTAGGAATAATGACACCGAGGACGCCGTCTTTGAGGACTACCTCGATAGCGTCTATGTTTGCTGCCTCCGGCAGTTTAAACTGCCTCAGAAAACGACCGAAACTCCTCTCCATACAGTGAAAATACTCCCTGTCGGTGTGACAGCCCGGTTTGCGTTCGCCTCTTATTGAAATGACATCGCCTTCAATCTCAACAGAGACATCTTCGATTTTAACACCGGGTATGTCGGCCCTTACGATTATCTCATCATCCATCTCGCATATGTCAAAGGGCGGTACCCATGTATAAGCGCGGCGCGCGGCAAGGTCTGCCTCTGCGTCATGGTGAAAAAGGTTATTCGCCCTCTCGCGCAGAAACGTTAGTCTGTCCGCATCATCCCAAAATCTGTTTCCCATCACTATTACTCTAAAATATTTACACACGTTTTGTAAATCATTTTACGTGCTATTTCCTAAATAGCTTAAATTATTCTGTACAAATGCCGACAGTATATAGTAGTATTTATTATAGTCAGATCTTTTATAGGAGGGCAGAGGCGTTATGAGCATGAATGAGCTAGAACTGAAGAGGTCGTCGCTGGCTATGTCCGGCCAAATGGAAATGCTCACATTTTATCTTAGTGACGGTGAGTTGTATGCGATTAATGTATTTAAAATAATTGAAGTCATGGAATGCCCTTCTAAAGTCATAAAAATGCCTCACTCACACCCTGCGGTAAAAGGCACTATATCCTTCAGGGACAAGTCTGTCGCTGTGATAGATTTATCTGAATCGCTTCAATTGGCCCCTGTTGACTATAAAAATACGATAAGCTATATCATCGTGTGCGAGTACTATAATATGATTCACGGATTTTTAATCAACTCTCCAAATGTCCTGATTAACCGCGGATGGGATGAGCTGCATAAACCCTCTGCCGCTATGGCCTCAACGGCCTGTCTTGTCGCCCTCGCCTATGCCGATGATGGAAAGACAATTCAACTGCTCGACGTCGAAAAAATAATTGCCGAGGTGATTGGCGTTGATAGTGAGCTATCAGATGAGTCTGCCGACAATATCAAAAAAGAGGCAGCTGGTGTAAACCTTAAAGACTACACTCTGCTGCTGGTTGACGATTCAAAATCAGCTCTGATTATGTTGAAATCTATTGTTGACAAGATTGGCGTGTCAACTGTCACAATGGATAGCGCAGTAGATGCACTTAAATTCTTAGAGGAGATGCCAGACGACGCCCCCGCCACTGATAAATTTGCCATGATAATATCTGATGTTGAGATGCCCGGCATGGACGGTTTCACATTTACAAGGAAGATTAAGTCTAATCCCAAACTATCCGGGCTTTATATCGCACTGCACAGCTCTATGAGCAACGAATCCAACACGTTAAAGGCCAAACAAGTCGGTGCTGACGATTTTGTCCCCAAATTTCGCCCTGACGAGCTGACCACTAAAATACTAGCCAGAATTCACTCGATAGCTAAAAGCAATTGACCTCTGCCAACTGCGTATGATATAATGACGCCCAGAGTCGGCGATGCGTTAGTCAGTCTAATCTGCAGCGCTAAGCAAAGTTAATATATCTGGGGGTTATTATGTCAAATCCTGTGGATGGCGGCAGCTATGCCGCAGCCGTAACAATGATGTCAAAGGCGTTGGATGTGGAGCGCTTTAATGGCGTTATGGCTTTGAAGCTGGTCAACTCTGTTCCAACAAACGATGAGCTGCGCGCGCTGTCAACGCCGCCCTTCAACCCAAACCCTGAGGGCACTGGCACACGCGTTAACATATACGTTTAAGAGAACGCGGCTGCCGCTTGTGCGGTTTGCACAAGGCGGTTTTTTCAGGCACTAGTCAATCAGCTTGAAAATATGTTCCTCATGCAGCAGCGCAGTGAATTCGTCTGCGTTTACCGGCCTATTGAATATATAGCCCTGAACCTCGTCGCACCCAAAAATCCTGAGCAGCTCCAGCTGCGCCAATGTCTCAACACCCTCGGCTATTACCTTGATATTAAGACTATGGGCCATTGATATTATTGTTGACGTGATTACGGCGTCAGACGGGTCTTCCGTGCAGTTTCTTATGAAGTTCTGGTCTATTTTTAATATGTCAATCGGGAAGCGTTTCAAATATATCAGCGACGAATATCCAGTGCCGAAATCATCAACAGAGATATTTACGCCGAGGCTGCGCAGTTCGTTCATTGTCTGTATGCTTAGCTCGACATTTTGCATCAAGCCGCTTTCAGTTATTTCAATATCGAGATATTTAGGATCCATCTCTGTGGCGGCGAGCATGGCGGTTATCTTTTTTGCAAGCATTGGGTCTTTGAACTGGTGTGCAGAGAGATTTACGCCGATGCGCTGCGGCGTGAAGCCGTGCTGCTGCCATTGCTTGTTCTGGTTGCAGGCCGTATGCACAACCCACTCGCCGATTGGAGATATAAGATTTATCTCCTCGGCCAACGGGATAAATCTGGCAGGCGAGACTAGTCCCATCTGAGGGTGCTGCCATCTGATAAGCGCCTCGCATCCGACGAGCTTGCCAGATTTGATATCTATCTGCGGCTGGTAGTGAAGCGTGAACTCATCTTGCTTAAGCGCCGTAGCCAGAGCCTTCTCAAGGTTTATCTTTTCCAGGATTACAAGTTCCATAGAGGAGTCATAGAACTTATATCCATTTTTCCCATGCTCTTTTACGTGATACATTGCCATGTCGGCGTTCTTAGTGAGCAGCTCTATGTCGTCACCGTTGTCCGGGAATATGCTTATGCCGATGCTGACGCCAATGTTGCACTGCTGCCCATCCAGGACAAACGGCTCGTTTATGGACGCTACTATTTTCTCGGCAATACTGACGGCGTCTGCCGGTCTATTTATTTTATTTAGAAGGATTTGAAACTCATCGCCCCCCATGCGTGCAACAGTATCTGATTCTCTGACAGAGTCCCTGAGCCTGGCTGATACTTCCTTTAAGAGCAGGTCTCCCATATGATGCCCCAGCGTGTCGTTTACATATTTGAACTTGTCAAGGTCTAAAAACATGACTGCAAAGTTAGTCTTATTCCTCTTGGCCAGAAGAATAGCCTGTTTGAGGCGGTCTTCGTAGAGTGAGCGGTTTGGCAGGCCGGTAAGCATATCGAAGTGGGCCAATTGTTTCAGCCGTTCCTCGGCATGTTTGCGT
>JAKOEO010000021.1 GCA_022321325.1 Candidatus Magnetominusculus sp. LBB02 | reverse complement strand
AGTCCGCCGTGGCGAAAAATACCTCCTTCTGAAGATGCTCTCCTTCTTCTAAAAGTGTCTTGGTTCAGCGTGAATTGGACAAATCCGATTCACAATTAAGATACTATGAGAGCAGTTATGCTCTGAAGTATCCAGCCTGAGTTTTTAAGGCATAAGGAATCTTTCATCCGGTTAAGGTTTTTGTAGGGCGTAAACTTTTGCCCACGCCCTGCTAACCGTCTGATTAGTCCCAACACGCTATCCCTCGACAGGTTGCTCTCCAGCAGAGCCTGTCTCCGTTTCGCCTGCTAATCTCAGTTTACCATCTCAGAAATTACTTTGTCAAAAATTTTATGACGGCGGCGTATTTCACGAGCCGCTTCCAACTTCTGATTGCGTAACATAAAAATCTCCATTTCTCGCCCCTCCAGCCTATCCTTTGGAGTTACATATCCAAGGGCACTGTGAAGGCGCACATTGTTGTAATACTCAACGTATCCAGTTACTAACCGGCGGGCATCATCCAACGACAGAGGTGTGCCAGGTCGAATGCACTCACCCTTTAGCGACTGGTGCCACCGCTCAAGTTTCCCATTGCTCTGTGGGTAATATGGCGATGTTCTTACGTGCGTCATCCCGCAGACCCTTATGAACTCCTTGAAGTCCTTAGCAATGAATTGTGGCCCGTTGTCAGAAATTATCCGTGGCTTGGCGTCAGGATATTTCTCCTGTGCCCTACAGATTATTATCTCTACATCAACCTCTGTCATCTTCTCACGAATATCCCAGTTCACAATATATCGGCTGCATCCGTCTAACTGGCTGCAAAGATAGTAAAATGTCCCACAAATATTGATGTATGATATATCCACATGCCAGTGTTCATGCGGTTTTAACGGTTGTACAAATCCTGTGCCCTTCTGTGATGGCTTGCTATTCCAACGCCTCAATAGCCCTGCCGCAAAAAGCACACGATAAACGCTTGATGGACTTACCGCTACAATATCAGCATCCATCATCATGTACGTCAGCCGCCGGTAGCCATCATGTGGATGTTCCTTAAAATAGGCAATTATCGCCTCCTTTTCCCACTCCTCAAGCCAAAAGTCGCGAGGTATCCAAGCGTTGTGTTCGTTGACTTTCCCATACCTCCAGCACCACTGGTAGTATTTCCCCCGTCCTATACCTATCCATGCAACTAAACGATTGGCAGGAAAGGACGCCCTCTCTGACCAGTAATGCACATAGTCAACCACACTATCTCGTATGTCTGGTTCTGTCCACACCCCTGTCAAATCTCCCCAAGACTTTTTTTTAACGCCACATGCGACTCCATTATCTCCGCTATCACCCCATCCTTGTGCGAGAGCTTCGCCTTCAACGCCTCATTCTCCCTCTCCAACTTCTTACTTGGCTTGTCATTGCCACGATCAAATACCATCGCCCCATTCTCAAAAAACTCCTTCTGCCATCGGTAAAATAACGTCGGCTGAACTTCATGCTTGTCACATACGTCAGATACCGGTACTTTCTCTAACAAGTGCTCTCTCAATATCCTTATCTTCTCCTCAGACGAAAATCTCTTCCTTTGCTTGTCGACCATGACACTTCCTCCTTTCCTCTACTATACTAACCGATTTTGGGAAATGTCCACTTCCGTCTGACCTAAAACAAAAGGTAGTCCATTGCTCGATACAATTGATGTAAACTTATCGGATCATCGTTGCCCAGAACTACATCATGCTTTACCCATTCCTCTACTCCTACCTTCGAATCAGGGGACAATGCCCGATTAGCAACCATTGCAAATATCGCCCATTCCACAGGTGCGGTGAATTCCCGCTCCCTCAGACTTTTATCCAGCATTGCCTTTATTCCAATCTTTTCCCAGATTTTACGCAATAAATATGCGCCTCCCATTGGCTTGCTACTTACAAAATCTAAATTGCTGGTGGCTGCCAAATGTTCCTCTGGCGGTAGAAATCTTGTCAGACTTTTTATGAGCCGCCTTATTGCATCAACGTCAAGCTGATCACTCCTGCCAAAATTATACAGTACCTCTGCTTGTATTGTGCCTTTCTTGCCGTCCCTGACGTTATGTGCCAACTGTAGATAACTAACAATAGAGCCGTCCTTGTTTTTTCTTGTCGTAGTTCTCATATACATGCCTACACTATACATGTATGCCTACTTATATGTCAAGATAATTATTATAACCCGTGTGCCTACGCTTTTGAACTTTTTGGGGCTTTTTTGATGCCAATCCCTACATTCTATGCGGGTCTTCGAAGATTTATTTGCCTATGACTGTCGAAGTTAAGTTTCACATTGCCATTCTTATAAAGCTCTTTACTGACTTCTATTCTATCGCCTATAGAGCTTTCTTGCGTGAGCTTGCTGTTTATATAAGAAGTAACATCCGATTTTTCATTATGACGGCCTTCTTTACTGACTTTGCCGGAGCAACTGTCTCTTCTATCTTGGTATATTCTTGCCTGCTATCTGCCTTTACAGGTGAGTCTGACGAAAAACCAACCTTTATACCTACTATGCTGACTATCACTGCTGCTGCGACTATCATGTTTTTTGATGTTGTCCTCATATTTAAGCCTCCATATTCATTTAATTACTGATTCTATTGTAATGGAGGTCTAAAGAGGCTGTCCGTCACCGCGGTGACGCTGTTTAGAAAAGATTAAATAACTCGTGGGATATGCACATATATTTGTCGTCCCCTGTGGTTATTAACTGTTCCCTTTTCCACTCATTTATAACGGTGGAGACTTTCTGGCGGCTTAGGCCGGTTCGGTCGGCTATTTCCTGATTAGTTAGCCTATGCTTCAGGAGTATGCCTGAGTCAGTCTCTTGACCGTAATCGCTGGCTAATGATTTGAACAACAGCCTTAGCCGTTGCGACACGCGGTTATGGTTTAAAAGCTGGATGGTTTCAGTAGAGGCGCGAATCTTTGAGCAAAGTGTTTGCAGAAGGCTGCCAAAGACCTTCTCGTTAGAGCGAAGCATAGAGAAGAAGATATTTTTTAAATAATGCCGACAACCGAATCATCCTGAGCCGAAACCGTGGCAGATGCGGTCTTGCCGTCAATCAAGGACATTTCCCCGAAGAATTCACCAGTTTCTCGTGAGGTCAAAAGTATTTCCTTCCCATCCTCTGTAAGCTGAGTAACCTTGACGCTGCCATCCAAAACTATATACATGAAGTTATTAGCGTCTTCCCAGCTTAAAATCACCCAGCCTTTAAGGATACGCCTCACATTGATAGTTTTGATAATCTGATTCAATTCCTCAGCATGTAATGTTGAAAACAGCGGAATACTCCTCAGTGATTCAGCACAAGCTGCAAAATTAACTTCCATGTTCCCCTCCCTCCCCGCCTCTTTAATTTTAGCGGATTAGGCCAATGTTAACCCGTTATATCAATAATAATCAAGATAATTTTTGTAATCAGTGGCATACGAAGGTGATTAAGAGAGTTTTCGCTATCCTGCTATCTTCATTCATAGCAACAAAACATATATTATCCGCTAATATTATGATAGGGCTTGAAGCAAAAGGCAACGATCGCGGGCTTCGTGGCGGCTAGCTTTGGTGGCCGGTAAGAGTTTTTCGATCTCAAGGCCGGTTAGGTGTTTGCGGCCGATAGCTCTTCGGGCAAACCTTCTCTAAGAGAGGCAAATTGCCCCTCACCACATGCCACAGGACATCGTGTGCAACATGCTCATAATCATGACGTAATATATTGCCTATGCCCGCCACATCCGGCCAAGGAATATCAGGGTGTCGTGCCTTCAATTCACATGGAAGGTGGCGGCTGGCCTCTGAGATAATTTCTATGCCACGCTCGACCAACCATTGCTTGCGCCTGTCATCTTCAAAGACATGAAGCGTTACATCGGCCATCTCATTTTGAATAAGCTCTATAGCCTCGATAATGTCGGTAAGGCGTGATACTGGTGAAGGATTGGTCATCAGAACACTTGTAATGCTGATTTCTCGATCCGCTCTCGCAATACGTGACGTAAACTACGCCTTGTCATAATCTCAGTTTTGCACTTAAGGATTCGAGCGGCGGCCCTCTTTATATCCATCAACTCAAAAAGCCCTATCGATCCTTCGGGGTGATCGAAAAACAGATCAACATCAGAATCATCACGAGCCTCGCCACGCGCGGTTGAACCAAACATGAAAAGATGCTCAATGCCAAGCTGCTTAAGGTCAGCTTCGTGCTGTTTTAATCGGCTTATGGCTCCATTACGTTCCATTCTTTCATTATAACATAAGTTTATTGTGAGAAAAAATTAAATTTCGATTCAGTTATCTCCACAACTAATCAACTCCCCCTTGACAAGTCCCTAAACATGTGATATAAAGAAAACAGAGGAACTGGTTTCCAGTCCTTGCACCTTACAAATCAACATTCTACCTGTAAGTCTAAATCCCTGCACATACGGCTCTTCAATGCCAGTATTGCGCCTATCATCAAAGGAGGTATTCCATGCCTAAATCTAAAAAAGGGCATGATTGGGTCGATTTCAAGGCCGTCAAAGACATTATTACAATGGAAATGGTCTTAGACCATTACGGCCTGATGAGTAAACTTAACCAGTCCGGCAAAAACCTTGTGGGCTGCTGTCCTATTCATCAAGGGGTTAATCCCCGACAGTTTTCGGTTAATCCCGACAAGAACATCTTTAACTGTTTTGGTAACTGCAACGGTGGCGGTAACGTCATCGATTTCGTAAGCAAAATGGAAAATGTCGATACCCGACAGGCCGCTTTATAGAACGCTACGCTAAAAAGGCCAAGCTGTCTGCCTATCAAGGCTGTGTCAAAGTAATCAGTGATGTAGAAAAGGTCTTACACCTGATCTTCGCTCTTTAAAATACAAAAAGGACACTGCTTCAGTGTCCTTTCTTTTATATCCAGAGGGCAGTCTCCCAATCCTAAACTCGACCTTTAAGCTCTCTTATAAAATAATAAGAGCGGCTTGTTTATGGAGCGGTGATTTTGGATCGGATACCGTAAAATAACGGTCAAAATCTAATTACAGACCTTCTTTCCATCCGAACTGAAGGCTGTAATCGGGACTGCCCTGTGGATATATGAACTAATCTATCAGGCTTACCATGTCATTATCCCTTGCATTGTACCATATACGCTCTAAAGTCCTCACAGTATTTTTTATATCAAAGTCAGTTGCTCTGGCAAACAAGAACATCCTGGAGCCTTTCTTTCTTGCGTCAACGTCCTTACATGCCCCTATCATGCTGTTTATTCTCTTATTTGACGTAGTTACGGTAAGTACACGGATATTGCCAAAGGCATTGAAGACACCCCGTTGCCATGACTGCCAGTAGCCAAGTATTTTTTTATAATATGAGCTGGTAAAATAATTCTTTCTCCTTATCGGCATAGTACCCCTGTCTGCCTCTAAAAAGAAAAACAACCTCTTTCTTAGCAAAGACTTAGGAAAATAAAGGCCAAACGCCAAACTGCTTTGTAAGAAGGTCAGCTCCTTTATTTCCTAACCCGTAAACCATCGCCCCAAACTGCCGGTATCCCCTAATCTGCTCTATCGGTCTATCCAAGTATCCACCGTGAAACAATAGTTGCAGCCGCCTTAAGATTCTCTGATGGCTGCCCTGTATCAAAGCCGTAATATGCTCTGAGGACAGAAATCGGTGCTTATAGATAAGTTTTATGATTTCCACATCTCTCTCTCTTGCAGCCTGAAAGCAGTTATACCAGTCCTGCGGTAACGAGGTTTGCGTAAAAATGACATATGTGTTAAACCAGTAAGAAACTATTTACCCCCTGTCGGAGCCGGTTTGCCTAACCAAATGAGTGAAGGTTTTTTCGCCGCCAAAATGAAATCTATGTTTTATTCTGAGGGCGAAGAAGCGATATCCTATACCAAATCATACTTTTTTCCTTTAAGGATTTCTTTATTTTGGATTCGGGCAGGAAGGAGCAAAGCAGAAGCCTTTAAGGGCATTTATTAAAAAGACCAGATTTAAAAAGAGAATAAGAATTGATGAAAAAAATCTTTTACGGCTGAAGGAAAACAATGACTGTAGGACTATGGCCGGGTTCTTGGATAAGATTATCAATCATTACAAAACAAGAGCCATAAAGGACAGGTAGTGCCTTAACTTTCGTATTCTCGTAATTCTACGTGGACGGTGGCGTCCGAATCGTGCTGGGCTTTTTTATTATCTATAATATATACGGCAATCCTAACTCGGCCAAACACACCTAAATCAAGGTCGCCCGTGTAATAAGGGTTCTTTTTATCGTCTTCGTCTTTCCATAGGACAGGTATTTGTTTGTATAGCATTGTTTTCACATCCTTTCATAGTTATAGCTTGATTAAAGCCTTGCCCTTTAACGGTGCGGGTAAGGGTTGCCAAGTAGTATCTGAGCATTTCTATGTACTGTGTGTATATTACAATTATAGTACATTGGTATTTTTCGTCAATCAAAGTTTCACACAGGGTGTTGCCCTCCTCAATTTCATTCGACATAGAAACTTGCAAAATCTTTTATATATGCATATAATTAAGTATACTGCACAATATAATGGAGTATTATGTAGTTGGTACCATTGGAGTCAACATGAGAGACATTATGCTAGGCCATAAGGCAGAACGGGACGAATTCATTAGGGCAACGTATGTCCAAAGGGAAGGAATTCACGATGCCCGGCAAAATATGAAAAACGACCTCATCAAAGTCATTATTGGCCCGCGAAGGGCTGGTAAGTCTGTGTTTGGCATTCAAATACTCGATGGATTGGATTTTGCTTACCTGAACTTCGATGACGAACGGCTTCTTGGCGCATCCGATTACGATGACCTTCTTAAAGGCATCCGGCAAGTTTATGGAGAGACTAAGACCATTTTTTTTGATGAGATACAAAATCTTAATAAATGGGAACTCTTTCTGAACAGGCTTCATCGGAAGGGCTTCAATTTGATAGTCACCGGTTCGAATTCGCGCTTATTAAGCCGGGAACTCTCTACTCACCTGACTGGCCGTTTCGTACAATTTCAGATATTACCGTTTTCTTTTAATGAATTTCTAAGCGCAAGAAGTCTTTCAATAGATGAGATGCTTGGACTTAAAGAGCGTCAGGGAACGGTACTCAAACTTCTTATCGAATACCTTGAAATAGGTGGTTACCCCGAAGTTCTGCTAAAAAACATTGACCCAAAAACCTACATAGCGACTCTGTTTGAAAGCATCTTATTTAAAGATATCGTAAAGAGATACAATGTGCGGTACGCAAAAAAACTATATGACCTCGGCCTATATCTGGTCACGAACCATTCAAATGAGTTTTCGTACACAAGTCTGAAAAATGCCCTTGATTTTAAAAGCGTACATACTGTCGAAAACTACACAGAGTATCTCACTGAGGCCTTTCTAATATTTTACATAGAACGGTTTTCCACTAAAGTTAAAGAACAGATGAGAAGCCCCAAAAAAATCTACACCTATGATACTGGTCTAATCAATGCAGTAAAGTTTAAAACAGCGCCTGACACAGGGAGATTGATAGAAAATGCAGTAGCCATAGAGCTGCTAAGAAGAGGAAAGGAGTATTATTCTTATAAGACAAATGATGGCAAGGAGGTTGATTTTGCCATCAAAGAAGGTCTAAGCATAATCCAGCTAATCCAGGTTTGCTACGACTTAGAGAAACTCACGACTAAAAAAAGAGAGTTGTCTGCTCTTACGAAAGCGGCACGTGAAACCTCATGCGATAACCTGCTTGTCATCACATGGGATTATGAGAATAAAGAATCTCATGAACGAGTTGATATTATTTACATGCCATTATGGAAATGGCTTATAGGCGGCAGATAGAATTGGGGGCATCCATTCTACCCACGTATGTACGTATTGCATTACTTCCACAATTTATTGTACATTAGGGTTGTATTCAAAGGAGGTGTCTTCATGAAAGTTGAATTAACACCTGATGCCGCCCAGTGGGTAGAGGCCGAGCTTGATGCCGGGCGCTTTCCTACAGCAGAAGATGCCGTTCGCTATGCGGTTAATCATGCTAAAATATCAAGACTCCGCGCTGAAATAGAAGCCGCCGAGGCGGAGGGTGGCAGTTTTACATCGGACGAGGTGCGCAGCTTTGTATTCGATCATCTTGACCATGTTGTCAGCCAGTCCGGTCACTAAATGCCGTGCCTTGTTTATCTGGCAGCAGCCCGCCGCAACCTAGCCGAGATTGCCACTTATATTGAGCGCGAGAGTGCCAGCCGTGTTGTTTCCAAAAGATTCGTTGATAAGTTGATGAATTATTCGAACAAATTGCAAAACTACCCAGTCTGATAGGTCGTGCGCGCCCAGAGATCGGGCATAATTACCGCAGCATCACTTTTGGCAGCTATGTAATCTTTCTGCGTTATGCCGACCAAGACGGGCCACGCAGCCACTTGTATATTATTCATATCGTACATTGTGCGCGTGATTTAGATGCTTATTTCATTCAGTATGGGGACAGCTAAAGTACATGTTGAGCACTGTGATAAATATGTGATATAACTGACTATAAACAACGAAATCCTAATAAATCAAAAGTGCTGTTTTACTTTAATAAACAAGTACTTATCGGGTATTTCCAAGCTCTTGTCAGAGCCTCAGGTAGTAAATGGCATTCAAGAGGTCGACGGTTCGATCCCGTTCAGCTCCACCATATAAATCAATGACTTACGCAAAGCTGATTCCCCTCTCTCTTCAACCGCTGTGATAAAAAGTGGGGTGTCCATGACACAAACCAGCAATGATTATAGCTGAACACATATTGCTTTGCCGCCGCCATATATCATACAATAAAGAATCAAACGGAGGGTTTCCTTGTGAAAGTTGAATTAACGCCTGATGCAGCCCAGTGGGTAGAGGCCGAGCTTGATGCCAGACTCTTTCCTACGGCAAAGCATGCCGTTCGCTATGCGGTCAATCATGCTAAAATATCAGGACTCCGCGCTGAAATAAAAGCTGTAGAGTTACAGGGGGAAAATTCACTCCAAAGCAAGTACGCCGCTATGTTAATGAACATCATGACACCCTTCACCAAACATCTGCCCATTAGACGCCACAGTATGGGGAAAATTTGTGAAAAGGCAGTACATTAATCCCTGATGAGGCGATGGTTTATAATGATAACGGCGCTGGTTGTATTAGCCTCTGCCGCTTTGGTTTATGGCGAAACTGGGCTAAAACAGGCGTCCTTTGTCCCGCAGTGGCTGCCGCAGGCGCAGTTCGCCGGTTATTATGTGGCGCTTGACAAGGGGATATATAAAAAGCGTGGCATTGACTTAAAGATTATTACAGGCGGCCCGGAAAACCCAGCAGCCGCGCTGCATGATAACGGGACTGCTGATTTTGCCTCAATGTGGCTTTTAAGCGCTATACAGGCACGGGCAAATGGCAAAAAACTGGTCAACATCGCTCAAATCCTAAGGCGCACATCGCAGATGCTGATTACCAGAAAAAATAGCGGCATTGGCGAGCCTCAGGCATTAAACGGCAAAAAGGTGAGCCTGTGGGCCGGGGACTATTCTATTCAGGGAATGGCCTTTTTAAACAAATATGACCTGAAAGTACAACTTGTCAATCAGTCCGAGACAGTAAACCTCTTCATGAGCGGTGCGGTTGACGCCGTATCTGCCATGCTCTATAACGAATATCATACGATAGTAAACTCAGGGCTTGACCCCGAGGAGCTTGCGGTGTTTTCCTTCTATGAACATGGCTTGGACTTCCCCGAAGACGGTTTGTATGTCTCTGAGGATAAGTTAGCGGCTGACTCTGCGTTATGCTGCGCCTTCGTGCAGGCATCTATTGAGGGATGGCTCTATGCCTTTGCCCATCCAGATGAGGCCGTTGAGATTGTAATGAAATATATGAAAATGGCTCACATCCCATCTAACAAGGCGCATCAAAAATGGATGCTCTCTAAGATTAGAGACTTGATTATCCCTGATAACAATACCGCTAAAATCGGCATACTGACTCAGGCTGACTATCAACGCACGGCGGCTATGCTCAAGGTGGGCGGCCTGACAGAAACAATCCCGCAATTTGACTCATTTTATAAAGGCTGTGTTAAAAAATAGAGGCATAACCTTTAAACTCATCTCTTTGCTCCTTACGGGCAGCATGTTGATATTTGCCTTGATTTTCAAGTATAACTACGAACTGACAAAGAAAATCATTTTAAAAAACGCGGAAGACAATGCTAAACACATTGCCGCGATAGCTGTAAACAAGATTGAGGGTGTACTGAATATCGTTGAGCGCATTAATCAACATACCGCATTTTACATGGAGAGTGTCCCTCAAACTAAGGAAAAACTACATGTGAGACTGCGCAATGTAATTGAAAATAACCGTGAGATCTATGGCGCGGCCATCTCCTTCGAGCCACACACTATAGATAAAGAACTGAAATATTTTGCCCCATATTATTTCAGAAGCGCAGATACTTTGAAATATAGGGCGCTGGGCGGTGAAAATGACAACTATTTTAACCAGGACTGGTATGCCATTCCGATGGCATTAGGGCAGCCCGTTTGGAGCGAACCATATTTTGACCCTGACGCACAGATAATTGAGTCAACATATAGCGTACCGTTTCGTGACAATACAACGGGAGGGAGGTTCATCGGAGTGGTGTCAGCCGATGTGGACCTAAGCTGGCTCCATGAGACGGTTGCCTCAGTGAAGATGTTCAAGACAGGGTACGCCTTTCTCATATCGAAAAACGGCACCATCCTCACTCACCCAAATAAAGAACTAATAATGAACGAGAGCATATTCAGCATCGCAGAGACCATGTCGGACAAGAATCTCCGCGCCATCGGCAAGGCCATGATAAGATCAGAGACAGGCTTTAAGCAAATCAAAGGCTTTGGCACTACCGGCAAATCAGAGAAACTTTGGCTGTTTTATATGCCGCTGAAATCCGAGGGCTGGACGCTTGGCCTGATTGTGCCAAATGATGAGCTGCTTTCTGACATCATCACGCTGCACGAAAAAGTAATCGCACTGGTAGCAGCCGGAATGCTTTTTCTAAGTATTTTTATCGCCTCTATTTCGGCCTCAATAACACGTCCGCTGAGAAGGCTCGCAGCCGCCACAAAGGACATCGCAAGGGGTAGTTTCGACGATTGCAAATTGTCTCACCCCAAGACTAAAGACGAAATTGGAGAGCTTACAAGCTCGTTTATCTACATGAAGAGCGCCCTCAGGGAATATATCAGAGAATTGACCGAGACCACTCGGGCGAAGGAGCAAATAGAGAGCGAACTAAAGATTGCCCATGATATTCAGATGAGTTTTCTGCAGAAATTATTCCCGCCTTTTCCAGAAAGGACGGAGTTCGACCTGTTCGCCGCAATCCTGCCCGCAAAAGAGGTAGGCGGGGATTTCTATGATTTCTTTTTCATTGATGAGACTCATCTGTGTTTTCTCATAGCGGATGTCTCCGGCAAGGGTGTGCCGGCGTCATTGTTTATGGCGATGACTATGACTTTGCTGAAGGCGCATACTGCCGCCGGACTTTCTCCCAACGAAATCCTCTTTAACGTTAACGCAAAGCTGGCAAAAGACAACAGCGTCAGCATGTTTGTGACAATCTTCTACGGAATCCTGGATATAGAAACCGGCGATGTGGTGTTCGCCAGTGGAGGGCATAACCCTCCGCTGCTATATAGAAAAGATACGTCAGAGCTTATACCATTGGAGTGCGGCGGCATCGTCGTGGGAATCATGGAGGAAGACATTGTCTTTGACAAGGGTCTTATCACGATGCAAAACGGCGACTTTATAGTCATGTATACCGATGGAGTTACCGAGGCCATCAACGACCTTGAGCAGGAATTCACAGAGGAAAGACTAGGCCGCCTGATTACCGAAAACCATGACAAACCAATAAGTGAGCTTGTCTTGCAGATAATCGAGGATGTAAAGCATTTCTCTGGCACACAGCCGCAGTTTGACGACATTACATTGATGATACTACAATACAATAGCAAGAAAATTCAGGAACTTTAGTTGGCATCGAGACATGGCAAGAGATATTCAGACTTTTTTTATTTCGAGTCTAGATAGATACAGACAAGGCTATTGTCTGTAGAATTCACTCCAGTACGAAAAGAATCCGGCAGCCCTAACTGTAATCCTACAAATATTGTTATGAATACGATAGAGACCGGACCATGCAGGTTGTAAAAGGCTGCAAGGGGAGCGCCAAAAAGCAGCAGCTCACCGGGAATTCCAGGCACGCCAAGCCCTATAATAATCACGATGGGGATGCTTATCAAAAGCTCCATAAAAGAAAGCTCGACCCCGACTAATTTTGCTACGAAAGCAGCCATTACAAAAACACATATCGTAGTTCCGTTAATGCCGATATAACTTCCAATAGACACGATAAAGTCTTTTATCATCTTGTTTATTTCCGGAAAATATTTATTAACTAACACAAGATTAAGAGGCATTGACAGCGACTCTGAGGCCGTGGCAAACAAAAAAGGGAACATATGTATCCAGTATTTGGAAAAATAGTGTCTGATGGAAAACCCTTTTACAAATATCCTTACAAAAAAAACAAATCCCACATGCCATAGCAAAGTGGCTAACCCGACCAGCATCGAAATAACAATATAAACGCCAAATAATCCCCATTGATTATCAACTGAAAGCGACAGGCCAAATACCTTAAAGCCACTGAAAATCAAGGTATTTGTACCTTCTTCTGACATTAACTTATTCACCTCACTTGGAAGGGAATAGATGTAAACTCCGACCATGAACATGAAAACTGGTATTAATGGGAAAAGTATATTGCCAAACTTCTCAATCAATGTAAAAGGAGCGTTCATAATTTTATAAATGGAAGTATATTTGTTTGACAATAAAGAAACTATAACAGCCAATAGTATCGCATATGAAAAAGTATTCTGCGCCAAAGATATCATCAACGTATTGGCCGAGTCTTTGAACTCACTGAAAGAACCTTTAAAAGTGCGCGGAAGAAACGGTAATCTCAGACAGAAACAAGTGAAAACTATGGCCCATATGCAAGCCAGAGTCCTGGCCTTCAAGAAAAAGAAAATCGCCCGAACTGCAAACTTCCCCTTGCTCTCTTTGAAAATATGAGAAAGCGAACAAGCGAGGACGATAAAAATTACAAGCGGCGACGCATACTTGTACACATCTATAAGCCATGAAAGGCATGAAGCAAGGGAAGTACTTAGAGTATGGGATGCCCTTGCCGCCGACATGCCCAATAAAAGAAAAATAACAGAGATGAGCGGCATTAACGCTTCAAGTTTCTTTGAAATACCCGGATAACTAATACTCATCAGCCGCCCATGCGGTTAATATCCCTTTGATTCTCCGGGGATAATCCTCTGATGCGGCAGACCGCCTATATTGCCCCATTTGGACTCTTATTGTGTACATAGTATATTATTGAACCAATAATATTAAGATTCCAGGCGATTTTATAATAATGCAAGAAGAAACTTTCCATATTTGAAGGCAAGTGATACATTACTCTCAATTTCGTGTATGGTTTGAAGGAATTCAAAGGACTGTTCCATCGTTTGCATTCCTAATGCGCGGTTCTTTCCAACCTCTTTGTAAATCTTATCCAATTGATTTGTTCGTATCAATTCCGATATTTTTTTGGTATTATGCATAATTTCCATTGCCGGAACCGTTCCTTCGTAGTCTTTAAGAGGCAGCAGATGCTGCCATATAAAGGTTCTCAAAACCCGCGAGAGTTGATATCTTGCAAATTTTTGGTCACTCTCATTGTAAAAATTAAGCATCCTGTATATCGCCTCGCCCGTACCGCCAAATGTTCTCATAACCGCTATGACTAAAATACCGGCGTCGGCGGCATTCATAGCAAGATTTAGCTCGTCTTTGCCCTCAATATCTGAAAGGATTATAACGTCTGCCTTACTTCGCATTGCGGCATTAATAGCATTGGCATAACTCAAGGTGTGAACCCCTAGTTGGCGCTGGTCTACCACAGAAGACTGGTTGGAATGTTGAAATTCAATTATATCCTCTATAGTGACAATGATTTTCTTCTTGTTTATATTGATGTGCTCAATTATGGCAGCAAGGGTAGTGGATTTACCTGACCTTGCCTCGCCTGTTATCAGAACGAATCCTTCTTCTAAATCAGCAATTTTTTCAAGTGATTCCTTTGGTCCCAATTCCTGTAATTGCGGAATGTTGCGTGGAATTATCCTGCACGCCGCTCCTATGCCATCCTGTGCGTGATAAAGATTAATTCTGACGCTGCCTGTATCATCGCTGACGTAGAGCAGTTCCATATCCAACTGCTTTTCAAATCTCATTATTTGGCTCTTATCCAATATTTCATATAGCATACGCTTAAGCTCATCTTGCCGGTAAAAAGGGTGTTCCAATAGTTTATAAAACTTTCCATGGCGCTTTAGCACTGGACACTCATCAACAGAAAAGTAAATATCAGAGGCGCTCATATCTCGTGCTGCCATTAAGTAATTGACTATCTCCGGCAAGTCCTTCTTTGGCCTTGTCAGCGATTCCACCTTATAGATATATTCGTCTGTCTCCGCCTTATCGTTTTTCTTTAAGTCATCCACTTAGTACACCTCCATTTAATAATAAGCCTCTTTAACCGAATTTACATAATATGAATAAGTATCATCTCTGAATTTTCTCATGGCATCTTTGTTTAAAAAATCACCGGCCCCAGCTAATGCCTGAGATATAGTTACCATACCCCTTGAAGACCCCGCCGCCATTGTCGGCCTGATCAAATGAAACCTCTCATTATATATCTGGGAGGATATTATGGGGTCGTTAATAAGCATTTCAAAAATTGGCATTACCCCTGTACCATCATTTTTAGGCAACAGCGTTTGCCATATCAGTGCCTTCAACGTAGCGGATAGCGTTTTTTTTGCTTCGTTTCTATCATTTTCGTCAAAACATTCTATCATCAGCCGAAGGGCCTCAGAAACACCTCCGTTTATATCTGACGAGGCTATTACCAAAACGCCTTTCCTTGCGGCCACAAGCGATAGTCTGATGGTTTCATACATAGGAAATCCATCTAAGGCAACCACCGATGAGTCCCCTATGGTTTTATCGAATTCAGCATTTGACAGGTTTAAAATGTCCGATGCTCTGAAAAATGATTGCTTTATCGTTGAGAGCCAATCTTTATGAAGATACGTAAGAGAGTTCTCCATAACCATAATCCTTTTACTATAATTTTTATTAATGAAATCTACCAGCGACGCTACTGTAGAACTTTTGCCAGAGTTGCGTTTCCCAATAATAAGGAGCAGACCTGACTGGACATGTATGAGTTGTTTCATTCTATGTGGGAGATTCAAAGAGTCCATCTCTGGTATGTCATCATGAACAGGGCTTACTGCCAACATGTAACCATCACTGCTGCGTGATATCAGCACTCTGAATTTGCCTGAATCTTTAGAGTCATAGTTAAATTGTGCTTCCATAAAGGGTTTTTTTATATTTACAGTTGAGCGGTTAACGAGTAAGTTAATCAGCGAAACGATGAGCTTTTCACTAACGGGCGTCAGATTATCAATCTTTGACAGGGTCTTTCCTACTCTGATATACGGCGTTTCATTTGCGGTCAAATAGAGTACAGACCCACGCTTTTCATTTAAAAGACAGCAAAGGGATTCAAAAAACAATAGCCCTTTCATATTCATTGCTGTTGTTTGTCTGCATCCGTGATTGCAAGCTGCTCAGGTTTTTGTAAATACTTACCAAAATAATTGTTTCTAATTAGTCTTTTATATACAGGCCCGGCGCCTTTTGCTAAAAAATAAGCAGCAAGCAGTAAAATTGGTATACCAGGAATCCCCGGAAGAATCACCATAACCACTCCAAAAGCCGCTAAAAGAACTCCGGCAATCTCATAAAACCAGTTTGCGCCAGCGTTGCCCTTAACCTCCGTGAACATAGATTTCTCAAACAATATATTAAAAGTATTGCTTGTAACCACCACATTCATAGTAATAGCGCTCATGTTTCTTAGGATTTCAGTCTTGTCAATCACATTCTCATCATAGTATATAGTCATACTGCCGCAGCAACTGTTTAACGATATTTCGGTAACGCCTGGCAAGCCGCCAATGATATTGCTAACCATCATGCCCAGGTACTTATTTACCATGAAAGCCTCAGACACCACCCTGATGCGCCCTGCAATGGCGTGCCTAACCTCATAAGGTATATACATCTCCAGAGCCGCCGCGGTTTGGTGGTCATCAGGCATGGAAGCGTAATCAAACACAGCGGCAGTCTCGGTCTTAGCAATGATGTTATTCATTTGCGTCCTGTTTTTCGTGTTTCAGTGACTGCACTAGGAGCTGCTCAATTACTTTGGTGGACTCATATTGTTTAAGAGAGCTGTAGCCAAAAAATAAAAGAACCAACCACGCAGGGGTCGGAAGCGCCGGGGCCAAAAGAAGCGTAAAAAGCCCTGCAGACATGGTTGTTGCCGAAATAACAGTGTCTTTCTTGAAAACGCCTGACCGTGAAAAGGTTTTTATGATTTGCCCGTAAACATAGTTTACCGTGACCTCATCATCTTTGATTGTTATTTCTATGTCATCGCTTTCGCCACAACACAAAGCATTCAGTATCTCCTCATATGCACCGGAGAAATTCGGAAGCGACATGATAAAATCTATCTGCTCGCTAAGCCTTGCCATTATAACGCCTTTGTCAATGAAGCGATTATCAAAATAAAGGGTTACTGAAGCGGCAAAACGGCTATACTGCGCTTTTTTTATATCCTGAACTCTTCCAATGGCAGAGTGTAAAAAGATAAAGAACACCCTCATGTCCATAGCTGTCTCAACCCTCAGCCTGAGCCGCCCGCTTACATAATGAGCCACTTCTATTTTATATGCGCCGGTCATTTCTTCCCGGCCTTTGCCTGTGCTTCTTTCATTTTCTCGAACTCATATTCGGCCTTGCTCTCTGCCGCTATATCTTTAAATTCCTCAAATGAATGGCAGACAGACGCGAACAATGAGTCTTTTAAAGAATACATCACTTTCATCAGACTTTTAATAAAACTTTTATTGGGGAGCACTTTTGTAATCAACACTACAACAAGGCCCCCCACTATGCCGGCAATTATATATCCCATATTACGCCTTAACCATTGCCTCAGCCTTGGCGGCCTGCTCAGCGTCGTACTCTGACTTGCTCTCAGCAATAATGTCTTTAATTGACTCCAGCGTCTCCCCTCCGCCAGTGGTTAGTGCGTCCGTAACCGAATAACCCATCTTTATAACTCCCTTCAGTGAGTTCCTCAGAAAATCAGATTTGCCTGCAACAAAAACTACCGCCCCGCCAATTACCCCAGATATCAAGGTTTCCATAGTGACCTCCTGTTTATTGAACTGCTTTGATACAATATTTTAACTTTTTCGCACATAAAAACTCAAGTGTTATTTATGACCATTGAGTTTCATTCTTATTATAGGTTTCATGCCATTAATACAGGCTATGATTGCCGAGCCATTACTGATAAGGGTTGTTAGAACAGGAGAAATCAAATTGAATGCCGCAAGGGCATAAGCCACTACGTTAAGCCCTCCTGTTATCGCGTAATTTTCCTTGATCAGCTTTATTGTTTCCTTGCTTATCTCAAACGCCTTAGGAATTTTATGCAGATTGTCATCAAGCAAAATTACCCCTGCCGTTTCTTTTGTGATATCTGCACCTCCTTTTACGGAAAACCCGATATCAGCATAAGAAAGCGCTACTGAGTCATTTATCCCATCGCCAACGAAAGCCACTACGTGGCCTTTGCTCTTTAAATCTATCACAACCTCGGCCTTTTGCTCTGGCAGCACCTCGGCAATACATCGGTCAATACCCAGCATCTTTGCCACCGGATAGGCCACCTTTTTCACATCCCCAGTAAGCATTATGACATTAGTAACGCCAACTCTGTGAAGCTCATCTATCATCTCTTTGGCCTCTTTACGTATCTGGTCCCTGAAAGAAATGATACCGGCAAGATTTCCATCTATGGAAATATATAGAGCGGCTTTGCCGTCGCTTATGAGAGTATCTGTAACCGTTATAATCTCATCGTCTATTGAGATTGAGTTTTCATTAAGCAGCCTCAAACTGCCGACAAGCACATTTTTGCCGTTTATCGAGGCATCTACGCCGCGTCCGACACAGTACTGGACGGCATCTCGTATTTTAAGCTCTATTTGTTTATCTTCCGCATACCTTACCACCGCCTCAGCTATTGGATGTGTCATCTGCAGCTCGGCGGCAGCGGCATATGAGATTATCTCATCCTGCATATAGCCGTTAAAACCAATTACGTCCTCCACTTTAATCTCTCCGGTTGTAAGCGTCCCCGTTTTATCGAATATAATAGTGTCGGATTTGTATAGTTTTTCCAGATAGCTGCCGCCCTTTATTAGTATCCCGTGCGATGTGGCTGAAATCATGCAGGACAATACCGCCGTCGGCGCCGAGACCCTTACGCCTGTGCCAAAATCCACGGTAAGAAGAGCCGCGAGATGGTGAAGATTTAACGTACTGGCGAAGATTAAAGATGTGGTAACTAATGAGGGCATTACGATTCTATCAGCAAACTTTTCAGCGTGGTTTTGTATTTTAGTTTCATAAATCGGGGCATCCTCTACCATTTTAACCACCTGAGCCACCTTTGTATTATCTCCGGTTTTGGCAACCCTTACATACGCCTTGCCGTCTTTTATTACTGTTGCGGCAAGCACAGTATCGCCAACCTCTTTGTGAACAGGAAACGACTCGCCGGTTAACACCTGCTGGTCAACGATGATTTCACCCTCGATTATTTGGCCGTCTACCGGAATAAGGTTTCCCACGTTTAAGGAAACTACCTCGCCAACTTCAATATCTTTAACCCTAACCTTCTGCTCAACATCCCCTCTTACAACCCATGCGTAGTTCTCTTGAAAATCCAATAACTTTCTTATCGTTTTATGCGAGGTTGCCTCTGTAAGATCTCTTATGTAATCACCAAGGTGAATCAGCCATACCATAGCGGAGGCGTTCATAACATCTCCGGTAAGCATACCTACAGTCAGAGCGGCGGCATCGAGGAAATCAACATTCAGCCTGTGTTCATTTTTAATACACTTGTAGGTTCGTCTATAAACAGGCACTGCAATATACATCAGCATCGGATAGACTATAGCCAGGGCAAGCACAGGAATGCCGCCAAGAGAGAGGCTCAACCCCATTGCAACAGACGCCCACCTAAAATAAGACAGAGAGATTTCTTTGTCATCCTTTTTTAGCTGAACTAGCTGCGTCTTCAAGTCCACTATGTCAGAGACAGTCATCGAAGAAATCGCGGCCATGATTTTATCCTTTACCGGCTTGTCCTTATCGTAATAGATGGTAAAACTCCCACAGTAATGGTTAACATGCACATCGGTCACTGCGCTTTGTGTCTTTAAATAGTTGCAAAGCGTTATGCTCAAATCCTTATATGACGCTAAGAGCGAGATACATATACGAAAACGTCCTTTTATGGCATGTTTAACAGTACAAGCAAGACGCAGCTTAAGAAAAGCGCTTTTAATCCCTATAACAGCGGAGGAGTCATTGCTTTGGATTTCCCAGCTTTTTTCCACATTAATGACATTGGCCGGACAAGCGGCATTGGTTGGAGGCGCTGAACTCTGATGAGTCAAAGCGCCGCAAGCGCCCCCGGCATTTGCCTCGGGCGAGTTCTGCTCATAGTCCTCGCTAATCTTGGGTACTGTTTCCATTTAACCTCACTATTTTAAAAAAGTTAGTATCAGACTCAATATATAAAGAAATAAGCCATACCTAAAATTACATACAACGCCAAAAGCTGTACGCCTTCCATCCAATGAGACTGCCCGTCAGAGGTGATAAAATTGACTAAAAAGGCAGAAAATAATATGGAGATGGTCTCAAGCGGAGTAAACGTCAGATTCATAGGCAATGGTCCTACAAAGTAACTTATGAATATGAGAACAGGGGCTAAAAACATGGCGACCTGAGAACTTGAGCCAATGGCTATCGAGACTGACACATCCATCTTTTTCTTGAGTGCCATAAGAATCGCTGTACTGTGCTCTGCGGCATTGCCAACCAACGCAACAACTATTACGCCGACAAATACCTCGTTCATGCCAAATGATTTCGTTGCCGACTCCAGAGATTTTACCAGAAATTCACTCATAAAACTGATTCCGACCGTAGCGGCTACAAGCACAGAGAGGGCCTTAGCGCTGCTCCAACTATGTCCCGATTCATTGCCGTGTGCATTCTCATCGTCTACGCCATACAAGTGTTTGTGGCTTTTTAGCGAAAACACCAGGCTAAGCACATATGTAACAAAGAGCACTATGGCA
Source organism: Candidatus Magnetominusculus sp. LBB02 (assembly GCA_022321325.1). Lineage (GTDB taxonomy): Bacteria > Nitrospirota > Thermodesulfovibrionia > Thermodesulfovibrionales > Magnetobacteriaceae > Magnetominusculus > Magnetominusculus linsii. The sequence goes on along the minus strand of JAKOEO010000021.1, from coordinate 28,914 downwards.
ATTGCAAGGCTTAATTTAAGGTTTAAACTCTCTACGCCGACTTTTGTTAACGTATGTTGCCCTAAAAGTGTATCAATAAGGGTCGGCACTACAAGGCTGAAAGAGCAGAGTACCAGCATCGAAGAGTTCAAGCCGGCTGCCGTGGCGTTGAAGTGCACTATTTTTTGCTTGGTACCACCGGCTACGAAACTAAGCCCGAGGACAAGCAGTATATTGCCTATAATAGAACCTGTTACTGATGCCTTTACGACTTCATAAAATCCAGCTTTAAGCGCAACTATTGCAATAATCAGTTCAGCTGCATTGCCAAATGTAGCATTGAGAAATCCGCCAATGCCGGAGCCAAGTTTCTCGGACAGGTGCTCGGTGGCATTGCCCATAATAGCCGCCAAAGGAATTATGGAAATCGCAGATGCGGCAAAGATTAGCGTACCGCTGGCATGTCTAAGCTCCAACACTACGGCAATTGGAATAAATAGCAGAAAATAGTCTAATATGCCAATTTCATATTTTCCCAGTTTTTTCAAGTCTACAACCATTTAAGCATTCTCCCGACATAAAATACATATATTAGCAAAAACATCGCGCCCTCATACTTTGACGGCTTCTTGTCAATAACGACAAAGGTAAAAATTATTGAACCAAAAAGCATCACCGGCAATCCCTTATTTATAGTATCCTCGGCAACTAATAGCACACCAGGGTTTGGCGTAAAGTAACTAAACAGAGAGGCCACTCCAATTACTAAGAAAAAGTTAATGATCCCTGAACCGACGACATTACCCAGTGCAATGTCGAGCTTGCCCCTTCTGGCAAACTTTATTGCTATCATAAGCTCGGGTAAAGAGGATGCAACGGCAACCGCTGTACCGGCTATAACCCCTTCGTTCAGATGATATATTTTAGCAATCTCATTAATATTATCTACAGTCCATTCGCCTCCAAAATAAAGCATTACAGAGCTGATGACCAGCAGAATGTATGTGAACGGCGTTGCGGGGACTACCTCGCCCTCACCTGCTCCGCCATCCTCCGGGACGGCTTCATCCTCAGACCTTGGTTTTCTCGAAAACACCGACCATATGTAGATAGAGACTCCAATCAAAGAAAGTATCCCGTCCATAGCCCTATATTGACCACGGTAGGTCATGAAAGAAAAAAGTGCAGTCGCCGTAAGGAAAAATGGTATGTCTATGTTTATAAGCTCAACTTTTATGTGTTCGCCTTTGAAAAATAAAAAAGCTATTCCCAGCACTAAAAAGGTATTTGTAACGTTTGATCCAACTACAGAACCGGCAACAATCGTCGTAGATCCCTTTAAAACGGCAAAAATAGATGCAATCAACTCGGGCAAGCACGTACCAATCGAGATTATTACAGCGCCAATGACAAAGCCCGGCAGTTTAAGGGTTTTACCAATACGTTCTGCGCAATATGTAAACTTGTCCGCCCCGAATACCAAAAGGGCGATACCCACGGTAAGCATGGCAAACACAGTGACAACGCTGTTACCCATCTACTAACACCCCCTGACAGACATGACGCTCCATGTATCCTATCATATAATACAGATAAAAATATAGAGACCTGTTTCATAGAGATTCTTATTTGAGGCATAACGCCCTCAAGCACACGCCGCTAACAATGGTGTTTGCATTGTCATAGTTGAAATGGTATCATTGTCTATCATCAATTTATGCGCACAAGTGGAGGTTGCATGGAGATAAATATAGATGACATAAACGGGATAGTAGTCATTTCGTTAAAAGGCCGCATGGATACGTCAAACGCTTCAGCAGCAGATGAGAAGTTCAAAGGTGTTTTAGCCAAAAGCCCTGAGAAGGTAGTTGTGTCGCTTAAAGGGCTTGACTATGTGAGTAGTGCAGGGTTGAGGATTTTTCTTACCACCGCTAAAGAGATGAAAAAGACCGGTAGTAAGCTGGCCTTTGCCGAAATCTCCGACCAGGTGCTTAAGGTGCTGAAGATGTCTGGACTAGATATGATTCTGAAGATATACAAATCCACGGATGATGCTATCAACAGTTTAGCGCCCTGACTTGCTGAACGAAGTCTCTCAACATCGTGGTTAAGGTTTCATAGCCTTTTTGTAAGGGGATCTGTTCTTGCCATCAACACATTGGTTTAACGGGAGATAGAAATATGGGACAAGTATCGGCTGATAATTTTCTTGCAAAGGCAATAGATATACCGCAGTTGTGTGAAGTTATCAATGGAATAATGGAAAGATATAGTGTATTTCTTGGGGTTAATGTGGTTGTGGTCGTAATAAACTGCCTTGATGAGCAATGCACTACAGTTATAGATAATATCAAGTATGAGATGAGAAGGTTTTATCCTGCCATTATTGATAATGATACTTTAATTAAAATAGAAAAATTCTACAATATGCGTCTTTTTGGGGGGATATTTTTACCTAAAATAAAGACTTATGAAAGTCTCCTGCCGGCTGCCCATCATGTGCCGGTAAAAGAAGACGATAAGCTCTTGATCTTGAACTTATCGCATATAGGATATGACGGCAATACAAAAGAGTTCGGTTCATTTGTTAGGCATGGACACGACAGTCCTACCCCGGCGTGTGGAGCTATAAAGTCTTGTTATGATCAAATACTTAAAGGGATAAAAATGCCCTCGGATTACGACCTTAGGGCGCTTACCAAGTATATAAAAAAAATAATTTCCATTCATAATATAAAACCGAAGCCACTTGGCCATGATTTATTAGAGGTTACAATAAACTTATATAATGATCAGATTCCATGGCTAAAGCAGCAACTGAAAAAACTTGCGCAAAAAGATGAGATAGACATCATTTACATGGGCGGCATTGAGGTTGATATCAACAAGGAATCTGATAAAGATACTCATGATAAAATAGTGCTTATGGATAAATTTATAATTCAACAAAATGGAGATATCACAGATATTAGTTAAATGCGTTGGAAATGCTTGACTTTATTAATCGGCAGGGCAATATCTTCTCATTCTCTGACGTATCGTTGGGTGTATTTTTAAATCAATTCGCTATTTTCCCATCATCGGAATTGGAGATAATATTGCGCCGTGATCAGGTAAGTTCACGTTCTATCTATCAGCGCCGTTTATCTGTTAAGAATTGTAAAGAATGTCGTTGGGACATTGAAATCAGATTGATTCGCCGGTTTTGTGCAACAGCCCGTCAAGACCTGACGCCTTTCAGAGGTACTACTAAAAATGCCAGTGAATATGTTACAACATTCAGAAAGCTGCATATCTGCTCAGTAGTATAATCCTCTTACAATCCGTATGCTCTGCGTGTTAGAATAATATATGGGTATTATATCTCTAAAAAAAACTATTGCGAATCTGCTGCGGGCGCTTGGCAATACCTTAGAAATTGAGCAGGTATTGGAGAGATACCTCTGCCCGCTTCAGATGTTTTTAGAACTCACCGAAAATGGCTTCACCGCCGGGGCATTTAAGATATTATCACATGATTTGACCGTCAAGCGCATTTTCCTCACAAGGGTTACTCTCAAATATTTACACAACATTGCCAAAACGCCCGACGCCCCCAATAACAATCACATCCAACCGGCGCAAAATCTGAATTCATGGCAGACTATAATCTCTATACCGCTGTTTGTCTTTGGCGTCATATTTGCCATTGCCCGCGCAATCAGCCGCGGCTCGATAAAGGTAAGCGATACAACGGGAAAGAGTTCTGGCAGGTAGTAATATCTTTATTGTTTAGGCTATAATTAAAACATGAGTGTGATAACGATACCAAGACCGCTGCGTGAGAAACTCGGCGATGACGGCGTTGACGCCCTTGTTGCCGTTATCAATGAGGCCAATTTCGGCTCGCGTAACGACATGGCCACCAAAGACGATCTCAAAGGTGCGGAGCTGCGTCTCGAACTAAAGATTGAATCTGTAAAGTCAGATCTCGAACTAAAGATTGAATCCATACGATCAGATCTCGATCTGAAGATTGAGTCCATACGATCAGATCTCGAGCTGAAGATTGAGAAGTCAAAGTCTGAAACTCTAAAGTGGATGTTTCTCTTTTGGGCGGGGCAGCTACTTGCAATGTTCGCCATGCTCAAGGCATTTCTTAAATAATCACTAATTAAACCGCAAGAAAGACTCTAACGCTGACCAACTGTCACATCGGCCAGCGCCGCGTAAGCTTCTATCCACTATAAGCGTCTTATAATTTCGTCGGCGACCTCTGAGGTTCCTACCGCCGTTGGGTCATCGGGCTGGGGTTTCATGTCGTAGGTGACGTGCCTGCCCTCTTTGATTATTGAGGCAATTGCCGCATCTATGCGTGTGGCCGCGTCGCGCTCCCCTATGTAGTTTAACATCATTATCGCCGATAACATCATCGCCATCGGGTTTACCTTGTTTAAACCCTTGTATTTCGGGGCGCTGCCGTGCGTGGCCTCAAAGACCGCCATCTCGCCGCCTATGTTTGCCCCGGGGGCAAGCCCAAGCCCGCCTATCAGCCCCGCCGCAAGGTCTGAGACTATGTCGCCATAGAGATTCGGCAGCACCAGCACGTCATACAGCTCCGGCTTCTGCACAAGCTGCATACACATGTTGTCTATGATTCTGTCCTCATACTCTATGTCCGTGTATGACTTCGCTACGTTATTAGCCACCTCTAAGAACAGGCCGTCTGAGTGCTTCATTATGTTTGCCTTGTGGACTGAGGTTACTTTCTTTCTGCCATTTTTCCTTGCATAGTCAAATGCAAACTGGACTATCCTCTGCGTACCAAACACAGATATAGGCTTTATGCTAATGCCGGAATCGGGAAGAATCGCCTTGTTCGTCTTTGATTTTATGAAATCTATAAGCTCCTGCGTCTCAGCCCTACCCTTCTGAAACTCTATGCCCGCATACAAATCCTCTGTGTTTTCACGTACCACGACAAGATCAACATTTGGATAGACGCACCGCGCCCCCTCATATGACTTGCATGGACGCAGACAGGCGTACAAGTCCAACTCCTGACGAAGCGTTACGTTTACACTTCTGAAACCAGTCCCAACCGGCGTTGTTACAGGCCCTTTAAGCGCCACCTTGTTTTTCTTTATGCTGTCTATGACACGCGTCGGAAGTGGTACGCCCTCGGCCTCAAACACATCAGTCCCCGCGTGCTGAATGTCCCAGTTTACCTTAACTCCGGCCCCGGCAATCACCCTCACCACCGCGTCGGTTATCTCCGGCCCTACACCATCGCCCGGTATCAACGTTATATCATGCTTCTTCATAGGCTTATCCTTAGAATTCCACGCGCCTCGTCCGGATGGTTTGCAAGCAGGCGAAGCTCATCGTCTGTCAGCGGCTTTTGCGTATGCAGATTGGCATACTGGACAAGTTCAAGGATTTCTCTGGCCTCGGCATCGCTGTTAAAATGAATCCCAAGTCCGTCATATACGTGCCTGAAGCCTGTGATGCCGCCATATGCCCCTGTGGTTATAACCCTGCCGGTCTGCAGCAGGTCTGGCTCGCCGCGCCCCACCTCTTCGTAGTCATAGAGTTCATAGTTGCGACGGTCTTTGAGTGTGCCGTCAGCATGAATGCCCGATTCGTGAGCAAAGGCATTAGCGCCGACGCCGGGCTGGTTAATGGCTATTGGAAGCCCAAAGGCGTAGGAGGCGTATTTGGCAATCCTCCATGATTTCTTCAAGTCAACTTTGTCGCTTGTGATCCCTTTACTAATAAAATACGGGGAAAACTTCAGAGCCAGGAGTATTGATACCAAATCGGCATTTCCCGCCCGCTCCCCATAACCGTTTACCGTTGTGTTGATATATGTGTCTATGCCGCATTCGATTGCGCCGCGCGCCCCGGCAATGGATATCGCCTCGGCCATGCCTAAATCGTTGTGGCAGTGCATCTCGATGGGGAACTTTGTCCTCTCAGACAGGGTCTTTATCTTTTCGTACATGGAGATTGGGTCTTCAGAGCCAAGCGTGTCGCAGTATCTGAATCTGGCAGCGCCGTTTTCCTTGCCGGCAATGATGAACTCCTCAAGCTTGGCAATATCGGTGCGCGAGGCGTCCTCCGCGTTTACACCTACAGTCTCTGCCCCCGCGTCTTTTGCCGCCCTCAGCGCCTTTACCATCCCGTCAATTACGTCTTTGAATGTCTTACGGCCCTGAAATTTCCCCTGTATGAGAATGTCAGATGTTGAGGCCGAGATATTGAGATGCCGCATATTTGGGCAATTCTTAAATGTAGCCTCGATGTCCTCTACAACAGCCCTGCACCAGCCTTCAAGATGGATTTGCTTCATAACGCCTTTTTCAAACAGTTTTAAATTGCCATTTATATAGCCTACTTCATGTTTCAGCGTTGGGAAACCCACCTCGGTCTGGAATATCCCCATCTCGTCAAGATAGATATTAAGCATCGTCTTGGATAGCTTTGGAAGCAGTATTCGGGACGTCTGAACCCCGTCGCGATTTGTAACGTCAATAATGTGTACAGTGTTTGCCATTTCCTTTAACCTCTTTCTTTCGGAATTTTTGCTGCATAGATATTACTATATTTTGTTTTTTATATCAAGCAATTTTTGTTATAATCCAAAAATGAGGGTGCGAGGCTGCAAAAAATGAAGGATACTGCGTGAAATTGGCCAAAAAAACGGCATTAATAACCGGAATTCTTGGGCAGGACGGGCCATATTTGGCACGTCTGCTGCTTGAGAAGGACTACAAGGTCTATGGTCTTATACGCAGGTATTCAAATCCGAACTTCAGCAACACGGACTTCCTCGGCGTTACCGGCGATGTGGAGTTTGTGACCGGCGATATGACTGACGAAAAATCCCTGATGACAATTTTCAAGCTAATAACCCCGGATGAGGTATATAACCTTGCCGCTCAGTCCTTTGTCGGCGTCTCATGGGAACAACCTAAAACCACCACAGAGATAAACTCTCTCGGTGTCCTCTACCTGCTTAACGCAATCAGGCAGGTATGCCCGGGTGCGCGCTTTTTCCAGGCGTCAACCGGCGACCTCTTTGGCAATAACAGCATAAACGGCATTCAGGACGAGGACGTACCGTTTAAACCGCGCAGCCCCTATGCCGTTACTAAGCTCTACGCCTACTGGATGGCCGTAAACTTTCGGGAGAGTTACGATATGTTTTGCGCTAACGGCATCCTGTTCAACCACGAATCCCCTATCAGGGGGCAGGAGTTTGTTACCAGAAAAATAACCACAGGCGCTGCCAGGATAAAACTTGGCCTTGCCGATGAGCTGATACTTGGCAACATTGACGCAAGGCGCGACTGGGGTTTTGCCGGTGACTATGTAGAGGCGATGTGGCTGATGCTGCAACATCAACGCCCTGACGACTATGTCATAGCAACCGGCGAGGTTCACTCTATACGCGAGTTTCTGCAGACCGCGTTTAAGCGTCTGGAGCTCGGCAACTGGGAGCGGTACGTAAAGTTTGACCCAAAATTCAGCCGCCCCACAGAGGTTCACACACTTTGGGGAAGCCCGGAAAAGGCAAGGAAGACCCTCGGTTGGTCGCCAAAGGTCAGATTTGAAGCGCTCGTACACATGATGGTTGACTCTGACATGGCAAGGCTCAAGGCATGACAAACAAATACGTCTCCGGCTTGAGGCGCATCGTGGCTGCCCTCAGATTTAAGGGCTTTCGCTATGCCTATCACTATCTGCATTACCATATATTCTGGTTTGCCCGCCATCCGCTTATTGTAAAATTACTGTATCTTCTGAACTCATACCCGCAGTATCTGGAGATTGAGGTGACAACGCGGTGCAATCTTCGCTGCATTCAGTGTGAGCACACGTATTGGAAAGAGGCGGCGATTGACATGCCGTTTGATAGCTTTAAGCATATTGTTGAGCAGTTCCCTCGCCTGAAATGGATTGGGCTTACCGGAATTGGCGAGAGTTTTATGCACAAGGATTTCTTAAACATGCTTGAGTACGTTAAGAAGAAACGCGCTATTGTGGAATTATTCGATACGTTTTATTTTATTGACGAGACGGTAGCAAGAAGGCTTATAGAAATCAACATAGAAAACTTCTTTGTCTCGCTGGATGGGGCGACTAAGGAGACATATGAGGCGCTTCGCGTTGGGTCTGACTGGGACAGGGTGACAAACAATGTGAGGCAATTTTTCAGGATTAAAAAAGAGATGGGGGCGTTTTTCCCTGAAATGAATTTCCACTACATAATCAACAAACTAAACTGCGGCGAGGTATCAAAATATGTTGCTCTGGTCTCTGAATTGTCCGGCGGTGAGGATGTCACTATATTCTTTTCGCAGATGCTCCATAGATACAAAGAAACAGACAGCCTCTATATAAAAGTCCCCGATGAGACCATAGCCCTTGCGGTTGAGGCCGGCAAGAGGCATGGCGTAAAGATAACATGGAATCTTGATGTACCTGCAAATAAACCGGCGATGAGTAACTGTATCGAGTGGACGATGCCGTTTATATTTGCGACCGGAGACGTTATCCCATGCTGTTCGGGCAATGAGGCAAACCAGAGGAACTTTCAGCGCGAGACATCGCTTGGAAATATCTTTAAACAAGACTTTAAGGAAATCTGGAAAGGGCAGCGCTACAGGACGCTTAAAACGATGCTCAGGGCGGGGAAGTGCCCACCGCCATGCGGCAACTGCTGCATTTATAAATCCAGTGGGGACTAAATGCGCGTCCTTGTAGTAGCCCCCAATATGTACATCTACGGCGGCGCCGAACTCGTCGTCGTAGAGCTGTTAAACTACATGGCCGACAACGGAATTGAACACGCGCTGCTTTGCACAGGGCTGCTTCCAGAGATAGAAAAGGCGCTCATCGCAACTGAAATCATTAACTACCCGTTTGCCGCGTCAAATGACTGGCGTGACTTATTACAAAACATGTGGCTGCTAAGTAAAGGAGTTGCCCGTCACGCCAAACGATTTGACATTATTAATTTTCACAACTGCCCGGCTGAAATAGCGGCATTGGCTGCGTCAAAACCGTCTGTGTGGCTTTGTAACGAGCCGCCGGAGGTATTCCTTGGCGGCAGCCACGCCCGCGATAGCGCGCCGAAACGACTTGCCAAGTCTATATTCTATGCCCTCGATAAGCTTATCGTCAGGCGCTTCGTAAGAAATGTCGTCGTGGCGGACGACTTTAACGCTATGCGATTCAAATCGCTCTACGGCATGACGCCGCAGATAATCCCTTATGGGATTAACTATGATTTTTTCTCCACGGCGCCTGAGTTAATACCGAAAAATGAAGGCCGATTTGTCGTTTTTCAGTCAGGCATGTTTAACCCATATAAAAATCAGTTGAAAACACTTCAGACAGTTGCCTCATTGCGGGATAAAATACCGGAGATACAGTTGATATTAGCCGGTTTCCAGGGCGGGCCATATTTTGAAGAGGTCAAAAAATATATAAATGAGCACCGCCTCGATGATATAGTAAGCCTGACCGGCCATATAAACAGGGCAGACCTCAGGCAGCTATACTATGCCGCCGATATGCTCATTCACCCTGTAAAATCTCAGGGCGGCTGGCTCTCTCCGTTTGAGGCGCTCTCTGCAGAGACCCCTGTTGTAGTTTCAACTGAAATGACTGCCGCCTCACTGATACAATCAAATGCAATCGGCACAGTAACGGCAGACTACGCCAAGGCGGTCATGGATGTCTATCTCAATCGGCAAAGACATAAGGAAGCGGCAAGGCGAGGCAGGCAGTTTGTCAAAGACAACCTGACATGGGAGCAGTTTGGCGCCAAGATGCTGACGGCCTTTGACAACGCAATGCGGCGCGCCTGAATGCCGAATATTTTTTTGGGGGCTTTCTTGAGTTGGCCATCGCTAATATGCTACAATTACTACGTAGCGCCCTCTTAGCTCAGTAGGATAGAGCACATGATTCCTAATCATGGGGCCACAGGTTCAAATCCTGTAGAGGGCACTTATAAACCTGCATAGAAAGCCAATCTTGAAAGTAGCATAAAGTGGTAAATTTGTGTGTGTTTTGCTTACAAACTGCGTACACATTCACCCATGTCGGCAAGTGTGTTTAATATATCAAATGGATAGTATTTATTCGCCTTCTCAGGGTCTTTCCACAAATGAGGGAAATAGTTTTCTATGAGGTTTTGAAGTTTGCCCGTTCCTAAATCGAGTACCTGCTTCACACGCTGGTCAAGTAACTCCTTAATGGTGCTGGCCGTCTCCTGTAGTTTTGGGTCAACCTGCCCCTTGCCGGTCTCATAGTTATCTATGAAATCGAGATTCGATTGCTTGTCCCGCTTATCAAATAAAGCCCGCGTATCTCTCATGGCGGCCTCTGCAACATCATACTTCCTTACCATCTCTGCGGCGTTCTCTCTAACGATACCGCCAGTCTTACTGGCCGCCTCGCCCATTGTAACAGGCGCAAAGGCTCTTTTAATCTCGTCCTTTCGTGTAGTCCAGCCTTTAGATACCGCGTCTATGGCCTTGTTCTTTTCTCTTAACTGCTGCCATTTGGTCTTAGTCGGCTCTTTGTCGGCCTCGTCTTTCTTAATGGAATAATTCATGTCCCCGCCGTCAGAGGTCTTGACATCTTTGAGCAAATCCTTTACACTAATAGTACGAGCCTGCTGCTCCATACGGGGCGCACTGCCTGAGAAGGTATCTCCCGTGTGCAAAGCTCGACCGGCAGCGGGCTTTTCCATTTCTGTCAGACTATGGTCATAGTACCGTTTCCCCTCATTAGTCTCTTTCACTGTCATTTTTACTCGATAAAGATGATTGCCTACCTCTAAAGGAGCATAAAATATATGGATATTTTTAATATCAGGATTATTGTTCCTATCTGACCGTGTTTCTGCTAATACAGCATTTTTTTATTAACTCAGGAATTGCTCTAATGGCTTCAACGTGGTCAAATGGGCTTATCCTGTCGCCACTTCGTATTTTTTTTATATTTTTGCCTGTAACCTCAATTCCCCAATCGGTATCTTTATTAACAAAAGACTTATCCCTGAGGTTTTTCATTGCCCATTTCTCTGCCTCTTTTCTCGCAGTCCATATCGTATCGCCAAACATCCTATCGTCAAGTCTTGTTATATTCATGTCCGGCTTTGAATATAGCATTTCTTTAGATTCTGGTGCTACAACATCCTTCTTCGCCAAATCCCCACGATACGCCTCACCGAATATATCGTTGACCGACTTAAACCCTCTGTCATTCAAGTAGTTCTTTAGCTTTTCAGTGAACTCCATTATCCTGTCAAAGATACGGCGCACTAGGCCCTTCGGCTCTGCGTTTTCTTTGCCTAAGACGTAATCCCTGAACTTGTCGGCTATTGTCTCACTGACGGCCTCACCGTTGGCTTTGGCCTCTTTCTTAAACGCGCTCTCAAGAAGCGCCTTATCTGTTTTCCTTCCCATCGCGTCTAAGGTCTTCTGTATGCCGTGCCCGATTTCATGTAAAGACGTAGCCCACATTTCCTCTGGAGACATCATTGACAGCTTAATTGAATGTACAAGGTTGTCCTTATCGAACTTGTGTGAGCCGACGGCGACGGCCTCACCGACCGTATCAGGTGTCAAGCCGTGCTTACTCAAGGCGGCTTCGTCCTCTTCAGGTGTATGGGCCTTACGGACATCGCCTTCAACAAATTCCGTCTTAGTGCCTTCGCCAAGTATGCGCTTCTGTTCGTCTGATATGTCTTTTTTTGTCTGGTCAAGGGGTGCGGCTTCATTTTCCCCCTTGACAGGCTCGTCGGGGTGTGGTATTGTAGAATCAAGAGAGGAGCCTCGGAGCAGGTCAGGCTGTGTGAGAGGGGTCTCATTTTGGGGCATTTGCTCGCCGAGTGTAGCCCTCTTTTTAAATAGTGTTGCCGCTGCAAGTTCCTTCCTTCCCTCTCTAATCTCTTCATAATAGTAAACTTCACCATTTATGCGCTTTATATATAGGACAGTTGCTTTACTCTTTTTTGTTTCTGGGAGATATTCAACCTTATCAGGGGTTGACGTTATTTCAGGAATTCGAGAAATATCTTTCTCTGTAATGGCTACAAGCCCTCGTGATTTCTCCGATATTATATCATCATGTTCACCAAGTGCATGATTTATGAATGAGTTGTCAATAGTGTGTGTATAGCCTGTAACATCAATGTCTCTGCCTTTTTCTTTTGCAGTTCGTCTTATCTCTTCAACATTTTCTGATGACACTTTTCCCAAAGCCACTCTCTGTAATGCTCCAGGCTTTTCTTTTGTTTCTTTAAACAGTTTATCCATAGCGGCTTCATATGACATTGGCGTTCCGCCGCCACCACTCTCTATCAATTTAGTTATATATTTAACCTTTTCAGGATATGCTGATTCGTCAACATTCTTCTGCTTCATCACGTCATAGCTGGTGTCGCCTTCCGGCAACTTCCCCTGCCGCTTCTCTTCGTCCGCCTTAGCCCGTGCCTCTGCCGCGTCTCTGTTCGCTGTCTCAAGCGGGGTTAGTTTCTCTTGACCGCCGGATATACCGCCTTCCATTGCGTTTTTGTGTCCAAACATGTCAGGTGTTTGTTGTGCTTTGGGCTTTTCTGTCTTTGTTTCCGGGGCGGTTAATCCGAAACTGCCTTCGCCTTTCTTTTTTATCCCTAAGACTTCTCTTTTTACTGGCTCTCCAAATATTGGCACTTCCTCTGTATAATGGTCTTGATACTCCATGTTGCCTTTTTCGTTCACCCCTTTATATGTGAAAGTGTCGGGCTGTCCAAACTTGTTTATCATCTTAACTTTGTCGCCTTCTTCTACCGGCAATTCACTGATGTCTGTTTTCTTTTCAGGGCTTCTTAATGCCTCTGCATGCTCTTTTTCATGCTTATATAAATATGCTGCGTCCCCGTTGGGTTTAAGGTTTACTTCGTCCCTTGCGGCATTCAGATAAAAATTTAATTCATCTCTCATTTTGTCTGTTAATGCCAATCCTTTCTCATGTTGTCCCATCGCCCTGTTATATAAATCAAAAAACCGTTTTTTTGTTATGCCAGTATTTTTTGCCCATTCAGGAAATGTAGATTTGCTTCCCGTCCAATCGGGGTGCAATGAGTGAGGATTTTCTATCGAATACCTACGCCCTGCCTCTGCTATATCTATTGCCTTTTTCATAGAATTAAGCAAGTGCGTATCATTTTCTGATAATTGCAATCCTGTATTTTGCGGTTTCACCGTCTCCTTAATCGCCTGTATCTCACTCGCCTTTGCTATCTTACCCTGAACCAGCCCTGCGTCTTTTGAGGCGGCCTTCTGGTCGGCTGTGAGCTTGCCCCATGTCTTGCCGCCATGTATGTCGGTTATGGCTGATTGGAGCATGTCCGGCGTGGTCGTATTGGCCGCTTCGGGTTCTAACCCTTTTATTAATTTATTGGCCTCTGGAGTAGTATTTGGTTTATCTATCGCTGCTTGAACCACTGGGGTAATCTCCGCGGGTTGAGATAAAATGTCATTGGCCGTCTGCGGTGTTAGTGCCTCTGTAGGCATTGATTGTCCTGCACAGCGGGCCACGTTTAAATCTGTTGTCGGCTGCCCTTCTGTCGGCGTGGCGGTCGTGTTTGTAGTTGTAGCCGGTACTATATTTGTTTTAGGTCTCAATGCAGCCCCCAATATGCCGCCTGTCAAGCCACCAACAATAGCAGGGTCAATATACTTAGACGGATTACTTGCAATATTTAGATAAGGCCTGTCCTACTGTTGGGTGTTCGCCTTCAAATCCTGTCTTGACATCTTCGTCCGCTGCCGTACCTGCTGCTCCTAATCAGGCATTCCCTAATCATGGGGCCACAGGTTCAAATCCTGTAGAGGGCACTTATAAAATAGAGAGCACTTATATAACCTCATGGAGAGCCCTACTGTCAGGTATCTAACAGTATCGTCATAGATGCGGAGATCATCATAGCGGTTAAACAGCCTTTCCAACAATATCGCCGATCTTGAGCGCGAGAAATCCTACGATGACGCTTAGCGCTACATAGAGCGCTGCGGTCAGCGTTTGGCCCTGTTTTAGCAGGCTGCCTATCTCAAACTCAAACGCCGAAAATGTAGTATAGCCGCCAAGGAATCCTACCACTATCAACAGCCGCCAGTGCGGGTCTATGATGTTCCTTGCGGCAAGCACTGACATTACAAACCCTATCAGAAAACTGCCGGTTACGTTGATTACGAACGTGCCAAGCGGGAATGCCCTGCCCCATATCTGCGTTATCCACAGCGCCAGTGCATATCTGGATACCGCACCGGCAAAGCCGCCTATCCCTACTATCAGATAATCAGCCACTATAATCGTTACCTGAACTCTGCAAGTTCCTTTAGCAGCGCCGTCTCTCCCATCGCCTCCTTTGCCTCTCCCACGGTGTAAAACGAACCGGTGATGACGACAAGGCTGCCCGTTTTATAGAGATTTGCCGCCACCTTAATCGCCTCGGCTATTGTGGGGGCAGTGACAAGCGTTTGGCCGGCCCTGGATAACGTCCCTGCCGCTTCAAGCAGGCGTTGCGGCCTTGCCGCCCTTTCATATGATGGCGCGCTTAGGATTACCGTACCTGCCCGCCGCATGAGCGCCTTTAACATTGCCGGGCTGTCCTTGTCGGCCATTGCGCCTATGATAATGATTATCTCTGAAAACCGCTCTCTCAAATACAGCCTCTCAAGCGTGTGCGAAAGCGCCTCAGCCGCCGCTGGATTATGCGCCCCATCAAGCAGTATGTCCATGCCCGCATGTCTTACAAGTTCGCACCTGCCCGGCCATTTAACGCCGCTTAGGGCATTGGCAATGCCCTCTGTGCCGCCTAATAATATTTCAGAAGTTCGCACGGCACACGCCGCGTTTTCAATCTGATGGCATCCGGTGAAGGGGATCTTACAGCCATTAATTTCACTACATCCGGAATAATTAAATACTGTCCCTGTAACGTCCTCTTGTACGGTCTTGGCGTTGAAGTCAATCCCGAAAACGTCAAGCCGGCAGCGCTGCTCAGCCGCCCGTTTTCTTAGTACATCGAGTGCGCCCGGAATTTGAGAGGTTGTCACAACAGGTATGCCCGGCTTGATAATTCCAGCCTTTTCCACCGCAATTTCCTCTATCGTACTGCCAAGATACTCCATGTGGTCCATTGCGATGTTTGTTATTACAGACGCCTCCGGCACGATTATATTTGTCGCGTCAAAGCGTCCGCCCATGCCGGTCTCAAAAACGACCCAATCCACGTTTTGTCTCTTGAAATATAGAAATGCCATCGCCGTTACAAACTCAAAATACGTTGGGTTGACGCCGTCAGCGCCGCTTATCGCCTGATTTATCTCCTCCGTCAGAGTAACAACATCCTCTGGGGTAATCTCCTCATTATTGACTTTAATGCGCTCAGTAAATCTGACCATATGTGGCGAGGTAAAAAGCCCTGTCCTATAACGGCGCCCCATTAAAATCCCCTGAAGCATAGCGCATGTCGAGCCTTTGCCGTTAGTGCCGGCAACATGCACTGATTTATAGGCGGTCTGAGGAGAGCCGAGCAGGGACGACATTTGGTTTATGTTGGAAAGGCCAAGTTTTATACCGTGTTTTTGCAGGCTGTACAGATATGATACTACGCGTTCGTACTTGTTCTCAGGCATTTCTGGGGCTGCCCCTCAGAATTCTGATGAGCCGCGCTATGGCGGCCTTCAGGTCTTTCCTGTGGATGACCATATCAATGAGGCCCTTTTTCAGCAGGAACTCTGCCTGCTGAAAATCATCCGGGAGCTGCTGGTTTATGGTCTGCTGGATGACCCTGGCGCCTGCAAATCCTATCAGGCTTTTCGGCTCTGCGATGATTATATCGCCAAGCATGGCAAAGCTGGCGCTGACGCCGCCAAACGTGGGGTCAGTCAGGACGGTAATATATGGCAGGGCATGTTTTTTAAGCTGTCCTATGGCGGCTGATACCTTTGCCATCTGCATGAGCGAATAAATCCCCTCCTGCATTCGCGCCCCTCCAGAGGATGTAAACGCTACCAGAGGGAGGCTGTTTTCTATGGCCGCCTCGGCTGCCCTTACCATCTTTTCGCCTACGGCGCTTCCCATCGAGCCGCCCATAAAGGAAAAGTCCATCACCGCAATGACAGCAGGGGTCTTATTAACCGCAGCCGTCCCGGCAATGATTGCGTCCTTCAGACCGGCCTTTGATTGGTTTGCCTCTATTCGTTCTTTATATGATACAGTGTCGGTAAAGCCAAGCGGGTCGCAGGCGCTAAGCGAGGCGGCTATCTCAACAAAACTCCCCGTATCAGCCGTCAGATGGACGCGTTCCCGTACTCCTATTCGGCTGTGGTAGTTGCACTTTGGACAAACTCTAAGGTTTTTCTCGAATTCTTTCCTATAAACTATCTCTTTGCAATCTGCGCACTTGACCCAAAGCCCTTCGGGGATTTTCACCTTCTTTGAGACATCGCTGCCAAGGGCAGTCGTCTTTTTAAACCACGGCATGGATTGCAGCCCTCAGGGATTTCACAAGCGCTCTGAATTGCTCCTGCCCTTGTCCAATGGCCTTGACAATTGCGCTTCCTACGATAACGCCGTCGGCAATGGCCGCTACCTTAGCCGCCTCATCCGCTGTCTTAACGCCAAATCCCACGGCTACGGGTTTATTTGACTTCATTCTAATCTTGTCAATCTGCGCCCTAAACTGAGCGTCTATCGAGATGTCAGCACCGGTTATGCCGGTTACCGATACGTAGTATATAAACCCGCGCGATTTTTCAGAGACTAGCCCAATGCGCACGTCAGTTGACGTGGGGGCTAGGAGGAATATTGTATCAGGGCCGTTTTTATGGCATGAGGCGATAAAGTCTGTCTCCTCATCCGGCGGCAAGTCCGGTATGATGATGCCGTCAACGCCGCTCTTTAAGGAGGCTTCAATGAAATTATTTAGTCCAAATCTCAGCACCGGATTAAAATACGTCATCAGAACGATGGGAATTTGCGATTTTTTCCTTATAGCGCCAACTAAATCAATGACATTATGAAGCGTTACGCCCCTGCTAAGGGCGTTCATAGCGGCCTGCTGAATCGTAGGGCCGTCGGCAACGGGGTCAGAAAAAGGCACGCCAAGCTCGACAATATCAGCCCCCATCGCCTCAAGCTCAAGGACGATGTCCAAGGTCGCGTTTAACGACGGCTCCCCGGCCATGATATATGGAATGAATGCCTTTGCCCCATTGCCAGCCTCTTTCATCTTTCTGAAAATTTCAGTAATAGCCGATTGTGCCATAGTATTAACCTGCCCTCCGGGTATAGTGTTTCATTGGCGGTATTATACCATTAAACATAATAAGCGGGGTGTTTTTTTTTCAACAAGGATAAGGAGGCGTTTTTGCAGCTCCTTTTCCTTTTTATATCTCTATCCTAAACTCACACCATCCATCAGTATTTCTTACAGTGATAGAGCCATTCATATTCTTTTCAATGAATACCTTTGCCATATACAGCCCCATGCCAGTCCCTCTTGCCTTGTCTTTGGTTGTAAAATATGGATCGAACACGTTGCCGATTATATCATAGGGGATTTCCCCGCCGTTATCGGCAATAGTTATTATTATCCCTGCGTCTTGCCTATATAATTTTATCCTGATTATCCCCCCCCTAATATTACTTTTTATAAATTTGTCTATGGCATTGTTTAGAATATTTAAGATTACCTGGGCAAAGTCATTATGATAACCATGTACGGATAGGGTCTCATCCAATTCCTTCTCTACAATAATATCCCTCTCTTTGAAAGACGCTGATAAAAGAGCAATAGTCTTGTTTATCCCTGCCGATATATTGAATTGCTGTGGTGCACTATCCTGAACATAGAAGTTCCTGAAATTATCTATCATAGCGGATAACGACCTCAGCTCAGACATTGCAACGTCTATATTCTTATTCAGATATGCCTCATCTAATTCATTATACCGGCAAGCGTCCCTGATGTCCTGAATTAAAAGCGATGTGGAGGTAAGCGGCTGTCTCCAATGGTGCGATATGTTGACAAGCAATTCAGACATTGATATTTGGCGTATTTGTTCGTAAATGAGTTGGTCCTTTGCCCTGTTTTTTTCCACTTCTAAGTTTACCCTCATTTGCAGGGTTTTGTTGAATTCGTTGAGTTCGTATGCCATTTTCTTTTTATCGGTAATATCTCGAATGAATGCGAACATAATTCCGCTTGCCTTCATATAATTTATGCTTATCTCAACGTCAATTATCCTGCCGTCCCTTGTCTTGTGTTTGGATTCGAATCTATCTGACCCTACAGAGACAATTCGCTCTATACGCTGACTGATTTCATCCGGACGTTCAGCAGCTTCGATATTCATGACGGACATGTTCAGCAATTCATCACGAGAGTATCCCATAGCATTGCAAAATGAGTCATTTGCATCTAAAATCATGGCCTCTTTATTCAACATTAAAAAGAAGTCCAAAGAAGTCCTGATGATTATCTTAAACTGCTCCTCTACTGTCCTGCGTTCGGTAATATCGTTGGCAAAGGAGATCACGCCTGTTATGTTGCCTTCGTTATCAGTGATAGGCGTGTTGACCCACTCGCAGATAATAGTCCTGCCGTCCTTTGTGATGTTTTCAGTGGTATTGCAATAACTGTCTGATTTTTTCAAAAGAATATTCCATGCAGAAGCTATTTCTGCATGAATGCTTTTAGGGATAATCAGCTCTGAGGCAAACCGGCCTTTGGCTTGTTCCCTGGTGTATCCGAAGATCTTCTCTGCGGCGGGATTCCAGTACTGAACCCTGAACTCCCTGTCCCATTCTATGACTGCGAACATGGTCTGCTCAAGGTGGGTAGAGAGTTTTTGCTGTAACTTATATATCGCCTCGCTTGCTATTTTACGTTCGGTAACATTTTGAAAATATATAGAAATGCCGTCTGGATAGGGGTAAATAGTGCCCTCATACCATCTTTCAAGCGCCGGATAGTACTCCTCGAAATGCGTTACCTCGCCAGTTTCCATTACATGGCTGTAGAGCTGGTAATATCGCGTGTCAATGGCCTCAGGATATTCATCCCAAATGATTTTTCCTAATATATCTTTGACCTCTCGCTTTATCATTCTCGCGGCATTTGTATTTAAAAATGTATAACGCCACTCCCTGTTCAGCGTGAAAAAACCATCGCTGATGCTTTCCAGCATATCGAATAATTCGCGTTTAGAACTCTGCAAAGTGGACTGGGTTTCTACAATCCTATCTAGCATTATATTTAAACCGGCGGCAAGATTAGATATCTCGTCTGTACCGCCAATATCAGCCCTCGATGCAATGTCTCCGCTTGCAAACCTGTTAACAACCGCATTCAATTTGACTAATCTTCGCATAACCAACATACGAAGAGACGCCACCATAAGAATATTTGCGATGATGAAGAATATCGAGTATTTCAAACTATTAAATAGAATTGCCATATTCGACCTGGCGATCTGCCCGGATAAATCATAATCTATAACAAGAATACTGACCTGACTGTCATTTGATACTCCGTAATATAGTGGAATTAGAGCATATATAGAGGTTTGATTATCGCTTATAGTGATGCTTGCCTTCCTATTTGACAGAGTAGTTTCAATGTTCCTTATAAAATTCTCCTTTTCATTGCCCTCCAGTACGTCGCCAATTTTATGTTCTATCCATTTCGGGGGACTGGATGCAATAATATTGTCATTTCTATCCACCAGCAATAGCTTCCTAAAATTGACGTTAGAGCCGTGCAACTCTATCTGTTTCTGGACTAAATACATACTATTGTCGCTAAGCAGATGTTCCAGAAGATCTTGAAAGTCCGCCGTCAGGTGCATAACTTCTCTTTCGCCTTCTTGCACAATCTGTTTTAATGACCTTTGTCTCTCAAAATAATTTACAAGAAGAAAACATAATATGGTCGTCAGCGCAAAGATAAGCTGAATTATAAAGCGTAAAGACAATATGTATGAGTATCTGCCGGAGGTCGCAGCGCTTTTCAATTTGTTTATCATTTTTCAGGTTCCTCGTGCAACCTACAAGTACATCCACTATCGCTGAGCATACATTAGAGCTGCAAAAAAGGACATATGCTATTTCATAGTAACATGAAAGCCTCAATTATAGCCAGAATATTGAAGGCGCGTCCATACGGATGGTGAAACGTTTTCGTTGTATTTTCAACCTCCCCCTATAGATTAAACCCACGGCGCTTGACTATAATATATCTACCGTGATGGATGATAAGAGATTTCCCTTCGATAGGCTCTACAAAGCGGCCATCCTTCTGGCCGTGATTACCGTGTTTTACAATCTGCTTGAGGGGCTTGTCTCTGTATATCTTGGATTTGAGGACGATGCGCTGTCGCTGTTTGGTTTTGGACTTGATTCGTTTGTCGAGGTCGTATCGGGTGTCGGCGTTTGGCATATGGTTGCAAAAATCAGGCATAATATTGACGGCAAAGCGGACAAATTTCAGCGGCAGGCGCTGCGCATCACAGGCGGGGCATTCTATGTCCTCGCAGTCGGCCTTGCCGTGTCCTCTGCGATTAATATCATTCAGGGAAAACACCCAAAGACCGCCTTCTGGGGCGTTATTATCTCGTTGATTTCTATTATGTCAATGTGGCTTTTAGTCCATTTCAAAGTCAAAGTGGGAACGAAGCTGAACTCGCAGGCAATCCTTTCAGACGCCGCCTGCAGCCGCACCTGCATGTACCTGTCAGCCGTGCTGCTATTGGGAAGCGCCGGCTATGAACTTTCGGGCGTAGGCTGGTTTGACTCCGCCGGGGCGCTCTTTATCGCGGCACTATCATACAAAGAGGGCCGCGAGGCATTTGAAAAGGCACGGGGCAAGAAGACCTGCTCTTGCGGTCATGCCTGTACGCCAAAAACCAACTCCGGCGTTTAGACCTTTTTCACTCTCATAGTCAGGACAAATACCGGTATAGTCAGAAGCACCAGCGCTGATAATATCCAAAACGAATACTGAAAGTTGTTATTGAATTTAGCAAGCAATATCCCTGTCAGAATAGGCCCAGAGGCATGTCCCACGTCATATATCGTGCCAAATGTCCCCATTGCCGTGCCGTAGTGTTTCTCTTTGCATATGTCAGCCACAAGCGCTGCCGACGATGACGTTACAAATGCCTCGCCTAAACCAAAGACCACCGCCGCCGCTATCAGAAGCGTAAAACTCGTAAACAGCGGTATCGCCCCAAATGACACCGCACACATCAACAGCCCTGCTGCAATTATAGGCACCCTGCCGTACCTGTCAGAATTCCTGCCCATTATCGGCTTGGACACAATTGTGGAGACCACTTGCACACCCCACAAAAGCCCCGCCTGAAACTCATTCAGCCCCGCCACCTTTACGCAGTATATTGGTAGAAACGCCTCCAACGCCCCCATGCACATGTTCTGTATGCCTTCCATGTTGGACGTTATCAGGACGCGCTTGTCGCTTACCACCTCCTTAATGCCTGAGGCGAATCTCTTCAGTGACTCTTTCAGTGACTTTCCTGTTTCAATATTTTCTTTTCCTTTCAAGTATTTAATGCCTATAAGCAGAGATACTACTCCAAGTACGCCGCTTATGATATACACAACCTGAAAATCAAAGAGTACTGGCTCCTTAGCCGCCGCACCATGATGAAGCAAATAGCCGCCGACAGGAGCGCCAACCAGATTGCCAATTATCGTTACAGAGGAAAACCACGACAGAGCCTCACCGCGCTTTTCCCCGGCGATGTCCGCCACAACCGCCATCGCAACCGGCCCATATACTGCCGTTGCAAACCCGTGCAGAAATCTCACTATGACCAGCGCCCTGTAGTCGTGTATAAACATGTACGTAAAGGGCATCACGGCAAACACGCACAGCCCAATGAGCATAGTGTGGCGTCTGCCGATGATGTCTGACAGCGCCCCTGACGGCAGCTTAAAGAAGATCCCCGTTACCGTGGAAATCCCAACCGCCATGCCAATAGCCTCTGGCCCTGCCCCCAGATACATGGCAAACAGCGGCAGCACAGGGCTTCTGGCCAGGGCATAGGAAAATCGCGCGAAAAATCCCACTAAATAAAGCGGCGTCATTGTGCCCCCATTCCTCTAATGTTTAGCTGCCGTTTGTCTATCGAAATATATGCTCTTACCCGTAATGCTAATAGGGATTCCCATTGCTACCTCTGCCTGAATAAGCCCAATTGCCTTTGCCGCCGCCCCCACCCTCTGCTGAACGCGGTTGTCCACACTTAAAAGGCTTGCCGTCTTAGCCGCCGAGGACAGTGCCACCCCTATGTCCATCATCCTCATTATGCAGTGCGGCCCCGTGTAGCCCATATCCTTAGCCTTCAGCTCTCTGGCCTTGTTAAACTCCGCACATGTAGCATAGCCGCAGCCGCCGCAGTCATATCCTGCCGTTACGGCCTTTGCTAAACCTATCAACACCAGCGCCTCTGAGTGTTCGATATTTGAGGCGTCGCGCAGCCAAAACGCCTCATTCGTGCTCTTTGGGGCGTACTCTTTCATAGTCCCGGCAATCCTCTTCAGGTCTTCGTCTTTTGTAATCACCACTATCTCCATGAAATCCTTCCCGCCCGCCTTTGGGGCAGTCCTTGCCGCCGCCGCCATAAGTCCAGCCGCCATCTCCGATATTGCCTTCATTGTTTGCCTCCTTGTATTAAAAATTTGGACAACGCCGCTGTCCATGTGAACACTTTTAGCCAGTCTTTGATAAATAGAGCAGCTCAAAGATTGCCGCCCCCTTTTCAAGTGCCTCTGTGCCAGTCTCTGCCGTCATCTGAATGCCCGTCAGAATTTCTTCAACTCCCGGCGATTCTGGATTTCTATACTCATCGCCGCGTATATCTATCTCGTGGACTATTTCGGCAATCTTCTTAACCGCCCTGTCCTTAATACTAAATGCCTTCACCATGACCTCAAACGTACACAATGTGCCCACATGCGAAAACTCCCCGCCCACAATGTCAAACGCCGCCGCGTCAGAGGGCAGTATATCGCCCTCGGCGATTAGTATAAAGGCCGCCGCCTTGTCTATAAATCTCTTAATCAGCCAGGAAGAGGCCATTCTGTCCACAAAGGGGCGCTGCCGTGTTACCCAGGTCTTGCCCTGATAGTCCTCGCGTCTCTTTTGTTCGATGGCGGGCTGACTTTGGGCGCTTAGGCTGGTGATGCCTTTTAACTTGCCTCCGAGGTCGTCTATTTTAGCTGACAGCCTCTTTCCCTCGTCTGAGAAGAAATCTATCTTTCTGATCTCGCCGAGTTCTTTTACACACTTGTGGAAGCTGTCAGCGAGTTTTTTAATATTGGAGTCCTTCAGAGGCGGCATAATTCTTGATTCAATGTCATTTAACTGTCTTTCAAGGGCGGCGTAGTCTTTCTTTCTGTGCCGGTTAAACAGATTAATTATTGCGGCGTCATCGAGCATTTCAATCTTTTCGGCCTTGATAAACATAGCCTCCCCGCCCAGAGAGACGACTTCTGATGAGAGCCACTGGAAGAACTCGAAGTGCGCGTCAGTATAAGGCAGCACATACACGGCGTCTTTAAGCTGAACCGCCCCGGCCTGAACAAGCCGCCGCCAGACCTTAACCCGACCGCTGACAGGCTTAGCCGCAATACTGTAGAAGAATAGCAGCCACCTGTGTTTGTTGCTATGTAACATGAAACTATATTAGAACATGTGTTACATATTTGTCAAGGGCTTTGGTTGTATAGTGTAGCCCGAAAATGAGACATTATCCAAATAAATGTCATAATGAATGATATACATATTAGATGGGATTATAATAGACAACGTAATGAATCAGGAGATTAAGCACAAATTGTCATCAGCGTGCCAAACAGTATTGATATCATGCTTTCAGGGAACCACATCTCCCAAGAGAAATATGACTGGCTATACCTGCTATGACGGCACAAACATGGTAGGCCACTAATAAACACTCCAAGCCCCCCGTGGCCCTGCCGCGGGGGATGCTTAGTACAACTATTCAGACATCAACCTCATGGCACTGTCCACCCACGCACTTATATACCCTTGAGCCAACATGCGCAGCCTTCGCCGCAAGCCACGGGCACTCTATAAGCGTCTCCTTCATATCGGCATACCCATGTTCAGACCTGTCTTCGATGGATGTTTTAGAAAACTCGCAGTCCATAGTAGGCACCTCATAAGGCGGTGCGTCATAGACAATGTGTACAATGTCAAGGTCAGCAACGTAATCAATGTCATGGCTTTTGGCAAGTAATCTCAGTTCTTTTATCAATGATTTGCTCTCCGCACTTTTGGACAGGCCGTTGAGAATTGCTGAAAGAGAGTGCGACAGATTATGGTTTTTGATTATCCTGCGAATGTGGCTTGAAGTCCTGCTGGCGAAGAGGATTTCTTTTTGGCGTATGGCAACGTCATCCATATTTTTCGGCTCTTTCCCTTTAGGATTAAACAAATCTACCACAAAGGCAAGGGTGCTTTTCTTAGGCTCTGCTTCCAGTATCCCGTCAAGCGGGGCATTTGAAACGCAGCCGCCGTCCCAGTATAAATCGCCGTCTATGCGTACTCCTGGAAAACCGGGAGGCATTGAACCGCTTGCCATGACATGTTCAGGAGTAATCTTAGCGCTGGCGCTGTCAAAAAATACCAGCGTGCCATCCTTAACCTTCGTTGCCCCAAGGATTAGGCGTGTCTTATTTTCGTTGATACGGTCAAAATCCACAAATTTCAGCAGCGTATCCCTTAAAGGATCAGTGTCGTAACAGCTTGTAGCCTCAGTAGTGCCTGATAGTGCGAGCTGGGGCGGCGGAATGCGTGGAACAAAAAAGTGAGGCTGTCCAAAAACAAATCCCTGCACAGAGCTAATAGTGTTGTGAGATTTTCTTAGTTGAGTAGAGATATCTGGAAAATGCTTGAGGCAATTAGAAAGATACTCGAATTCAGGCCATGAGATATAATCCCAAAACTCATTCAGCTTCTGCAGCCGTACATCCGGGTCGTTACCGGCAATTATAGCGGCAGTAAATGCCCCTATGGAGATACCGGAGACTATATCTGGCAGATAGCCATCCTCGGCCATGGCCTCATATGCGCCAACGTGGTAAGCCCCAAGAGAACCCCCGCCCTGACAGGCAAGTGCTATACGCTCGTGTGGGGTATTACTTCTGTGATGTTTTCTCTGGTCTGCTCTTCGTTTCATAATTCCTCCTGATTGTTTTTTGGCAAACAACTAATCAGCTAACAACCAGCTATAAGTATAATGTAATGTATAAATTTTTGCAATAGCCGCCAAAGTTAAATGACACTCATGGGCGCTTGTGTAGTGATTTGCCGCCAACAGCCGCTATATGTTAGCATAGTGTTTTGCAGAGGGGGTCTGACATATTATGGAAGTCGTTCAGCTAATAACGCATCAGCTTCTGGATATGCTTAACACAGGAGTGGCGATTATTGACAGGCAACTGAAAGTAGTCTATTGGAACCGCTGGCTGGTGATGCAAAGCGGCATTAAAAGCGACGATATTATAGGGGCTGAACTGCTCAACTACTTCCCGAATCTGGATAAGCCATCATTTTTGAAGAGCTGTAAGTCCATATTCACGTTTGGAAATTTTATCTTCTTAACCCAAAAGCTGCACAACTACCTGTTCCCATTTAAGCTCACCGGGCAGTATGCGGCTGACTTTGAGTACATGCAGCAGACCTGTACGCTTGGGCCCTTAAGAGACGAAAATGATGTAATTAACTACATATTCATCACCGTTGAGGACGTAACCGAGATAGTCAGTTACGCGCAAAAACAGGAGTGGGCAGAGGCTGAGCTGCGAAGGGCAAAGACTGAAGCCGAGGACGCCAACCGCGCCAAGAGCGATTTCCTCGCAAGCATGAGCCATGAAATAAGAACCCCTATGAATGACATCATCGGCATGGCAGAGCTGCTTACGGAGACCACGCTTACCGCCGAGCAGCGCCAATACGTCGCAGCGTTTCAAACGGCAGGCGAGAACCTGCTCGATATTATTAACGACATCTTAGACTTTTCTAAGATCGAGGCCGGGCAAGTTGGTTTTGACCGTGTCAGCTTTGATCTATCTGAAGTTGTTGAGAAGATCTTTGAAATCCTCTCAGTTCGCGCTCATAAGAAGGGACTTGAGCTGAACTATCATATATATCCCGATGTCCCAGGCCATATAATTGGCGACCCGGGACGACTGCGCCAGGTACTGATTAATCTTATAGGAAACGCCATTAAATTTACAGACTGCGGCGAGGTGCTGCTACGCATAACAAACGACCCTGAATTCAAAGACGAAGACGCTGCACATCTCCTGTTTTCAGTATCGGACACCGGCATAGGAATACCTGAAGATAAGTTTGACATGATATTTATGAAATTCACACAGGCCGACTCATCCACAACGCGCAAATACGGCGGCACGGGGCTTGGTCTGTCAATATCGAGGAAACTTGTCGAGTTGATGGATGGCAGGATATGGATAGAGAGCGAACATGGACGAGGAAGTACGTTTCACTTCACGGCAGGTTTTGGATTGAGCGACGATATTAAACCAAAGCCGCAGACAGACGGCCTTGCCGGCCTTAGAGCCTTGATCATAGACGACAACGCCTCAACCCGCCAGATATTAACCGGGCAGTTAGCCGATATGGGGATTGAAGCGGCAGCCGAGGTGGATGCGGCAAGCGGCCTGAAGAGGCTAAGTCAGTCGCCATATGACATTGTCCTGCTTGACAGCCGTATGCCGGCAATGGACGGCTTTGAGACGGCCAGAATTATAACAAAGGACGCCCTTGCAAAAGCCACTATTATGATGCTCTTTTCAGACACCGGTGACCGGCAAAAGGCTATGGCAGCAGGGGTAAATGCCTGCATTGTAAAGCCGGTTAAAAAGGCCGCCCTTCTTAACGCAGTACGCACGGCTATGGGATATGAAATCAAGGCCGAGGCGCAGACCGATGAGCTTGTCTCATTTAGATACGACACCCTTGAGCCATTACATATACTGCTGGTTGAGGACTATGCGCAAAATCGCATTCTCATCCAGACATATCTCAAAAATATGCCATACATTGTTGATACGGCAGAGGATGGCGCTGCGGCAGTTAACAAGGCCAAAGCCGGCGGCTACAACATTATCCTGATGGACATACAGATGCCTGTAATGGACGGGCTACAGGCCACTGAGGAAATCAGAAAACATGAGAAACTCAGCGGATTAAGACCGGTTCCAATCGTCGCTCTGACGGCCTATGCCCTTGACGAAGATGTAAAGAAGAGCCTTGCCGCCGGCTGCACGGCACATCTATCCAAGCCTATAAAGAAACTTGCCCTGATGGAGACAATAGTAAGGCTGACTAATGCGAAAGCTGCGGTTAGCCCTGCCCTACCCCCTATGCCGGCGGCGACGGCCCCCGTTAATATCTCTGACCATATGACAGTCAGCATTGACCCTGAACTAAGGCATATCATCCCGACATTTCTGAAAGAAGTCGGCGGCGATATTAAAGCGATACAGGAGGCGCTAAACGCGGCAGATATCAGAGCCGCTCAGAAGATAGGGCATAACATCAAAGGCGCAGGCGGCGGCTATGGATTTGAGGCCATTACGGCCCTTGGAAAGGCGATTGAAGAGGCGGCAAAAACAGACAATACCGGCGAAATACTCAAG
The DNA here is from genome assembly GCA_022321325.1 of Candidatus Magnetominusculus sp. LBB02. GTDB lineage: Bacteria > Nitrospirota > Thermodesulfovibrionia > Thermodesulfovibrionales > Magnetobacteriaceae > Magnetominusculus > Magnetominusculus linsii. The sequence goes on along the minus strand of JAKOEO010000021.1, from coordinate 1,167 downwards.
CTGCTTGATAAGCTTTCAAACTATATAGAAAATGTGCGCATAGTATATTAGAGAGAGAGAGACAGAGGAGACACGATGCAAAACGCAGAGGACTCAGGCGTATTATCTATGAGGCACATAAGGGTGCTGATAGTGGATGATGACAAGAAGATCCGGCGGCTGTATTATCTTGGAGTGAGAAACGGCTCGCTGTTTAAGAGGCGGTCATGCGAAGACGGCAGGTGTGCGATTGAGACATATGAGCGCTTTAGGCCGGACATAGTGGTCTTGGACATTGTGATGCCGGATATGACAGGGTATGAGGTATTGCAGCACATAAGGCAGCAGTGCGGTGACACAAAGACGACGATAGTGATGGCCACATCGGTTGCCGACCTTGATACAATCAACAATTGCCTGAGGCTTGGCATCCAGGGCTACATAGTGAAGCCGTTTAATCACAGGGAGATAGCGGACAAGGTAATAGAATATTATAAGGCGTCAGACCCGATAAGGGCGGAGTTAGCGCAGCAGTACCTTGAGGAGCTGAGAAAGCCATAAGCGGCAAAATGTGTCGCAATTCATACAGAATGTGTCGAAAACGACAGCCTGATAATATACAAACCATTGATATTAAAGAAATACACACATGGGAAATAGCAATAAAGTGGGGATAAGCCTCGCTATATATAACCCATTGATATTAAAGAAATCCCCATATGGGGAACAACACTGAAATGGGGACAAGCCGCACTATATGCAACGCATTGATATTAAAGAGAACCTCATATGGCATAGAATTTGCATGAATTATAAGTGATTGGTTCGGTTTCACCGACGCTGATCATTCCCTAACAGTAAGAGCGGGGTCGAACCCGCAGTATATATTGCATTGTATTGCAATACATGCTGGTTAGACCCCCCACTCTTTCAACCCATAAACCGCAATAGAAAATTAACTTAACCTGTCAAACCTTGTCGGATTACTCACCGGCTAGGTCTAAACTTTCGGCATCTATTTAATCGTTGTCGCGTCTACAAACCTATCAGACAACCTTCTTTATCTTAATCTGACACTAATGAAATTATAAAAATAAATCTTGACAATTATGATAATTAACATGTAGTTTAATCTCACCTTCGACAGTCGTAATTAAACAAGGCTAAAATCCGTTGTAAAAACAAGCA